>NZ_JAUSBZ010000137.1 GCF_030651755.1 Phenylobacterium sp. | reverse complement strand
CGGCCAGCGGATCGTCCGGGCCGAGATCGCCGAGGGCGCCCTGCCCCATGTGAGCCTGGGCCAGACCGTCGAGATCGCCTCCGAGGCCGATCCCACCAAGACCTTCAAGGGCCAGGTGCTGCGCCGCGCCGCCGTGTTCGGCGCCCGCAAGCTGGTCTCTGACGACCCCACCGAACGGGCCGACGAGCGGGTGGTCGAGGTGGTGGTCAGCGCCGACGGCGCCCCCTTCCTGGTCGGCCAGCGGGTGCTGGTGAAGTTCCTGCGCCCGGCCCAGACCGCCGCGGCGGGGGTCGTCCCGGCCACCTGAGAACGCGCCAACGCCTTGACGGAGAAGGGGTCAGCCGCGCACAACGCCGCCAATTCCTTCACCTGATATCGGGAGACTTCCATGGCGGACATCCGCTTCGACGGTAAAGTGGCCATTGTGACGGGCGCGGGCGGCGGGCTTGGCCGTCAGCATGCTCTGGAACTGGCCCGGCGCGGCGCCAAGGTCGTGGTCAACGACCTGGGCGGATCGGTGGACGGCTCGGGCGGCTCCTCGGCTGCGGCCGACGCGGTGGTCGAAGAGATCAAGGCCGCCGGCGGCGAAGCCATCTCCAATGGCTCCTCGGTCACCGACGACGCCGGCGTGGCCCTGATGATCAAGCAGGCCATGGACCAGTGGGGCCGGATCGACATCCTGGTCGCCAATGCCGGCATCCTGCGCGACAAGTCCTTCGCCAAGATGGAGATCGCGGACTTCGAACTCGTGCTGAACGTCCACCTGATGGGCACCGTCAAGCCGGCCAAGGCCGTCTGGGACATCATGCGCGAGCAGAACTACGGCCGCATCGTGGTGACCACCTCGTCCTCGGGCCTCTATGGCAACTTCGGCCAGTCCAACTACGGCGCGGCCAAGCTGGGCATCATCGGCTTCATGAACACCCTGCGTCTCGAGGGCGCCAAGAACAACATCCACGTCAACGCCATCGCCCCGGTGGCCGCCACGCGGATGACCGAGAATCTGATGCCTCCCGCGATCCTCGAGCGCCTGAAGCCCGAATATGTGACTCCGGGCGTGGTCTACCTCTGCTCGGAAGAGGCCCCCACCGGCGCCATCCTCACCGCCGGCGCGGGCGCCTTCGCCCTGTCGCGCATCTATGAGACCGAAGGCGTCTATCTGGGCGAAGGCGGTCTGTCGGTCGAGGAAGTCCGCGACAACTGGTCCAAGATCGCCGACCCCGAAGGCCAGGCGGCCTACGCCGCCGGCGGCGAGCAGAGCCAGAAGTTCTTCCGCAAGCTGTCGGGTGGCTAAACCCCGTCCTTGCTCCTGATCTGACGACGGGCGGTCCTCCTGGGGGCCGCCCGTTTTCTTTTGCCTCTCAACCTCAAATGGGCCTTGCCTTGACGCAGGTGATCGCGCGTAACCTATGAGCCACGGATAGCGCCCGTCAGAGGCGTCACCATAGATCTGGGGAGACGCCCGAGTGGCCACCACCGACGCAGCCGCGGCTGCAGCACCGCCGTCACAGCTGAAGCTGTCGACCATCCTCGCCTTCGCCTGCACCAGCTTGCCGCTGTCGGCGCTGACCATCGCTATGTCGGTCTATCTGCCCCGGCATTTCGCCAGCGAGATTGGGATCAGCCTGCTCGCGGTGGGCACCGCCTTCGCCTTCGTGCGGATGATCGACATCCCCCTTGATCCGCTTCTGGGCCTAGCCATGGACCGGACGCGGACGCGGTTCGGCCGCTACCGGTTGTGGACGATGATCGGCGCGCCGGTGCTGATGCTGGCCATCTTCATGCTGTTCATCTCGCCCTCAGGCGGCGTGGCCGGCCTGATCTTCTGGCTGCTGATCCTCTATATCGGCACCTCGATCCTGCACCTGTCCCACGCCGCCTGGGCCGCCACCTTGGCCCCCCGCTACAATGACCGCTCAAGGGTGTTCGCCATCATGACCGCCGTGGGCGTCATGGGCGCCCTGCTGGTCCTGCTGATGCCCTTCATCGTCGCCGCCCTCGGCCGTCCGGAGTCCGAGGGCGTGCCGGCCATGGGCTGGTTCGTCATGATCCTGACCCCCCTGGCCGTCTGGCTGGTGGTCGCCCTGACGCCGGAGAAGATCTCCCCCGACGTGCCGGGCCAGCAGAAGTTCCAGCTGAAAGAATACTGGCGGCTGATCGCGCGGCCCTCCATGGGGCGGATCGTCCTGGCCGACCTGTGTCTGTCGCTTGGTCCCGGCTGGATGAGCGCGCTGTACCTCTTCTTCTTCACCGACAGCCGCGGCTTCACCACCAGCCAGGCCAGCGCCTTGCTGGCGGTCTATATCCTGGCTGGTTTCGGCGGCGCGCCGCTGCTTGGTCGTCTGGCCATGCGCATCGGCAAGCACCGGGCGGTGATGGTGGCCACCACCGGCTACGCCCTCGCCTTGGTGGCCCTGCCCTTCCTGCCCAAGGGCGACATGATGATCGGCGCCTTCCAGATGTTCACCGCCGGCTTCCTGGCCGCCGGCTTCCAGGTGCTCACCCGGGCCATGACCGCCGATGTGGCTGACGAGGTCCGCCTCGAACAGGGCAAGGAGCGTTCAGGCCTGCTCTACGCCATCACCACCCTGACCTCGAAAATCTCCGGCGCCTTCGCGGTTTTCCTGACCTTCACGGTTCTCGATCGGGTGGGCTACATCGCCACCGACGGCGCGGTGAACACACCCGAGGCGGTGCGCGGCCTGGAGTACGCCTTCCTGGTGGGCCCCATCTTCTTCGTCGCCCTCGGGGGCCTGTGCTTCGTCGGCTACAAGCTGGGCGAGGAGCGTCACAGCGAGATCCGCCAGGAACTGGATGAACGCGACGCCCTCTACGACAAGGCGCTCTACGACAACGCGCCGGTGATCGAGACCCTGGCCAGCGAGCCCTCCATCGCCACCCCCCTGGTGGAGCCCCGCAAGAGCTAGAGGCCCAGCCGCCCGCGCAGCATGGCGGCCGCCTGACGGAAGGCCCTGGCCGGGCCGCTGTCAGGCGCCGTAGCGCCCAAGGGACGACCGTCGTCGCAGGCCTGACGCAGGGCCACGTCGATGGGGATCTGCCCCAGCATCGGCACGCCCAGCCGTTCGGCCTCGATTGCGCCGCCCCCCTGGCCAAAGATCGGGATGGGGGTTCCGGTCGCCGGATCGGCGAAATAGGCCATGTTCTCGATCAGGCCCAGGATCGGTGTCGCGGTCTTCTGGAACATGGAGGCGGCGCGCCGGGCGTCGATCAGGGCGATCTCCTGCGGCGTGGTGACGATGACCACGCCGTCCAGCTTCATCTTCTGGATCAGGGTCAGCTGGATGTCGCCCGTACCCGGCGGCATGTCGACGATCAGGACGTCCAGGGGTTCTTCTTCCGAGCCCCAGGCGACCTCGTGCATCATCTGGCGCACCGCCGAGGAGGCCATGGGACCGCGCCAGATCATCGGCGCGCCTTCGTCGACCATGAAGCCGATCGACATGACCTTGATCCCCCAGGCCTCCAGGGGGATCAGCTTCTTTTCGGGATGGTATTCCGGGTCTCCATCCACGCCCAGCATGCGCGGCGCCGACGGACCATAGACGTCGGCGTCCAGCAGACCGACCCGCAGACCAAGACCCGCAAAGGCGGCCGCCAGGCTGACGGACACGGTGGACTTCCCCACCCCGCCCTTGCCGCTGGCCACGGCGATCACCCGGCGCACATGGGCCGGCCGGAGGGCGTCAGGGGGCGGCGACGGGGTGGCTTGGGGATCGGCCGCCAGCCGCGCCCCCCGGCGCACCCGGGTCACCCCGGGCGCCAGAGGCGGCTCGGCGAGCGGGTCTAACGCCGCCTTGGCTGTGCGCTGAGCCGGGTGCGGCGGCGGGGCGCCATGGCCCTCGGCATTGGTCAGCACCACCTGCGCCTGTTCGACCCCGGGCGTCTGTCGAAGGACCGCTTCGGCCTGGGCGCGGAGGGGTTCGTAGAGCTCCAACAGGCCTGGCGCCACCTCCATCATGAACCCGGCCCGGCCGGCGCGAACCGAGAGGCCCTGGACCAGCCCTGCGCTCACCAGACCCTTCCCGCTGCGAGGGTCAATGACCCCTTCGAGCTGAGCCAGCAGGGCGTCGCGGTCAGGCAGGCGTGATGTGTTCATGTCGTCTTCGGCTTGCTTTGGCGGCTTGGCCGTCACATATCCGGCTGTAAGCGCCGGTTTACAAGTCCGCCCCTGCGGACCGAACATCGCGGCCGCGCCGAGATACGCCGACCCCAACGACGTCCCCCGACGACGCGACCCAGAAAGACGACGCACAAAAAGAATGCCCTGGAATGACAACGTAAATCCCGGCCCCTGGGGAACCCCGCCACAACAAGGCGGCGGCTCCGGCGGTTCCGGCGGACCGGGTGGCCCGAGGCGGCCCGGCCTTGGCGGCGGCGGTCCCCGCGGACCTCGCGGACCTCAGCCTGACCTGAACGTGCTGCTTGAGCAGCTCATGGCCCGTCTTCGACGGTTCTTCGGCGGGCCCGGTGGCGATCAGATCCGTCCCGGCGCCATAGCTGCGGTCGCGGCCGTGGCCTTCGCGCTTTGGGCGCTGTCGGGCCTGTACCTCGTTCAGCCCAACGAGCAGGCCGTGGTGACCACCTTCGGCGCCTATTCCCGCTCGGCTGGCCCTGGCCTGAACTACGCCCTGCCCGCCCCCATCGAGCGCGTCGAAAAGGTGCCCGTCACCTCCCTGAACCGTATCGATATCGGCGGCACCTCGGAATCGGCCAACGCCCAGGAAAGTCTGATGCTGACCGGCGATGAGAACATCATCGACCTGAAGTTCAGCGTCACCTGGCGGGTGGCGGACGCTCCGCGGTTCATCTTCACCATCCGCGATCCTGAGGAGTCGGTTAAGGCCGTGGCCGAAAGCGCCATGCGCGAAGTTGTCGGCCGCTCGCAGCTCGACTTCATCCTGACCCGCGGCCGTGGTCCGGTGCAGGCCCAGGCGGCTGAACTGATGCAGCAGACCCTGGATTCCTGGGGCGCTGGCGTCAGCGTCGTCGAGGTCCAGATCCGCAATGCTGACCCGCCGGCCGAGGTCATCGCGGCCTTCCGTGACGTGTTCAACGCCAGCCAGGACGCCGAGTCGGCCCGAAACGAGTCCGAGGCCTACTTCAACCGGGTGGTCAACGAGGCCAAGGGTGACGCCGCGCGCATCACCCAGGCCGGCGAGGCCTATCGCGAGCAGGCTGTCCGGGAAGCCACCGGTGAGACGGCGCGCTTCGACCAAATCTATGCCGAATATCGGTCCGCCCCGGCTGTGACCCGCGAGCGCCTTTACATCGAGACCATGCAGCGCGTGCTGCAGAACTCGAACAAGGTGATCGTCGATTCCGACGGCGCCAGCGCCCCGATCATCCTGCCGCCGGACGTCTTCCGGCCTCGGACCGGAACACCGAACGTCACCGCGACTCCGGCTGAGACCGGATCGGCCGCCCCCGGCGCGAGGAGCAGCCAATGATGATGGACCGTCGCTACATTCCCTACGCCATCGCCGCGGTGGTGGCCCTGATCGTGCTGGCCAACACCTTCTTCATCGTTGATCAGCGCGAGCAGGCTATCGTCGTCCGTCTGGGCGACCCCGTCCGGGTCGTCAATGCGGGCTCCGAGGCCACGGCGGGACTGAAGGTCAAGATCCCCTTCATGGAGCAGGTGCTGCGGTTCGATAAGCGCAACATCGCCCTCGAAACCGAAGAGGAAGAGGTCATCGCCGCCGACCAGGAGCGCCTGGTGGTGGACGCCTTCATCCGCTACCGGATCAGCGAACCCCTGCAGTACTACCGCACCCTGCGCGACGACCGGACCGCTGGCGACCGTATTCAGCGACTGGTCAACTCCTCCCTGCGCCAGGTGCTGGGTTCAGCGCCCTCCAGCGACATCATCTCCGGCGCCCGCTCAGGCGTCATGGCCAACACCCTGGCCGATGTTCGCGCCCGGGCGGCGTCCTCGCGGCTCGGCATCGAGGTGATCGACGTCCGTATCCGCCGGGCCGACCTGCCGCAGGAAAACATGGCCGCCACCTACCGCCGGATGGAGACCGCCCGCCAACAGCAGGCCGCCCAGATCCGCGCCGTCGGCGAACAGCAGAAGCGCGAACGGATCGCCGAGGCCGACAAGGAAGTGACCATCACCCTGGCCACGGCCCAGGAAACCGCGGACCGCACCCGAGGCGAAGGCGATGCGCAACGGACGCGCATCTACGCCACCAGCTTTGGCCGGGATGCGGGCTTCGCCTCCTTCTACCGGTCGATGCAGGCCTATGAGGCCTCCATCGGTCAGGGGGACGCGACCATGGTCCTGTCGCCCAACAGCGCCTTCTTCCGCTACTTCGAGCGGGGCCCGGGCGGAACACGATAAGCGTCGGCGACGCCAAGACGATCAGCCCTCGATCCTTAGCCGGATCGGGGGCTTTTCATTTGCCGACCATCACCGCCAGCAGGTCACGGACCTCGTGCAGGTCCTGGGCGATGCGCACGCAGAGACCCCGCATCTCGTCATTGGGCTCCAGCATGTCGGGCACCATGATGGTCATCATGCCGGCCGCCGCCGCCGCGCGGACCCCGTTGTGGCTGTCCTCCAGGGCGATGCAGTCGCGGGGGTCCATACCCAGGGCGGCCGCCGCCTTCAGATAGGGCTCGGGGTGCGGCTTTCCGTGGGTGACGCTTTCGGCGGTGATGAAGGCGTCGAACCGGGAGAGCAGGCCCGCATGGCCGAGGTGGGTCTCCACCGATCGCATGCGCGAGGATGTGGCCACCGCCCGGGGGGCGCCGACCGCGTCCAGATGGTCGAGCATCTCGATGACGCCCGCCTTGAGGGCGACGCCGGCGTTGTGAGCCTCGACGAACCGCGCCCGCACATCGGCCACATAGTCGTCCAGCGCGAAGCCATCGCCGAAATGGCGGATGAGGATGCCGTCGCTGGCGGCGTGGGTCAGGCCGACCATGCTCTGGAACACCGGGAAGGGCATGTCCCGGCCCAGGGCCAGGGCCGCGCCCTGCATCGCCTGGAGCATCAGGCGTTCGGAGTCGATCAGCAGGCCATCCATATCGAAGACGACGGCGGAAACGGGACGCGGCAAGGTCATGGACAGGCTCTTAGCCCAGGCCGCCGGCCGCGCGAAATCAAGGCCTGCTTCAGTCGGTGACAAAGTCCTGGGCGGTGAAGCCCTGGAAGTAGAGCAGCGCCGTCAGGTCGGCGTGATCGACCTTGGCGTGGGCCTGGGCGGCGACCACCGGCTTGGCCCGGTAGGCGACACCGAGTCCTGCAGCCTCGATCATCGCCAGATCGTTGGCCCCATCGCCCACGGCAAGCGTCGCCGACAGGTCCGCGCCGATGGCGGCGGCCTCTTCGCGCAGGGCGGCCAGCTTGGCCTCACGGCCCAGGATGGGGACGCCCACATCTCCGGCCAGGACGTCGCCGTTTTCGATCAGGGTGTTGGCCCGCTGGGCGTGAAAGCCCGCGGCCTGCGCCACCCGGCTGGTGAAGAAGGTGAAGCCGCCGGAGACCAGCACGCAGCGCGCGCCGCCGGCCGCCATGGTCCGCACCAGGGTCCGGGCGCCTGGATTAAGCCGGACGCGCTCATCATAGGCCCGCTGGAGGTCTGAGAGCGGCAGCCCCTTCAGCATGGCCACCCGCTCGCGCAGGGCCGCCTCGAAATCCAGCTCGCCACGCATGGCCCGCTCGGTGATCTCCGAGACCTTGTCCTTCACGCCGGCGAAGTCGGCCAGTTCGTCGATGCACTCACAGCCGATGATGGTGGAATCCATGTCGGCGATCAGCAGCCGCTTGCGCCGTCCCGCCCAGGGCTGGACGCAGGCGTCCACCGGCAGGTCCGAGAGGGCGGCCTGCACAGCGGCGCGCACCGGCGCGATGGCTTGGGCCTCCACCGACAGGTCCACCGCGCCGGGCCCCAGCGGCCGGGGTTCCTTGACGCGGGCCTGCGCGCCTGCGAGCGCTTGGGTGAGTTGGACGGTGGCCGCGGCGAGCGCGGCCTCCTGCGGACTGACAAGGGTGAGAGCGATTTCCATGGAGCCCCGCATCTGGCTGATCGGCGGGCCGACGGCAAGCGGCAAGACGGCGATCTCCCTGCGCCTGGCCGGGGAAATTGGCGGCGAGATCATCAATGCCGACTCCATCCAGCTCTACCGCGACCTGACGATTCTCAGCGCCCGGCCGACGCCAGAAGAGATGGCCCAGGCGCCGCATCACCTGTTCGGCGTGGCTGACGGCGCAGAAGCCTGGTCGGTGGGACGCTGGCTGCGCGCGGCCCTGCCAATCATCGCGGCGATCCGGGATCGGGGACGACCTGCGATCCTGGTAGGCGGCACGGGGCTCTACTTCCGCGGCCTGACTCACGGCCTGGCGGAAATCCCGAACGCGCCGCCGCAGGTCCGCGAACAGGCCAGCGCGGCCTTCGACACCCTGGGTGAGGCCGCCTTCCGCGATGAGCTGGCGCAGGTCGATCCGGCGGCGGCGGCCCGAATCGCGTCTGGCGACCGTCAGAGGCTGGTGCGCGCCTGGGAGGTCTATCTCGCCACCGGCCAGGCCCTGTCCGACCTGCAGTCGGCCACCACGTCGCCGCTGGCGGCGGAGGATTGGCGGGGCCTCGTCGTCGATCCGCCCCGCGAGGCGCTCTATGGCCGCTGCGACGCCCGCCTGGCCGCCATGTTCGCGGCCGGGGCGCTCGACGAGGTTTCGGCCCTGCTCGCCCGTGACCTTGATCCCGCCCTGCCGGTGATGAAGGCCCTGGGGCTGCGGGAGATCACCGCATGGCGGGCGGGCCAGATGAACCGGGAGGCCGCGCTGGCCGCCGCCCAGCAGGAAACCCGCCGCTACGCCAAGCGCCAGGCCACCTGGTTCCGCAACCAGACGCCGGACTGGCCCCGGGTCACGGAGACCGAGCCCGAGGCGCAATGGAGGCAGTTTCTTGCTCGGAGCGCGCCTTGACGCCCCGGCGTGAGCATGCGATGAGCGGGAAACCCTATATCTGGAGAACGCGCGTGCGCGTCAGCATCGTACTTAAGTGGCGACCTTAGACGGGCCGATTTCGATCGGCGCGAACGAGGTCGCTTGCACCAGGCCCCCCAGCGGGCCTTTTTTATTGCCCTGAAGGCCAGCCTAAGAAGGCCACTGCCATGACCGCCCACCAGACCATCACCGCCCCCGAAGCCGCCGACACCGAGATGATGAGCGGCGCCGAGATCGTCGTCCGCTCGCTCATCGACCAGGGCGTAGAGGTCCTGTTCGGCTATCCGGGCGGGGCGGTGCTGCCGATCTATGACGCGCTGTTCGCCGAGCCGCGCCTGCGTCACATCCTGGTCCGCCATGAACAGGGCGCGACCCACGCGGCCGAAGGCTACGCCCGCTCCACCGGTAAGCCCGGCGTCGTCCTGGTCACCTCGGGGCCCGGCGCGACCAACGCCGTCACCGGCATCGTCGATGCTTTGATGGACTCCATTCCGCTGGTGGTCATCACCGGCCAGGTGGCCACCCATCTGATCGGCACCGACGCCTTCCAGGAGTGCGACACGATCGGCATCACCCGCTCGATCACCAAGCACAACTATCTGGTCAAGAACGTCGACGACCTGCCGCGCATCATGCACGAGGCCTTCCACATCGCCACCTCGGGCCGCCCTGGCCCGGTGGTCATCGACATCCCCAAGGACGTGCAGTTCGGCAAGGCGGCCTACCAGGGCCCACAGGCCGTCACCCACGCCCATGACTACCGCCCCCAGGTCAAGGGCGACGCCGGCCGCATCGCCGAAGCCGTCACCCTGATCGCCCAGTCGCGCCGGCCGATCCTCTATACCGGCGGCGGCGTCATCAATGCCGGCCCCAGGGCGTCGGAACTCCTGCGGGAGTTCGCCGAACTGACTGGCGCGCCGGTGACCTCGACCCTGATGGGCCTGGGCGCCTTCCCGGCCGCAGACCCCAAGTGGCTGGGCATGCTGGGCATGCACGGCAGCTTCGAGGCCAACCACGCCATGCACGACTGCGACGTGATGGTGGCCCTGGGCGCCCGGTTCGATGACCGGGTCACCGGCCGGCTGGACGCATTTGCGCCCACCTCGCGCAAGATCCATGTGGACATTGACGCCTCGTCGATCGGCAAGAACGTCCGCTGCGACGTGGGCATTGTCGGCGACGCCGCCAGCGTGCTGGAGGACATGATCGCCGCCTGGAAGGCCATGCGCCTGTCGGTGGACAAGACTGCGCTGGACGAATGGTGGAAGCAGATCGAGGTCTGGCGGGCGCGGGACTGCTTCGCCTACACGCCGGACTCCAAGCTCATCAAGCCGCAGCAGGCGGTCGAGCGGCTGTATCACCACGCCAAGGACAAGGACGTCTACATCACCACCGAGGTCGGCCAGCACCAGATGTGGGCCGCCCAGTACTTCCGCTTCGAAGACCCCAACCGCTGGATGACCTCCGGCGGCCTGGGCACCATGGGCTATGGCCTGCCGGCCGCCGTCGGCGTGCAGATCGCCCACCCGGACTCCCTGGTCATCGACATCGCCGGCGACGCCAGCGTGCAGATGACCATGCAGGAGATGGCGACGGCCATTCAGTACGACCTGCCGATCAAGATCTTCATCCTGAACAATGAGTGGATGGGCATGGTCCGCCAGTGGCAGCAGTTGCTGCATGGGGAGCGCTATTCGCACTCCTATTCCGAAAGCCTGCCGGACTTCGTGAAAATGGCTGAGGCCTTCGGCGCGGTCGGCCTGCGGGCCGAGCATCCCGGCGAACTGGACGACAAGATCGCCGAGATGATCTCCGTCCGCCGTCCGGTGCTGTTCGACTGCCGGGTGACCAAGGAAGAGAACTGCTTCCCGATGATCCCGTCGGGCAAGGCGCACAACGAGATGATCCTGGCCCAGGAAGCCCGCGACCTCGGCTCCATCATCGACGACGCCGGCAAGCGGCTGGTGTGAGGCCTTGCGTCCTTCGAGGCTCGCTACGCTCGCACCTCAGGATGAGGAAGGTATGTGAGGCCATGAGGCAGGGCGTTCCAGTCGCCCTCATCCTGAGGCGCCCGCGCAGCGGGCCTCGAAGGACGAGGGCGGCGGCGTGAGCGCTTGGGTCTACATGCTGAGGTGCGCAGACGGCTCATACTATGTCGGCTCGCACCGCGGTGAGGATGTCCAGACTCGCGTCAGCCAACATCAAGCTGGCGAAGGCGGCGACTACACGCAACGGCGTCGTCCCGTGACCCTTGTCTGGTGCGAAGAGTTCCAGCGCATCACCGACGCCATCGCCTTCGAACGAAAGGTCAAGGGTTGGTCCCGCGCCAAGAAGGAAGCCCTCGCCTCCGGCGACTGGACCACCGTAAGCGCGCTGAGCCGTCGTCGAAGCGGCCAGCCACGGTTGCCCTCAGCCAGCGCCTGTGACACCTGATCTCCCGTACGTATGGAAGAGACCTTGATGCCCGATCCCCAGCCCGCCTCCGTCTATGACCTCGACCACAAGGCCGAGGTGGAGAACCTCGCCACCTTCGCCGTGCTCGTGGACAACGAGCCGGGCGTGCTGCACCGGCTGGTCGGGCTGTTCGCCGCCCGGGGCTACAATATCGAGAGCCTGACGGTCGCCGAGACTGACCGCAATGCTCACACCAGCCGGGTGACCATCGTCACCCGCGGCACGCCACATGTGCTGGGTCAGATCGAAGCCCAGCTGGAGAAGATGGTCTCCACCCGCCATGTCCAGGACGTGACCCGCGACCCCAATGGTCTCGAACGCGAATTGGCCCTGGTGAAGGTCAAGAGCCTCGGCGCCGAGCGGGTCGAGGCCCTGCGGGTGGCCGACATCTTCCGCGCCCGGGTGATCGACACTACCCATGAGAGCTTCGTCTTCGAGATCACCGGCGCGCCCAACAAGATCGACAAGTTCGCCGAACTGATGCGGCCGCTCGGCCTTGTGGAACTGTCACGCACCGGCGTGCTTTCCATCACACGGGGGGCCGACGCCCTTTAGGAGCACGGCATGGCGACCAAGACGCAGCGGGCGGCCCTCGGTCTGGCCCTCAGTCTCATGGCAGCCACACCTGGCCTTGCCCAGGCGCCAACCGCCGCCCCGCCCGGCGCGGCCTGGCCCTATCCCCCGCCCGACCCCGGCGAATGGTGGAGCGCCGAGCGCCCGGCCCTGTCCGACGCCGCCGACCCGATGGCCAGGCGCCGCCTGCCCCGCAGCGGCCCAGCCCCTGTGGTCACCCCCATCGAGCCGACCCTCTATCGCCTGTGGGGCCTGCCGCCCCTGCAGACGCAGGTGGTCTATGGCGGCGAGGCGATGATCGAGGTCTGGCGCAGGCCCTCCAACAGCGTTGAGCAGATGGTCATCCGCCTGACCGCCCGGCGGGACGGCAAGGCCTTCGTCCAGGTGCGCGCCGGCCGCGCCTGCTGTGAGCCAGATATCGCCCGGCGGGTCGGCTTCGACATGGAGCTGCCGGCGGGCTACCGGGCGCGGATCCAGGCCTTGGCGGCCGCATCTGTCTGGGACAGCCCGCGGGACGCCGTCGCCCAGGAGGGGAACGCCAGCGTCGGCTCCATCTGCCTGGACGGCGTGGCCTTTGACCTGATCCGTCTGACCGAACGCCAGGGCGGCGCCCTGCGCCGCGACTGCGATGAGGCCGAGGTGGGCGAGGTCGCCGAGCTCCTGGAAACCGCCGTCGGGGCGGCGTTGGGCCACGAGCCCAGGATCGATGTTCTGCTCCCCAATGGCGCGGACTTCTCCCGGGAGCGGGCCGCCTATGGGGCCCTGATCGGCGGCGGCGGCCGCATCAAGCCCGCCGATCGGCCGCCAAACCCCTGAGGTTTCGCGAAAGGCCTTCAAATTCAGCCGGCCCCGCCCTATATTCAACCTGTCCGGTTCGCCGGACTATGGAGATAAACGCGCACGTCATAAGCGGACTGGACCCGGGTGCGATTCCCGGCGGCTCCACCAAATCCTTCTCCGGGTATCGCCGGGAAATCTGGGGCCGATCAGCATCGACAGACGTCTAAAGGTGTTGCTTTCTCTCGGCTTGGCCCACCGTTTCGGGCCTTAATCTAAATGCGAACGATAACTTCGCTGAAGAAGTCCGTTTGGCTGCGTAAGCGGTCCGATAGATTTCGACCTAAACTCCTAGTGTCTTAGCAGCGCTAGGCGGGGCCGGGAGGGGGCCTTGCAACAGAACCCCTCCACCTTTCCCCAAATCGAAATCTGCCCCTGCCCCTAAGGCTTGTCAGCCCCAGCCCTTGGGTCGGACCCCGTGGCACATGGCGTTGCGTTCGGCCGGCAGCAGCAGCACGTAGTCTGGGGCGGCGTCCTCGATCACCCGCCAGTCAAAGCCGCAACCATTCATGTGGATCCAGACCAGGCGGCCCACGCGCTCGGCCATCAGGGAAGGGAAGAAGTCGGCGGTGAAGCTGTCTCCGATGATGACGACGCTTGGCCCCTCCGTCCCGCTCCGCACGGAGAAGGCCGGTATCGGGCCGCCATAGGCGTCCAGCGCCTGACGGGTCATCCTCGGCGTGAGGCCCGTGCGGTCGTGGATTTCCAGGGTTTCGATCGCCGGCGGCATGCCGGCCATGCGCGGCAGGTCCCCGTCGTCGACCCGCACCTCGGCCCAGGCCAGATCCTCATGAGCCCAACGCCAGTCCGGACGTCCGAGGGCTTCGGCCATTTCGTTGTAGGCCACCAGCGCGCCCTTGGGGGTCCAGTGGCTGTCGAAACGGCGATACATGGCCGCGGAGTCCGCGGCGGCCCGTAGTGCTGGGCGCAGGTCACTCACTGGAGCGCCGCAGGCGCTGAGCGCCGCCAGGATCAGATCATGATCGCTGGGCGTGACCGCCGGCCGCGCCCAGGGCGGGGTCTGGTCGGTGAGGATGGTCCCGGGCGATGGGGCCAGTCCGGTGGCCAGGACCGTTCCCCGGGCCGCCAGGCGCGCGGCCACCTGACAGACAAAATCGGCATAGTCGCCGGCCCGCTGGGGATCGGTGTCCTGACCCGTGGAGCGAAGCAGGCCCTCGGTGAGGAACATCTGCCCCCCCTCTCCCATCACCGCCATCGCCTGGGCCGGGGTGGTGACGCCCAGACGTCGCTCCAGGCGGGCGCCGACCCAGATGGCCGCCTCCCGCAGAGCGAAGTGGTCGGCAAGGAAGGCGTCCACGGCCCGGGGCGCCAGACGCCAGGCCTCAGCATCCTGTGGCCAGGCCGGCGGCGAGGCCAGCATGCGGTTTTCTTCCCGCGACACGGTCTGGAACGGGACGAGAGGCATGGCGATCACAGGGACCACCAGGACCGCCATCACCATCAGGATCAGATATCGGCGAGGACTGAACATGGCGCCTTCCTCAGAACCGGAAATAGAGGAATGGGCTGTAGGTGCCCTGCGCCACCCGCAGCAGGGCCAGGGCCAGCAGCAGCAGGATCATGGCGGTGTCGATCCAGGCTCGTCCGCTCTGGCCCGATCGCACCCGCCAGGGCAGGCCGAACACCGCCAGGGCGACGGCCACCGGGATCAGCCAGTGATGGATGGGCTGGAAGGCGATCGCCGTGGCCGCGCTGAACTCCCCCAGGCCCCGCAGGCCGGCCATTCCAGCCCAGACCTCGACCGCCCGGCCCAGGCTTTCGGCCCGGAAGAGCACCCAGCCCAGGATCACCACCATCAGCGCATAGAGCCAGGCCGCGGGCCGCGGGATCGCCTTCAGGACCGCCCCCAGCCCCATGCGTTCCAGCACCAGGAAGGCGCCATGCCAGGCGCCCCAAAGGACGAAGGTCCAGGCCGCCCCATGCCAGAGGCCGCACAGCAGAAACACGATCACCAGGTTGCGCCAGGTCTTCCAGTCCGGACCGCGATTACCGCCCAGGGGGATGTAGAGATAGTCCCGGAACCAGGTGGACAGGCTGATGTGCCAGCGACGCCAGAACTCGGTGATCGAGGTCGAGGCGTAGGGGGTGCGGAAGTTTCTCGGCAGGTTGAACCCGAATATGATCGCCAGGCCGATGGCCATGGTCGAATAGCCGGCGAAGTCGAAATATATTTGCAGGGTATAGGCCACCGCGCCCAGCCACGCCTCGGCCAGGCCCGGCTGGGCGGTCTGGTCGAACACCGCGTCGGCCACCGGCGCCAGGGTGTCGGCGATCAGCAGCTTCTGGGCCAGGCCGATGATGAAGATTCGCATCCCGGCGGAGGCGCGTCCCAGGCTGTGACGGCGCAGGACCAGGCGCCGCGCGATGGTCTTGTAGCGGACGATGGGTCCGGCGATCAGTTGTGGGAACAGGGCGATATAAAGCGCCACCTGCGGCAGGTCCCGATTGGCGGGAAACCGCCGCCGATAGGTGTCCATCAGGTAGGACAGGCAATGGAAGGTGAAGAAGGAGATGCCCAGGGGCAGTGGGATCTGCGGTCGGGGCACGCCCAACCCTGCGGGCGCCAACACCAGGTTGAGGCTGTCAGCCAGGAAGCCGGCATATTTGAACAGGCTGAGCGCGGCCAGATTGACGCCGACGGCGAGGAGCAGCGCGGTCTTTCGGGAGGGGCCGTCCCGCGCGTCAATCCATAGGGCGGCGCCATAGTTGAACACCGTCATGGCGGCCATCAAGGCCACATAGGCCGGTTCGCCCCAGGCGTAGAAGATCAGGGAGGCGGCGATCAGGACCGCATTGCGGGTCGCCATGGTGCGACTGGCGAAATAGGCGGCCAGGCACAGCGGCAGAAATACGAAAAGAAAGCTCGGCGACGCGAACAACATGACCGGCCCCCGCCGCGGCCGAGACACTAGCCAATCCGTTTCCCCGCGCCAACCACCGTCATGGCTCGCCTGCCACGCAACGGGCGCTTGCGCCACGGCGCCGAAACGCTACCCTCCGGCCAGCAGACCCCAGGCGGAGACCCCATGGCCCAAGAGCCCCCGGCCCAAGACCAGATGCACTACGAAGCGATGGCCCAGGAAGCCTTGCGCGGCGTGGTCAAGGCCGCCCTGAAGCGCGCGGCCTCGCCCGAGGGCCTGCCCGGCGCCCACCATTTCTATGTGACCTTCAAGACCGACGCGCCGGGCGTGTCGGGTCCTGTGGATCTGCTGTCGAAATATCCCGACGAGATGACCATCGTCCTGCAGCACCAGTACTGGGACCTGGCGCCTGGCGAGACCTTCTTCTCGGTGACCCTGAAGTTTGGCGGCCAGCCCAAGCGGGTGTCGGTGCCCTATGCGGCGGTGTCGCGCTTCTATGACCCGAGCGTGCAGTTCCTGCTGCAGTTCGAGGCTGGCGGCGACGGCGGCGCTGCGGCCGCGGTCGCCGGCGAAGCCAATGCGGCGGAACCGGCCGGGGAGCCCGATCCCCCCATCGATCCGGCCGAAAAGGTCATCTCTCTCGATCACTTCCGCAAGAAATAGGCCCGATGACCGACGTCGCCGCTACTGAGCCTGAGGCTCTGACCGACGAGGCCATCCTGGCCCGTTTCCTGCGCACCAAGAACCAGCCGACCGGCTCCCAGACCCTCGGCTTCCAGATGGTGGCGGTGAACCAGGCCCAGAAGATGGTTGAGGTGGCCTTCGACGCCAAGGCCGAGCTCCTGCTCAATCCGATGAAGCAGATCCAGGGGGGCTATCTCTGCGCCATGCTGGACGAGGCCATGTCGGTGGCCTGCATGGTCGCCTCGGGCATGACCCATGTGGCGCCGACCCTGGAGATGAAGACCAGCTTCCTCCGTCCGGCCATGCCTGGGCAGATCAAGGGGATCGGTCGCGTGCTGAAATGGGGCCGCAGCATCGCCTTCACCGAGGGCGAGCTGTTTGATCCCGAAGGCCGGTTGCTGGCCAAGGCCACGGGGACGGCCCTGCCCACCCCGTTCAAGACCTACAAGACCTGACTTGGCCCGCCAGCGCGCCGGTCTGAGGTTTCGGATCTGCGCCCTGGCGCTCGGCCTCGCCTGCGGCATGACCTGGCCGGCGGTCGCCCTGGCCGAACCCTTCCAGTCCTGGGTCGCGGTGGTGGTGGCTGGCGACGACAAGGGGTCCCTGGGCGGTCCCACCAAGGCCTTTGACAACGCCCGTCGAGACATCTCACGCGCCATCATCGGCCTCGGACTCGACGACAGTCAGGTGGCGCAGTTTTCCGTCCGTCCCGAGGGCGACAGGGGGCAGCGCCCGCAGAAGGCCTCGGCCCGGGCCATCTATCAGAGCCTGAGCACCCTGGCCCCAGCCGCAAGGGGCTGCCTGGTCTATTTCACCTCTCATGGAGACCCCCGGGGCGTCCTGGTCGACGACCAGATCCTGGCGCCGCAGATTCTTGGTCTGATGCTGGACCGCAGCTGTGGGGAGAAACCCACGGTGGTGGTGATTTCGGCCTGTTTCTCCGGCGTCTTTGTCCCGGCCCTGGCCAAGCCCAACCGGATGATCCTGACCGCCGCCCGGCCAGACCGGACCTCATTTGGCTGCGGGGAGGCTGACACCTATCCCTATTTCGACGCCTGTTTCCTGAGCGCGATCGACCAGGTGGCGGACTTCATCGCCCTGAGTCGCGCCGTCGGCGCCTGCGTCGCCGAACGCGAGAAAACGGAGGGCGTCAGCCCCCCTTCGGAGCCGCAGGTGTGGATTGGTCCACAGCTTCGCGCCCTGCTTCCCCTATTGACCTTCGCAGGCGCGCGCCAAGCAGAGACGCTGCGCCTTGGAGGCCCCGTCGCGGCGCCCTAGAAGGGAGCTTCGTGGGGAGTTTTCCAGACAGAGCGAGTTCCGGTGATGCGCTTCTTGCCCAAGCTTGCGGTGGTGACGCTCGTTGCGGCCCTGTGCCTGCCTCTGCCTGGACAGGCTCAGCCCGCCCTGCCGGACGGGCCCATCCCCTATGAGGCCCTGGCCAACCCCGCCCCGCGCTCGCCAGCCCGGCCAAGGCCCGCGCCTCGACCAGTTGGGCCGCCTGCGGCCTCGGCGGACGGCGCCGCGGCCGCAGCCGCCGCAATCGACAGCCCCACGGCCCAGGGCGTAACCCCTGTCGACCCGGCCCAGCTGGAGGCCTATCTGGACGGGGTGATCGGCTCGGCCATGGCCAGGGACCGCATCGCCGGGGTTACGGTCTCGGTGGTGCAAGACGGTCAGGTGATTCTGAAAAAGGGCTATGGCCACGCCAGCCTCTCGCCGCAGCGGCAGGTCGACCCGGACCGCACCCTGTTCCGCATCGGCTCCATCTCAAAGACCTTCACCTGGATCCTGCTGATGGAGGAGATTCAGGCCGGGCGCATCAGGATCGACGCCCCGATCAACCTCTATCTGCCTGAACAGCTCCAGATCCGCGATCAAGGCTTCGCCCAGCCGGTCCAGGTGGCCCATCTGCTGGACCACTCCCCGGGATTCGAGGACCGCGTCCTCGGCCAGTTGATGGAGCGGAATTTTGATCGCGAGCGCCCCATGGCCCAGTATCTGCGCCAGGAACGCCCCCGCCGGGTGCGCGAACCGGGACAGTTCCCCACCTATTCGAACTACGGCGTCGGACTGGCGGGACAGGCCCTGGTCTATGTGTCGGGACGCCCTTTCGAAGAACTGGTGGAGGGGCGAATCACTGGTCCCCTGGGGATGACCCGCACGAGCTTCCGTGAGCCCCATCCGCCGCGTCAGGGCATTCCCGCCCCCATGCCCGAAAACCTCGCCCGCGACCTGTCCGACGGCTTCCGCTGGTCGCCGGTCCAGGGTTTCCAGGTGCGTCCCTTTGAATATCTGGGCCACCTGGCTCCGGCGGGCTCGGCCTCGTCCACGGCGGCCGACATGGCCCGCTATATGATCGTCCTGCTGAACGACGGCGCATTCGGCGAGGACGCCAGACTCTTTGGTCCGGCGACGGCCCGGGCCTTCCGCACGCCGCTTCGGCCCAATGAGGCCGGCATCAATGACTGGCCCCACGGCTTCATCGCCTACCCCCTCCCTGGGGGGCGCAAGGGCTACGGGCATGCGGGCGGCACCCTGTCCTTCGCCTCCAACATGGTGATGGTCCCGGATCTGGGTCTTGGGGTGTTCATCAGCGTCAACACCGAGAACGGCGCGGAACTGGCCGCCCGGCTTCCGGCCCAGGTGGTGGCGCAGTTCTATGGACCGGCGGCGGCCCCCCCTCAGACGGGGCATCCAGACCTGCGACGTCTGGCTGGCCGGTATGAAGGCCATTATCTGGGGACCCGTCGGGCCTATGTGGGCCTGGAGCGCTTCGTGGGATTCATTCTCTCGGGCGTCAGCGTCCAGGTCACCCGGGATGGACGTCTGGTGACCCACCGCCTCACCGGATCGCAAACCTGGCTTCCCGACGGGGACCCCGCCCAAGGAAGATTTATTTCCACAACTGGACCTGACCGGATGGTGTTCGACATCGCCGGCGGCCGGGCCACGGCCTTTCAGGGGACCTTCAACGAGGTCCGCTTTCAGCGCGTCGGCCTCTGGAGCCGCCCCGCCATGTTGACCTGGCTGGCGGGCCTTGCCGCCCTGGCGGCGATCGCCACCCTGGTGGGGCTGGCCCTGCGCAACCGCCGCGACCTGCGCCAGACACAGATCCAGAGTCAGGCCAGCCTGGTCCAGACCATCCAGGCGGCCCTATGGCTGTTGGCTATGGGTCTGTTCGGCGCCTGGATCATGGGCGCGTCGGACACAGCCCAAGTCGTCTACACTTGGCCCGGCGCGCGGCTGCTCCTGGCCTCGGCCTGCGCCCTGGTGGCCGCTGTGCTCACCCTGTTCACCCTGGCCTCCCTGCTGAGCATCTGGCGCGGCGGTCGTCGCCTCGACAGCTGGCCGGTGGCGCGCAAGCTCGCCTTCACAGCCACCACCCTGATCTATGCCGCCTTCGCCGTGGTGCTGTTCCACTGGGGCGCCCTGACACCCTGGAGCAGCTAAATCGCGACCGGGCCGGGGGCGGGCGCGCCCCGCCCGGGCTGCGACATCAAGTCCCGCCGGCAAACTTCGCCGCAGGGGCCGCAATGCCAAGACTTAAACGCGGCGTTTACCATCGACTGGGTAAATCCTGCCTAGCGGCCGGCCCAAAGTGGGCGCCGGGCGTAGGGTTTTGGGGTGGGACGCGCCTTGAATCAGTTTGTAGCCGCCTTGCAAAGGTTCGGGATCGGCCGGCTGGCCGCCATTCTCGGCATTGGCGCCGGCGTGGCTGCGGCCCTGATCGCTGTGACCATGAATCTGGGCCAACCCAAGGCTCTGCTCTATTCCAACCTCGACATGCGCGAAGCGGGCTCGATCACCCAGGCCCTGGAGCAGGCCCGGGTGAAATACGAGGTGAAGGGCGACGGCTCGACCATCCTGGTCAACCGCGATGAAGTGGCCTCCACCCGACTTTTGCTGTCCAGCCAGGGCCTGCCGACAGCGGGCTCGGTGGGCTATGAGATCTTCGACAACTCCAGCGCCCTGGGCCAGACAGACTTTGTCCAGCAGCTGAACCGCCAGCGCGCCCTGGAAGGGGAGCTGGCCCGCACCATCCGCGGCCTGGACGGCGTCACCTCGGCCCGGGTCCATCTGGTCCTGCCCAAGCGCCAGCTGTTCGAGGAAGCCGCTGAGGAACCCTCGGCCTCCATCACCATGGGCGTCGGCGGCCGCGCCCCGACGCCGGAGCAGGTTCGCGCCGTTCAGAACCTTGTGGCCGGCGCCGTGCCGCGCATGACACCGGCCCGGGTCACGGTCGTCGACCAGCATGGCAAGACCCTGTCGGCTGGCGGTGAGAGCTTCGCCGGCGAAATCGCCGACAGCCGCAAGAGCGAGGTCGAACAACGCATCGCCAAGACTGTCAAGGCGATGGTGGAAAGCGTCGTTGGCCCAGGCAAGGCGCGGGTGAATGTCACCGCTGAACTGGATCTGGCGCGGGTGACCCTGCAGGAAGAGACCTATGACCCCGATGGTCAGGTGGTGCGTTCGGAGCAGACGGTCGAGGAAAACGCCAACGAGACCGAGGCCAACAACAACGGGATGGTCACCGCCGACGCCAACATCCCTGGCGGCCTGGGCGCGCCTGAAGCCGGCGGCGGCCTGGGCTCGGCCAGCGGCCGCACGGAGTCGACCACCAATTACGAAATTTCCAAGAAGGTGCGCACCGAGGTCAATGAGCCCGGCAGGGTGCAACGCCTCTCTGTGGCGGTGGCCGTGGATGGCGTCCGGCCCATCGGCGAAGACGGCCGACCCGGGGAATATGCCGCGCGCAGCGAAGACGAGATGGCCCGGATCGAACAGCTGGTTCGCACCGCCGTCGGTTACAATGAAGAGCGCGGCGACCAGGTCACCGTGATCAACATGCCCTTCGATAGTCCGGTGGAAATGGGCGGGGTCGAGTCGGGAAACCCCCTTACCGACTTCGACAAGAACGACATCATGCGGGCCGTCGAGCTGGCCATCCTGGCCATCGTCGCCCTGCTGATCGTGTTCTTCGTCGTTCGCCCGCTCCTGAAGAGCGCGGGCGGCGGATCAGGCGGCGGCCTGCCGATGCAGACCATCACGCGGGTGGTCACCACCACACCCGACGGCCAGACCGTCCAGGTCGCGGTCGACCCCGAGACCGGCCAACCCCTGGCCCTGCCCAATCCGGGGGAGTTGGAGCAGAAGATCGACATCGCGCGGATCGAAGGCCAGGTGAAGGCCTCGTCGGTCAAGCGGGTGGCCGACTTCGTCGAGACCCATCCTGAGCAGTCGGTCTCGATCCTGCGCAGCTGGCTCCACGAATCCGCATGAGTCTCGTTGTGCGTGGCGGCGGCCGGAACAAGTCCATCACCGATCCCAGCCAGCTGAGCGGGCCGGAAAAGGCCGCCGTGGTCCTGCTCGCGCTTGGCGAGGATCACGCCACCATCTGGCAGAATTTGGACGAGGAGGAGATCAAGGAGGTCTCCCAGGCCATGGCCAGCCTCGGCACCGTGGCGGCCGATGTGGTCGAGGCTTTGCTGGTGGAGTTCGTGTCGGGCATGTCCGGCGCCGGCACCATCATGGGATCGTTCGAGCAGACCCAGAAGCTGCTGCAGGCCTTCCTGCCGAGCGACAAGGTCGAGGCCCTGATGGAGGAGATCCGCGGGCCGGCGGGTCGGACCATGTGGGACAAGCTCGGCAATGTGAACGAGGCGGTCCTCGCCAATTATCTGAAGAACGAATATCCCCAGACCGTCGCCGTCATCCTGTCCAAGGTGAAGGGCGAGCACGCCGCCCGGGTCCTGGCCGCCCTGCCCGAGGACTTCGCCCTGGAGTGCGTCACTCGCATGCTGCGCATGGAACCCGTGCAGCGCGAGATCCTGGACAAGATCGAACAGACCCTGCGGACCGAGTTCATGTCGAACCTGGCGCGCACTTCCAAGCGCGACAGCCATGAGATGATGGCGGATATCTTCAACTCCTTCGACCGTCAGACGGAGTCGCGCTTCATGGCCGCGCTGGAAGAGCGCAACCGCGAAAGCGCTGAGCGCATCCGGGCCCTGATGTTCGTCTTCGAAGACCTGTCCAAGCTTGATCCGGGTGGCGTCCAGACCCTGCTGCGCGGGGTCGAAAAGGATCAGCTGGGCCTGGCGCTGAAGGGGGCGTCGGACGCCCTGCGCGAAATGTTCTTCTCCAACATGTCCGAGCGTGCGGCCAAGATCATGCGCGAGGACATGGAAGGCATGGGCCCCGTCCGGCTGAAGGATGTCGATCAGGCGCAGATGAAGATGGTCCAGGTGGCCAAGGACCTGGCCGCGAAGGGCGAGATCATGCTGGCCGGCGCCGGCGGCGATGACGAGCTGATCTACTGATGACCGAGCCCGTCCTGCGCAAATTCGATTTCGACACCGTCTTCGACGACGCCGGCGCCGTGGCGCAGGCTTCCGCACGCCCCAAGCGCATCTATCCCCTGGAAGAGGTCGAAGTCATTCGCGCCCAGGCCTATGTCGAGGGCGAGCAGGCGGCCATGGCGCGGATCGAAGCCCAGCAGGCCGCAGCCCTCTCGCAGATCGCCCAGGCCTGCCAGGCGGCCCTGCCCCGCCTGGCCGAGGTCGCCCACGCCCATCGGGTGGGCTCGGCCGAACTGGCGCTGGCCTGTGGCCAGTCGATCGCCGACGCCGCCCTCGACGCCTTTCCCCGGGCGCCCCTGCAGGCGGCCCTGGACTCTCTGGCCCGTGAAATCGAGACCGCCCCGCGCCTGTTGGTGACCGTGGCGCCGGCCATGGCCGAGGGGCTGGAACCCCTGTTGACCCAGGCCGCGCAGGCGATCGGCTTTTCCGGCCAGATTCAGGTGCGCAACGATCCAAACCTGGGGCCGACCGCCTTCGCCCTCGATTTCGGCGACGGAGCAGCCCGCTTCGATCCGGCCGCCGCCGTCCAGCGGGTGGCCGAGGCCCTGCACGCGGCCCTGGCCGCCGAAGGCCTTCACGCTGAACCCCTCATTCCCGGCGGCGACGCCTGACGGGCGAAAGGACCAAGCATGTCTGACGAATTGAAACTTGAGGAGCTCGGACCGGGGGATCTTCCCGTGGTGGACTACGGCGCTGAGGGCGTGGAGAAGGCGGCCAGCGATCTGGCGCCGGTCTTCGACGTTCCTGTCAGCATCTCGGCGGTTCTGGGCCGGGCCCAGATGTCCGTCGCCCAGCTCCTGCAACTGTCCTCGGGCAGCATCCTCGAACTCGACCGCAAGGTCGGCGAGGCCATCGACATCTATGTGAACAATCGCCTGGTCGCCCGGGGGGAGGTCGTCATCGTCGACGAGCGCCTCGGGGTGACGATGACGGAAATCATCAAGGACGGCGACACGGCGGCCTAAGGCGGCGGCGCGTAAGGAGATTTGAACATGCGGCTTCTGGTCGTCGGAAAACTGGACGGACAGCTCTCGGCAGCGGTGAAGATGGCGATGGGCGCCGGCGCCAAGGTGAGCCATGTGGAGACGGTCGCGGCCGCCACCCATGCTCTACGCGCGGGCCCAGGGGCCGCTCTGCTGCTGGTGGATGATGACCTCGACATCGCCGCCCTGTTCGCGGCCACCGCGGCTGAACGCATCCGCGTGCGGGTGGGGGCCTGGGGGGTCGGCGCCGACCCGGACCGGGCCGCCGCCGCCATCCGCGCCGGCGCCAAGGAGTTCATCCCGCTCCCGCCGGACGCCGCCCTGATCGCCGCGGTCCTGGCCGCGGTCGCCGATGACAATCGGCCCATGGTGGTGCGTGATCCCAACATGCAGGCGGTACTGAAGCTCGCCGACCAGGTGGCCACCTCCGACGCCTCGATCCTGATCACCGGCGAGAGTGGTTCGGGCAAGGAAGTGGTGGCCCGCTACGTCCACCAGAAGTCCCGCCGCGCCACCAAGCCCTTCATCTCGGTCAACTGCGCCGCAATCCCGGAAAACCTGCTGGAAAGTGAGCTTTTCGGCCACGAAAAGGGGGCCTTCACCGGCGCCTTGGCCCGTCGGATCGGCAAGTTTGAGGAGGCCAATGGCGGCACCCTGTTGCTGGACGAAATCTCCGAGATGGACGCCCGCCTGCAGGCCAAGCTGCTGCGCGCTATCCAGGAGCGGGAGATCGACCGTGTGGGGGGCGCCAAGCCGGTACGGGTCGACATCCGTATCCTGGCGACCTCGAACCGCGACCTGGCCCAGGCCGTCAAGGAAGGGACCTTCCGCGAGGACCTTCTCTATCGCCTCAATGTGGTGAACCTGCGCCTGCCGGCCCTGCGCGACCGGCCTGGCGATATCCTGGTCATGGCCGAGTTCTTTGTGAAGAAGTACGCCGCCGCCAATGGCATGGCCGAAAAACCCATCTCGGCCGAGGCCCGGCGACGCCTGGCCGCCCACCGCTGGCCGGGCAATGTCCGCGAGCTGGAAAACGCCATGCACCGGGCGGTTCTGCTGTCGGTGGGCGACGAGATCACCGAGGAGGCCGTGCGCCTCCCCGATGGTCAGCCCCTGGCGCCGGCCGACGCCGGCGCCCGCACCGCCCAGGCGGCCACCTTCGCCGCCGAGGCCGCCCAGCGCGGCTTTGTCGGCCAGACGGTGGCCGAGATGGAGCAGCAGCTGATCATCGACACTCTGGAACACTGCGCCGGCAACCGCACCCATGCCGCCAATATCCTGGGGATCTCGATCCGCACCCTGCGCAACAAGCTCAAGGAATACACCGAAGCCGGCGTCGCCGTGCCAGCGCCCCAGGGCGCCGGCGCCAACGCCGCCTAAGGCCGCAAGGCAAGTCGAGAGTCACTGATGGCCCAGGCCCCGAGTCCGTCCGCCCCATACCCCACCGGCCGCGAGATGCTGGGCTGGCTGGCCCGTGGGGAAGTGGCCCTGGCCGTCGGGGCGGTCAGCATCATTGTCCTGCTCATCCTGCCGATCCCGGCGATTCTGCTGGACGCCCTGCTGGTGCTGTCGATCACCAGCGCCGTCCTGATCCTGATGACCTCACTGTTGATCAAGAAGCCGCTGGAGTTCAGCGCCTTCCCGACAGTGCTGCTGGTCACCACCCTCTATCGGCTGGGCCTGAACATCGGCTCCACCCGGCTGATCCTGGCCCATGGCCACGAGGGCACCGACGGGGCGGGCAAGATCATCGAGGGCTTCGGCAACCTGATGATGGGGGGCAACTTCGTCATCGGGCTGATCGTGTTCATCATCCTGGTGATCGTGAACTTCGTGGTCATCAGCAAGGGGTCTGGACGGATCGCCGAGGTGGCCGCCCGCTTCACCCTAGACGCCATGCCTGGCAAGCAGATGGCCATCGACGCCGACCTGTCTGCGGGCCTGATCGAAGACGAGGAAGCCAAGCGTCGCCGGAAGGATCTGGAGCAGGAATCCACCTTCTTTGGGGCCATGGACGGCGCCTCGAAATTCGTCCGCGGCGACGCCATTGCCGGCCTGATCATCGTGGTCATCAACATCCTGGGCGGCATCCTCATCGGTGTGATGCAGCACGGCATGCCTGTGGGCGACGCCGCGGCGAGCTACACCATCATGACCATCGGCGATGGTCTGGTGAGCCAGATTCCCGCCCTGATCATCTCCATCGCCGCAGGCTTCCTGGTGTCCAAGGCCGGGGTCGAGGGCTCGGCCGACAAGGCCCTGGTGGCGCAGCTGGCCATGAACCCGGTCGGCCTTGGCATGGTGGCGGCCTCGTCTGGGGTGCTGGCCCTGGTGCCGGGCATGCCGTTCCTGCCCTTCGCCGCCGTTGCGCTGGCCGCCGGAGCGCTGGCCTATTATCGGGGTCGGAAGTCCCTGGAGCCTCCGCCCGCCCCGGTCATCGAGCCGACCGGCGAGCCGCAGGAAGAGCCGATCAGCGAGACCCTGGCTATCGACGAGGTCAAGATCGAGCTGGGCTATGGCCTGCTGCCACTGATCAATGACCTGGAGGGCCGCCGGCTCACCGATCAGATCCGCGCCCTGCGCCGGACCCTGGCGGCCGAGTACGGCTTCGTCATGCCCTCGGTCCGCATCCTCGACAATATGCGGCTGCCCTCCCAGGGCTATTGCATCCGCATCAAGGAGTTGGACGCCGGAGAGGGCGAGGTGCGCCTGGGTTCGCTGATGGCCATGGACCCCCGCGGGGGCCAGGTGGAAATCCCGGGGGAGCAGATGCGCGAGCCGGCCTTCGGCCTGCCAGCCACCTGGATCGACGACTCCCTTCGCGAGGAAGCCACCTTCCGCGGCTACACCATCGTCGATCCGGCCACGGTGCTGACCACCCACCTGACCGAGATCCTCAAGGACAACATGGCCGAGCTCCTGTCCTATTCCGAGGTGCAGAAGCTGTTGAGGGACCTGCCTGGCGAACAGAAGAAGCTGGTCGATGACCTGATCCCGGCGATCGCCACGGCCACCACTGTCCAGCGGGTCCTGCAGGCCCTGCTGCGTGAGCGGGTCTCGATCCGCGACCTGCCGGCGATCCTCGAAGGGATCGGCGAGGCCGCCCCGCACACGGGCTCAGTGGCCTTGCTGGTGGAACAGGTGCGCGCGCGCCTGTCGCGCCAGCTCTCCTACGCCTATCGCGGTGATGACGGCGCCCTGCCCATCGTCACCCTGTCGCCGGAGTGGGAAAACGCCTTTACCGAGGCGCTTATCGGACCCGGCGAAGAAAAGCAGTTGGCCCTGGCGCCTTCCCGTCTCCAGGACTTCATCCGCGGGGTGCGCGAAGTGTTCGAGCGCGCCGCCCTCAGCGGCGAAACGCCGGTCCTCCTGACCAGCCCGGCCATCCGCCCCTATGTCCGCTCCATCATTGAGCGCTTCCGCGGCCAGACCCCGGTGATGAGCCAGAACGAGGTTCATCCCCGCGCCCGCCTGAAAACCCTGGGCACGATCTAGGCCGCCACGGAAGCGGCGAGCTTTCCAAAGTTGCCCGGAACGTCCGCGACTGGTAGCGGTTTGGCGCGCGGGACGTCCTTTGGTCCCCAGAGCGTTGGATGACGAATGGCCAGCAGATCCAAACCCAAGCGCGGCGCCGGGGCCTCCCTGATGTGGGACCTCCTGACGTTCGACCGGCTGATGACGAACTCCGTGATCCACCTGATCTACTGGGCGGGTCTGGGGGTGATCGCCCTGGGCGCCTTCGGCACGATTGGCGCGGCCGTGGGCGTGGCCCTGCGCGAAGACAGCATGATGGGGCTGATGCTCGCCATCCCCGTCCTGGTGGCCGGCCTGCTGGTGGTCGGCGCCCTGATCCTTCTGTGGCGTTCGTTCTGTGAGTTCTATGTGGCGATCTTCCGGCTCAGCGACGATCTCCACGTCCTGCGTCAGCAAGCCGAAGCCGAGCGGCTGGCGCCCCCGCGCGCCCCGGCGCCTCGTCCAGCGACGCCGCAGAACTGATGCTGATTCAGCGCCCCGCCCATGGGCGCGGGCGAGGCCTCAGAGTTTGAGCGCGTTTCGCTCCGACAACCGATTCCCACCCATCGGAACGCGCCCTAGCCGACCTGGGCGGCCCAGGCGGCGGCGGCGGCCTTTGGCCGGCCCTGATTGTCGAATGGCAAGGGCGTGTCGCGGGCGTCCTCACGCTTGAGCCAGGACTCGCTGTCACGCAGGCCCCAGAAGCTGAAGGCGAACCGCTGACGGGGCGGCAGGGCCATGAAGGCCTCGGCGGCCTCGGCGTAGAGGGCGGCCTGCTGGCGTTCCAGAACGGCCCGGTTGGGCATGAACCCCTGCGCGCGGCTCAAGGAGACGTCAAACTCCGACACATGCACCGCAAGGCCGAACTGGCCGAGCTCGGCGATGGTGCGGGCGATCTCGCCGGGCGCCTGATCGGCCGCCACATGGGTCTGGGTGCCCACCCCGTCGATGGGCGCGCCGGCCGCCAACAGCCGCTCCACCAGGCGCAGGAAGGTCGCGCGCTTCTTGGGAATCCATTCGAGATTGTAGTCGTTCAGGAACAGCTTGGCCGCGGGGTCGGCCTCCCGGGCGTTCTGAAAGGCGAGCACCATGTGCTCGAAGGCGCCCAGCCTCTGGCTCCACAGGCTGTCGCGCCAGCCCTCGCCATCCTCGGCGACGGCCTCATTGACCACGTCCCAGCCCACCG
The DNA here is from genome assembly GCF_030651755.1 of Phenylobacterium sp. GTDB lineage: Bacteria > Pseudomonadota > Alphaproteobacteria > Caulobacterales > Caulobacteraceae > Phenylobacterium. Next base: position 23,527 of record NZ_JAUSBZ010000137.1, on the reverse strand, counting down.
CCTGGCCGCGATAGCGGCCGACCACGGCATGGATGTAGTTGCGATAGGCCTGAGCAAAGCTCACCCGGCCCTCGTCCAGCCGCTCAAAGGCCGGAGAGGTCTGGGCGTACCAGACCAGGGTATGGCCAAACAGACCAAGGCCGTGGGTCCGGGCGAAGGCGGCGATGGCGTCGGGGGCATCGAAGCGGAAGGTCCCATCGTCGCGGACGATGTACTCCATCTTCATCTCCCACTCCGGGGTGAGCTGGGAGGCCTGGGCGACGATCAGCCGGGCCAGGGCGGGGTCGGTCAGATGGACGGCCTGGACGGCGGTCCCGACCGGGAAGGGCGCGATGGATTTGAGCGGCGGCAGGCTGACGACCGGCGTCTGGGACTGGGCGGCGGGCTGGCAGGCGCCCAGAGCCAGGGCCGAGCCCAGAAAACTGCGGCGGCTGAGGCCGTAGAGAGAGGCCGAACCCATCACCGACCGGCGGCGGCCCGGCGCAGGCCCATCTCGTCCATGGCCGCAGAATCCCGGCGGGCCAGTTCACGTGACCGCTTCAGCCGGATCTCCTCGGCCACCTGCTCGTATTTCTTCTGCTCTTCGAAGGCCCCATTGAGCGCGTCGCGGGCGCCCTGCTCTTCCAGGGCCAGGGCCTTCATCTGTTCGAACACGGCCGCCCGCCTGGCCCGCAGACCGTCAAGGAAGCCAATATGGTACCAGCCGGCGTCCGCATTGGCTTGGGCGTTCTGCGCCTCGGCCTCGCCCTCGGCCTCCAGCATCAACAGGCGCATCTCCAGGTCGGCACGGCGCTGATTGATCTCGGCCATGCGCTTTTGCAGCACTTCCACCTCATAGGTGGACAGCTTCACCAGGGATTGGGCCCAGCTCATGCGACGGCGCCTTCAAGGATGTGGGCCAGGGCGCCGAACGAGTCTTCGAGACTTGTGGCCTCGTCCTGGTCCTGGCTGAGGAACCCTTCAAGGGCGGGGTTCAGAGCGATCGCCTGATCCACCTGCGGGTCGGAGCCTGGACGGTAGGCGCCGATGCGGATCAGCTCCTCCATATTGGCGTAGGCCGACAGGGCCTGGCGGGCGGCGGTGACGATCTGGCGTTCGTGCGGCTGATGGCAGCCTGGCATGGTCCGGCTGATGGACTTGAGCACATTGATGGCCGGGAAGCGGCCGCGTTCGGCGATGGCCCGCTCCATGACGATGTGGCCGTCCAGGATCCCCCTGACCGCATCGGCGATGGGCTCATTGTGGTCATCCCCGTCCACCAGCACGGTGAACAGCCCGGTGATGGGGCCGGCCCTTGTACCGTCGGGGCGGATGGGACCAGGACCCGCCCGCTCCAGCAGCTTGGGCAGTTCGGTGAAGACGGTGGGGGTATAGCCCTTGGTGGTCGGCGGCTCGCCGGCGGCCAGGCCAATCTCCCGCTGGGCCATGGCGAAGCGGGTGACGGAGTCCATCAGGCACAGGACCTCCATGTCCTGGTCGCGCATGAACTCCGCGATGGCCAGGGTCATATAGGCGGCCTGCCGACGCTTCAGGGCCGGCTCGTCAGAGGTGGCGACCACGACAATGGCGCGGCGCAGGCCCTCTTCGCCCAGGGTCTCCTCGATGAACTCCCGCACCTCCCGGCCCCGCTCGCCGATCAGGCCGACGACCACGGCGTCGCAGTCGGCGTTGCGCGCCAACATCGACAACAGCACGGACTTGCCGACGCCGGAGCCGGCGAAGACCCCCAGGCGCTGGCCCCGGCAGCAGGTGGTGAAGACGTTCATGGCCCTGACGCCAAGGTCCAGGCGGGCGCCCACGCGGTCGCGGGCATGGGCCGGCGGCGGAGGCGCGCGCAGGGGATAGGCCGCCAGGCCCTGGGGCAGCGGCCCCTTGCCGTCGATGGGCTCCCCGAAAGCATCGATGATGCGGCCAAGCCAGGCCTTGGTGGGACGCACCGCCGAGCCGCCGGGCTCAATGCGGATTTCAGCGCCCGGCGCGACGCCCTCGACAGCGCCGAAAGGCATCAGCAGGGCGCGGGCGTCTCGGAACCCCACCACCTCGGCCGGCAAGGGCGGAGCGCCCAGCCGCTCGATCTCGGCCCGAGCCCCGACGGCCAGTCGCGTGACGCCGCCCCGGGCCTCGATGAGGAGCCCATTGACGGCGGCCACACGGCCAGAGACGGAAAGCGGATCGATACGCTCGACGGCGGCGACTAGACTGCGCAAAGGCGGGGCCCCCGGAAATCACTGATCTCCAGGGTGGCGGCGCCGGCTTAATCCCAGGTGAAGATTCGTAAACGCCGCCCGCCGGCCTCAGGCCTACCGAAGGGCGCCGGCGAGCTTGAGCGCCTTGCCTGGATGACGCGCGGCGAGTTTCGCCGTCGCCAGCGGACGCCGCATGATGGCCCGTGCGACCACCGGTCGCGCCAGCCTCGTGGCCATAGGCGGGCGTTGCGCATGATTGGGCCTCGACCCAGATAGGCCGCTGTGGCGATGAGGGCCAAGGCCCCCGCCCCGAGGACGACCCCAGGATGGCGCTGAGCGCGGGTGTAGATGCTGAACCGTCGTCCGCCATAGGCGTCGGTGCGGGTCCGGCCATCGGCGCCGGCCTCATAGAGATTGTCCCCCACGGTCTTATCGCCCTTGCGCTTGGCGAGCTTGGGGATCGTAAGCGCAAACAGCTTGTCGGCGAACGCCGGGACGCCGCCGCCCAGCAGGACCATCTGCCGGCCGCCAGAGCCAACGGTTATGTGCCGGGTCGGGTGCTGAGCGGCGTGCAGAATGGCCTCGGCCACCACCTCGGGCGCATAGACCGGCGGCGGCACCCGCGGCGCCTTGTCCATGTAGTTGCGGGCATGGTCGGGGAAGGGCGTCGAAATGCTGCTGGGCTTGATCAGGGTGATGCTGATCGGCGCCTTCTCCTGAGCGAGTTCCATGCGCAGGGCGTCGGTGAAGCCCTTCACCGCGTGCTTGGAGGCCGAATAGGCGCCCAGCAGGGGCACGGCCACGTCAGACAGAATCGAGCCCAGATTGATGATGGCGCCCCCGGACTTGCGGCTCTTGAGGTGCTTCACCGCCTCCAGGGACCCGTTCACCACGCCGAAATAGTTGGTGCGGAACAGGCGTTCGTGGTCGGCGAGCGGCACGGTCTCCAGGTCGCCATAGAGGCCGACCCCAGCGTCATTGATCCAGGTGTCGAAGCCCCCGAAACGGGCGATGGCGGCGCGGGCGATGGCTTCGACCTGGGCGGGATCGCCCACATCGCCGGCCACAGCGTGGGCCCGGCCTCCCGAGGCGTTGATCTCCTCGGCGATCGCCTTCAGGGCGCCCTCGTTCCGCGCGGCGAGGACGACGGCGGCGCCGGCCTCGGCGGCCTTGCGCGCCGTGGCCAACCCAATGCCCGATGAGGCGCCCGTGATGACGATGACCTGTTCAGACAGGGGCTTCAGCTTGACGGGCATGGGACGTCCTTTTGGCGGCGGCGGCGTTCTGGGGGTTCTCTGCAAACGGCTGGAAGGCTTGGCTGTTCCCAATTTCCCTCCGAAAGGGGCCACCCTCCGTTCGGCCAATCCGTCCAATCACAAAAGATTCAACTGGACCGCGACTCCCCGCCGCATCGCTGCGCTTGCCGCTGATTCTCAAATCGGATTAACGAATTGCTCAGAGGCCTTTCAATATTAACCGGTCTTAAATTAACTCACCGGCAAGATTACCGGGAGGGGCTTGGAGGGTTTCCAAAATGGGACCGCCAAGCTGCGCTGTCGTTCGAGGAGGGACTCATGCGCGTTCTGTTGATTGAGGATGACAGCGCCACGGCGCAGAGCATCGAGCTGATGCTGAAGTCAGAAGGCTTCAACGTCTATACGACCGATCTGGGTGAGGAAGGCGTCGATCTGGGCAAGATCTACGACTACGACCTTATTCTGCTGGATCTCAATCTGCCCGACATGAGCGGCATGGATGTGCTTCGCACCCTGCGGGTGGGCAAGATCAACACCCCGGTCATGATCCTGTCCGGCTCGGCCGAGATCGACACCAAGGTTAAGACCTTCGGCGCCGGCGGCGACGACTACATGACCAAGCCTTTCCATAAGGACGAGCTGATCGCCCGCATCCATGCGGTGGTCCGGCGCTCCAAGGGCCACGCTCAGTCGGTGATCCGCACCGGCGACATCGTGGTGAACCTGGACGCCAAGACCGTCGAGGTGAACGGCGCCCGGGTCCACCTGACCGGCAAGGAATACCAGATGCTTGAGCTGCTCTCCCTGCGCAAAGGGACGACGCTCACCAAGGAAATGTTCCTGAACCACCTCTATGGCGGCATGGACGAGCCTGAGCTGAAGATCATCGACGTCTTCATCTGCAAGCTGCGCAAGAAGCTGGCCGCCGCCGCCGAGGGCAAGCACCACATCGAAACCGTCTGGGGCCGTGGCTATGTGCTGCGCGATCCTCAGGAAAACGCCGCCGCCGCCTGAGCTGGCGCCTTAGGCCAACGACACTCCGCGACACGCCCGCCGCTCCTTCCGGCGGGCGTTTTCGTGTCCGCTGCTCATCCCCAGGGGCGAGCAGCAATAGTCAGTTCCTCAAAACAGGCTAGGTTCCCCGCAAAGAACAAGACGGGGAAGCGACGCCATGGAACGTACGATCGCGCTGGTGGCCTGCCTGATCCTCGGCGCGGCTATCGGTTGGTTCGGAGAGCGGGGTCCACGACCAGCGCCCGCCAACGCGCCTGCGAGCGCCTTCTCCGCCGGTCGCGCCCTGGCCGACATCGAGATTATCGCCAGGAAGCCCCACCCCACCGGCAGCGCCGCCAACTTCGCCGTGCGCGAGCATCTGGTCGCCCGGATGGAGGCTCTTGGCCTTACGCCTCAGGTTAAGGTGGCCCGGCCCTTCGCCACCCGGGAGCGCGGCGGCAAGACCCATGTCTACGGCGCGCGGATCGAAAACCTGGTCGGGATGTTGCCCGGTCGGGACCCTTCAGCGCCGGCCCTCGCCCTGATGGCCCACTATGACAGCGTGCCCCTCTCGCCCGGGGCCGGGGACGACGCCGCCGGAGTCGCGGCCATCCTCGAGATCATCGGCGTCCTGCGCGCCCGAGGACAGCCCGAACGGGATGTGATCGTGATCCTCACCGACGGCGAGGAGCTTGGGCTTTTCGGGGCGCGGGCCTTCTTTGCCGAAGGTCCCCTGGCCCAGCGGATCGGCTTCGTCATCAACCTGGAGGCCCGCGGCTCTGCGGGCCGGGTCAACATGTTCCAGACCGGCGCAAACGGCGGCCCCACAGTGGACCTCTTCGCCCGCGTCACGCCGGGATCGCCGTCCAACTCCCTGGCCGCCTTCGCCTATGAGCAGATGCCCAATGACACAGACTTCACCATTCCCCGGGAAATGGGCCTGGCCGGCCTGAACTACGCCTTCGCCGGCCGGCAATTCGACTATCACAGCCCCACCGCCACAGTGGCGACCCTGTCGCGCAGATCACTCCAGGACCTGGGGGACCAGGCCCTGGCCGCGACAGTGGCCACGGCCTATTCCGACACCCTTCCGGGAACGGGGCCAGACAAGGTCTACGCCCCGCTGCCAGGGGGAAAGACCGTGGCCTATGAGGCCCCCTTAGGGTGGATCCTGATCGCCCTTTCCGCCCTGTTGCTAGGTCTCGCGGTGTTGCGGGCGCGGCGCGCCCGGATAGAGTTTCGTCTTCTGGACGCCGGCCAGGGCGCCTTGGCCGGCGTCTATGTCCTTGTGGCGACCACCGTGGTGCTGCGGTTCGCCCGCCAGGCCACCGGCGTGGGCTATGGCTATCTCGAGCAGCGCGAACTCCTGGCCCAGGCCGCCCGGTTCGAGGCGGTGGTCATTCTCCTGGCCCTGGGCGTGGTTCTGCTGGCGGCGGCGGCCCTGGCCAAGGGCGGCATGCGTCTGACCACCGGGCTGCTGGCCCTGGCCGCAGGTCTGGGGTGTCAGGTCTTTGGCGGATGGGACCTGCCCGGCGCCCTTCTGGGGCTCGCCGCGGGCCTCGTCGCCCTGGCCGCCTTCGGACGACCGGCCCAGCGAGGCGCCAGCTGGACGGGGCTGCTGGCCACGGGTCTGGCCGGGGCCGTCGCCCTGCAGATCCTCGCGCCAACGGCCGCCTTTCTGGTCTCCTGGCCCCTGTTGCTGGCCTGCTTCGGGGCGGCCCTCAGCACCCTGGGCGCGGCGCGACCGCTGGCGCTGCGCCTGCCGATGATCCTGATCGGGGCCGTGGGTCTGGGCTGGCTGTCCTTCGCCATCCACGCCCTGTTCGTCAATCTGGACATGGTCGAGCTGCTGGCGCTGACCGCATGGCTCGCAGCCTTTTTGCTTTGGCCCTTCGCCCATCCGCGCATGGGCGGCGCGGGACGGATCACCGCCCTCCTGGTGCTGGGCGCGGGCCTGGCTCTGCTGGCCCTTGTGCGCCTCGATCCCCCCTGGTCGGAACGCTATCCGAGGGCCACCATCGTCCAGTACCTGGTCGACCAGGGCGAGGACCGGGCCTATCGCCTGGAGGCCGCCCCGGAGCTCAGTGACTGGAGCCGGCGAGCCCTGAGGGCCGATGGCGGCGAGATCCGTTCTCTGGAGGCGACGCCGGTCTGGCGGCGGCCGGTCCACGCCGCGACAGCGCCTGCCCTCGCCCTGCCGTCGCCTCAGCTGGAGCTGGACGGCGGCGCGGGGCGTCAGGTCCTGTCGGCGACCCCGCCGCCCGGCGCCACGACCCTGATCCTGGAGCTGCGGTCATCCGGGCCGGTGAGCGACGTCCGCGTCAACGGGCGACCGGCCGGCCTGCTGGCGACGCCCGGCCAATGGTCGCAGCTGCGATGGAACGCCGAGGCCCAGCCCGTTCAGCTTAGCTTTCAGCCCGTGGATGACGCCGGCCAGCTGGAGGTTCGCTACGGGGCCGTCACCCCGGGCTGGCCGGCCGGCGCCACGCCCCTGCCGCCGCGGCCCCGGGACGTGATGGCGTTCGACACCTCTGACTCCACCGTCGTGACGGGGACGAAATTGCTTTCTTGGTAAGGCTTTGCTTGGTTTGAGCCTCGGCGTCGGTTATCCCTTGGCCATGAGCCGACCCGACGTGGTGATCTATCACAACCCCGCCTGCGGAACCTCGCGCGACACCCTCGCCCTGCTGCGAGACAAGGGTGTGGAGCCGACGGTTGTGGAATATCTCAAGGTCGGCTGGACCAAAGAACAACTGCAGGACCTGGCTGAACGTTCCGAGGGCGGGATTCGCGGCCTGTTGCGCGATCGCGGCTCCCGGGCCGCAGAACTTGGTCTGACAGACCCGGCGACCTCGGAAGAGGCCATCCTTGCGGCCATGATCCTCGACCCCGCCCTGGTCAATCGCCCAATCGTCGCCACGGCCAAGGGCGCGGCCCTGTGCCGCCCGGCTGAACGTGTTGTGCACCTCCTGTGAGCACACTCCCGCTCGAGGCGATCAACTTCCCCCGTGGCGCGCCAAGACGCGACAAATCGACCATTCTTCTTAAAGTTACCAACGGTTAACCGCATGACGCGACTTTGGCATGGCCTACCACTTGCTGCATCACGTCGTGTGCGGTCACTTGTGACCCAGACTATGACGTCGTTAAATACGGGGGGCACGATGCAAGAGTTCGATCCCAGACGTCCGAGCCTGCGCTATGCGCCCCGCCTCATGGTCGGTCTGGGCGGCATCTGCGCCTTGGCCATGGGCTGGAAGCTCACCGCAGCCGAGGCCACGGCCCCCGTCCCGCCGCTGCTGGACTCCGCGGCCATCAGCGCCCTGCAGCATGAGGCCTTCGCCCAGGCCGAGGCCCTGCCCGGCTTCGCACGGCCCGAAAGCGTCGCGGTGAAGGTGCTGCCGGGGGACACCCTGGAAGCCGCTGTCGCCCGCACCGGCGTTTCTCCTGAGGAGGCCCGCCAGGCGGTCCGCACCCTCGGCGAGGCGATGGACACGGTCCACATCAAGGCCGGCATGACCTTTGACGCCGCGATCGCCCGTCCGCAGGGCGAGGCGGGACAGGCGCGATTGATCGGCCTGTCTCTCCGCACCGGGCCGGCCACCGCCGTCACCCTCTCGCGCACCTTCGACGGCGCCCTGCGTCTGCGCGAGATGGAAGAAGCCATCCGCAACGAAACCACGGTCGCCCAAGGCCAGATTCACGGCTCCCTCTATGAGAGCGCCGCCAAGCTGGGGGCCACCTCGTCGGTGACCTCCAAGGTGGTCAAGCTGTTCGCCCACAAGCTGGACTTCCAGCGCGACATCAAGGCGGGCGACGAGTTCAAGCTGGTGTTCGAGCGCAAGGTCACCGAGTCCGGCCGGGTGGTCGAGACCGGCGAGCTCGAATACGCCGAGGTCAAGGGCGTCAAGTTCTACCGCTTCGAACGCAATAACGGCGACGTCGATTATTTCGACGAGTCCGGAAAGAACATCCGCGGCTTCCTGCTGCGCACGCCGGTGGACGGCGCCCGCATCACCTCCAATTTCGGCCCCCGCCGGCACCCGGTGTTGGGCTTCCACCGCAGCCACCAGGGCGTCGACTTCGGGGCTGGCGCAGGCACGCCGATCCTGGCGGCCGGCGACGGCGTGGTCGTCGAGGCCCGACGCTGGGGCGGCTATGGCAACTGGGTCCGTGTCCGCCATGCCGATGGCTGGGAAACCGGCTACGCCCACGCCTCCCGCTTCGCCAACGGGATTCGTCCCGGCATGCGCGTCAAGCAAGGTCAGGTGATCGCCTATGTGGGATCTACCGGCATGTCGACCGGGCCCCACCTGCACTATGAGGTTTGGAAGAACGGCCAGCGGGTCAATCCCATCGGCGCCAAGGTGCCCCAGGGCACCATCCTGGCGGGGGGGGAACTGGCGGCCTTCAAAGCCAAGACCAAGCATATCAACAGCCTGCTGGCCAACGCCGGTCCGGCGCCGGGGGCGGAAGCCGTCAAGCTGGCCGCCGCCGAGATCGACACCATAGCCCTGGCTGATCTTCGTCGCTGATCCCCCGGCGCAACTAACCCAGCGTCAGGGTTTCGCAAGCCGAGCCCCGGGCCTAAGCTGAGGTGATGTGCGAACGTCGCCACCCGGAGGTCCCGTGACTGTCGCGACCCGCCCCGCCACCCGCGCCCGCTACGCCGCCCGGCGCGACGCGATACTGAGCGCCGCCTGCAAGGTCTTCATTGATCAGGGGGTCAGCGGCTTCACCCTGGCGGCGGTCGCCAAGCGGATGGATCTGCATCCGGTCAGCCTCACCTACTATTTCAAGCGCAAGGAAGATCTGGCGGCCGAGTGCATGCGGCTGACCCTGTCGCGCTTCAACGCCATGCTGGAAAGCGCTGAGCGGGAGGAGACCGCCCAGGCGCGGCTGCGGGCCTTTGTCGGCGCCTATTTCGAGACCCGACGCGGGATTGTTCTGGGGGAGGCGCCGCGTCTTCTCCCGTTCGGCGAAATCACCCAGATCGGCGCCCCCGAGGACGAAGAACTGGTGGAGGCCTATCGGGCCCTGCGTCAGCGGCTGGCGCGCCTGTTGCGCCCGGCCGATGGACCGTGGCTGACGGGGCCGCGTCGCTACATGCTGGCCCACCTGATCATCGACCAGCTGTGCTGGTCCGACACCTGGATCGCCGGTTACGAGATCGGCGATTTCGGCCGGGTCGCCGAACGCATCGCTGACGTGATGATCAACGGCCTCGCGGCCCCTGGGCAGGTCCAGCCGACCGGCCCCCTGCTGGAGCTGGGGACCAGCCTGGCTCTCAATGACGAGGTCACCCGCGAGCGCTTCCTGGTGGCCGCCACCGAGATCATCAATCGCGAGGGCTACCGCGGCGCCTCGGTGGACAAGATCTCTGCCTTTCTCAATGTGACCAAGGGGTCATTCTACCACCACAACACCGACAAGGATGAACTGGCCCAGGCCTGTTTCGAGCGGACCTTCGATCTGATCGACGAGGCTAAGACCCGCGGCCGCGCCGAAGCGACCGGATGGGCTCGACTATGGCTGATCGCCGCCTCACTGACCGGCCACCAGACCAGTGGCGAGCGCGGCCGGATGCTGCGCCATTTCGCCCTGTCGGCCATGCCTGGCGATCTTCGCCGGTCGATTTCCGGGCGGTTCCAGCAGATCGCCAACGCCTTTTCAGGCATCATCAGCGACGGCATCGCCGATGGCTCCATCCGGCCCGTCGACCCGCTGCTGTCGGCCCATCTGGTGATGGCGATGTTCAACTCTGTGCTGCTGCTGGAGCACTGGGGCGAGGACGCCACGGTCGACACGGTGATCAGCGCCTATGTGCGCCCGGCCCTGATGGGCTTCTTCACGCCGGAATAGAGACCAGAGGCATCAGCCATAGAAAAAGGGGCGGCCGCCGCCGCCCCTTTTGGACGCCCCCAGAATCGTCGCGGACCAATGCCGCCGCGGCCGATCTCCCCCCTAGGAACGTCGTTGACCGAACCTCAGTAGACCAAGGTTGCCCAAGGCCAAGCTGTGGGACAAGCGCACACGCCTAATAGGGGAAAGGCCGGGTCGGTCTTTCCCCACCTGCCCCGACTTCAGGCGTTCAGGCGTCGAAGACGATGACGGAGCGGGCGATTTCACCGCGCTTCATCTCATCAAAGGCCTCATTGACCTGTTCCAGCTTCAAGCGGCGGGACACCAGATCGTCGAGCTTGAGTCGGCCCGACATGTAGAAGTCCACCAGGCGCGGCATGTCCACGGGGAAGCGGTTGGACCCCATCATCGAGCCCTGGATGCGCTTTTCCCCCAAGAAGGCCGCGCCCATCAGGTTGATGGTCTGACCCACCGGGATCATGCCGATGATGTTGGCGGTGCCGCCCCGGCGGAGCATGTTGAAGGCCTGCTCGGCGGTCTTGGCCAGGCCGATGGCTTCAAAGGCGTGGTGGACCCCGCCCTTGGTCATCTCCATGACCGCCTTCACCGCATCGGTGTCGGCCGCGCAGATGAAGTCCGTCGCCCCGAACGCCTTGGCCAGGTTTTCCTTCCCCGGCACCATGTCGATGGCGATGATCCGACCAGCGCCCGCAATGGCCGCGCCATTGATCGCCGACAGGCCGACGCCCCCGCAGCCAATGATCGCCACGGTCTCGCCCGGACGGACATTGGAGGTGTGGATCACCGCGCCGACGCCCGTGGTCACCGAGCAGCCAATCAGGGCGGCGCGGTCAAAGGGCATGTGCTTGCGGATCGCCACGCAGGCATGCTCGTGGATCAGCATCTGCTCGGCGAAGGAGGACAGGTTGAGGAATTGCGGCAGGCCGACCCCGTTCTGCATCAGACGCGGCTCCTCGTCCTTGTCGCGCTTGGTGTCAGGGGACACGCACAGGCTCATCCGGCCGGTCAGGCAGGATTCGCAGTGACCGCAATAGGCTGACAGGCAGGTGATCACATGGTCGCCCGGCTTCACGGTGCGGACCTCGGAGCCCACCTGCTCGACGATACCGGCGCTCTCGTGGCCCAGCACGGCTGGCAGCGGATGGGGGTATGAGCCCTCGATGAAGTGCAGATCCGACTGGCAGACGCCGGCGGCCATGGTGCGGATGAGCACCTCGTGCGGGCCGGGCTTGTTGATCTGAACGTCTTCGATCTGAAGCGGCTTGCCCACTTCGCGCAGAACGGCGGCCTTCATGTCGTGCTTCCCCATATGAGCGCCCACTGATCGGGGCGGTTCAGGGCCGCTGATCGGACCCTCTTGGGGAAGAGTTATCGCCGTTCAGGTCAGATGGGCCAAGAGGGTTTTCCCCAATTGGGCCGCCTAGGCGCCCTCGCGGCCGGCCGCCAGACCTGTCCAGGCGCGCCCGCGCCATGCTGAGGGGAAGCGCGACCACAGCCCCGCCAGGTCCGGTCTCGTCAGGGTCGGCCAGCTGAGCCGCGGCAGTCGCCGCCGGGGTTGCGGCAGACAGGCGTCCAGGGCCGCCAGCAGGCGGTCAACCGGGCCGTCATTGATGAAATGGTCGGCGCCCTCCACCCGCTCGAGCCGGATGGAGCGTCGGGCGCGGATGTCGGCCATCAGCCGCTCGGCCGCCTCCAGGGGCGCGAAATCATCCCGATCGCCGTGGATCAGGTGGATGGGAACCCGCAGCTCACCCAGGGCCTGCCGCACGGGACCCAGCCGTTCGGGCTGCCCCGTCACCTCAAGCACCGCGTTCCGCAGGTCCCGGGGGATGAGGGCCAGGGCCTTGGCGCCTGTGTCCAGCAGCCAGCGCGCCGTGGGGCCGGGCTCTCCATAGTAGCCTGAAAGCAGGACAAGGCCGCGCACCCGGCGGCCGTGCCGCCTGGCCATCAAGGTGGCGATGGCCGCACCATAGGATTGTCCCACCAGCAGAATCTTCTGCCCCGGCGCGGCCTGCAGCAGGGGCGACAGGGCCAGGGCCTGCACCTCCAGGTCGGGCACATGGTCGGCAGGCTCCGAGGCGCCGAAGCCCGGGCGGTCGACCACGATCATCTCCCGGTCGGTCGGCAGGGCGGCCAGGACCGGCGCCCAATACTCCGCCCAGGAGGGTGACCCGGTGACCACGACGATCTTCCACGGCGCGGGCTGGTCCCGGGGGCTTTCCAGGGCCGAGATCCGCCAGCCCAGATCGCCGCCGGCCTCGAAGCTGGTGCGCCGCACCATCGTGTCGGGATAGTCCTTGGACATGGGCGCATGCTCGGTGCGCCCCAGCATGGCCGAGGCGAAGCACGCCCAGCCAACGCCGACCACACCCTTTGGCCGTTTACGAGCCACATGAAACTCCCTGGTCCAGCCTGATCGCAGCAACCAACGCTCAAGCCGCCCTTCGGGTTCGCCGAAAGTCAGGCCGCCGCCCGGGTCACCGTCATCATGTAGTTCACCTCGCTGTCCCGGGCCTGGGACCAGCGGCCGGTGAGCGGGTTGAAGACCACCCCATAGGGGCCATCCACCTGCACGGCTTCGCCCGCCAGGAAGCCGCGCAGTTCGTCAGGCTTGAGGAACTTGCGCCAGTCGTGCGTTCCGGCCGGCAGCCAGCGCAACACGTACTCCGCGCCAACCTTTGCGAGGGCCAAGGCCTTCAGGGTGCGGTTCAAGGTCGCGACGATCATGATTCCGCCGGGCGCCAGCAGCTGGGCGCAGCTGCGCAGATATTCGCCCGGATCGGCCACGTGTTCGATCACCTCCATATTGAGGATCACGTCGAAGGGGGGCGTCCCCTCCGCCAGCAGTTGCTCGGCGGTGGCGCAGCGATAGTCGATGGACAGGCCCTGTTCAGCGGCATGGGTGCTGGCCGTGCCGATATTGCGCTCCGAGGCGTCGACGCCGGTCACCGTGAAGCCCAGCCGGCTCATAGGCTCCGACAGCAGGCCCCCGCCACAGCCAATGTCCAGCAGCCGCAGGCCCTCAAACGGGCGACGGGCCAGGGGATCACGGCCAAACTGGGCCAGCGCCTTGTCCCGGATGAAGGTCAGCCGGGTCGGGTTGAACCGGTGCAGCGGCGCGAACTTGCCATGGGGGTCCCACCATTCGGCGGCGATACGGGAGAAGCGCTCGACCTCTTCGGGGTCGATGCTGGAGCGGAGATCAGGGCTTGCGGACATGGCCTCACATATAGCGTGCGGCGAGGCTTGCGGAAGGGCGCCCCCGCCTGCGGGCGGACCATGGCCGGGCGGCGGCGGCCTGTGACCTTCGAATGTTACGTTGCAGGGCGGCTTGGCCGTCGGTAGAAGGGCGGCCTTCTTTAGCGGGGGTCGATCCGGCGTGGCCCATCTGGTGATGAAATTCGGCGGCACCTCGGTGGCCGACCTTGAGCGTATCCGGCGCGTGGGCCGGCTTGTGGCCGCCGAGGTGGCCGCAGGCCACCGCGTGGCCGTGGTGGTGTCGGCCATGTCCGGCAAGACCAATGAACTGGTGGCCTGGACCGATGGCGCAGGCGCCGCGGCCCAGGGGCTGCCCCCCTCGGACGACGAGTACGACACCGTGGTCGCCTCGGGCGAACAGGTGACGGCGGGCCTGCTGGCCATGACCCTGCGCAATATGGGCCTGCCGGCGCGCTCCTGGCTCGGCTGGCAGATCCCGATCATCGCCGACGACGCCCATGGCCGCGCGCGCATCGAGGACATTCCGCCCGAAAAACTGGCCGCGGCGCTGGACGCCGGCGAAGTGGCCGTGATCGCGGGCTTCCAGGGGGTGACCCGTGACGGGCGCATCGCCACCCTCGGCCGCGGCGGCTCCGACACCAGCGCCGTGGCCATCGCCGCGGCCCTGAAGGCCGAGCGCTGCGACATCTATACCGACGTGGACGGGGTCTACACCACCGACCCGCGGATCGAATCCAAGGCCCGCAAGCTGTCCAAGATCTCCTTCGAGGAGATGCTGGAGATGGCGTCCCTGGGCGCCAAGGTGCTGCAGACGCGCTCGGTGGAGCTGGCCATGGCCCAGCATATGCCCGTGCGCGTGCTATCGAGTTTCGTAGAACCCGGAGAGGCCCCCGGTCAGGGCACCATCGTCTGCGACGAGGAGGAGATCGTGGAAAAGCGCATCGTGAGCGGCGTCGCCTATAGCCGCGACGAAGCCAAGATCAGCGTCTTCGGCCTGCCCGACCATCCCGGCGTCTCCTCGGAGATCTTCGGACGGCTGGCCGACGCCAATGTGAACGTGGACATGATCGTCCAGAGCCATGCCCGCACCCAGGACACGGCGAACATGGAGTTCACCGTCGGCAAGCGCGACGCCGCCCGGGCCATCGAGATCATGCGCCAGGCCAAGTCGGTCATCGGTTTCGAGGACGTGGCGGTGAACGAGGACGTGGCCAAGGTCTCGGTGATCGGGGTGGGCATGCGCAGCCATGCGGGGGTCGCCAAGACCATGTTCGGCGCCCTGGCCGACAAGGGGGTCAACATCCAGGTGATCTCCACCAGCGAGATCAAGATCAGCGTGCTGATCGACGCGGCCTACACTGAACTGGCGGTTCGCGCCCTGCATGCGGCCTACGAGCTGGACAAGCTCTAGGTCAGGCTGGCTGAACGGCCGCGCCCGCGGCGTCCTGCTTCTGGCTGAGACGCCAGGCGGTGAATATGGCGGCTGCGGCCACCGGCGTGGCGGCGGCGAACACCCAGAGCGCCGCGGCGCTGGCGCTGGCGAAGGTCAGGGCCTGGCCAAAACCGGCCAGATTGGCGAGGGCGCCGGCCACGGCCGCCCCCACCGCCGCGCCGGTGAAGCGCACCGTATTGATGGCCCCGCCGCCCAGGCCACGCTCCTCGGCGGGCAGCGCCGAAAGCACCATCTGGTTCATGAAGGCCGAGGACAGGCCAAAGCCCGAGCCCAGCAGGATCGCGGCCAGCAGCAGGGTCCAGAGCGGGCCCTCGGCGATGACGAAGACACACAGGCCAATACCCAGGGCGGCCAGCACAGCCCCCAGGCGCACCATGCGCCCGCGCCAGACGCCGGTGAGGTGAGCGATGGCCAGGGCCGAACCGGTCCAGGCCAGGGCCTCGACCCCGATCACATAGCCGGCCGCCAGCGCCGAATAGCCCCGAGTGGTCTGGAGAATGGCCGGGCCATAGACGGTGAACCCCATGGATGCCGCGGTCATCAGGAACATGGTGGCGAACCCCAGGCCGCCGATGGTGCGGAAGTCCCCTGAGCTGACCGGCAGCAGCCGGACCTTGGCGCGGGCGTCGATCTTGACGCTGAGCGCCAGGACGCCCAGGCCCACGGCGATAAGAATCACCGCGAGGCTGAACACGCCCAGGACGTCCGCCGCGGCGATTGCGCCGACTCCGCCGGCGATCAGCAGCAACTGCAGGGCGGGTACGCCGCCGCCCTCCCCCTTCTCGCCCTTGGGCAGCAGGAAAAGCGCCGCGCCGGCCACCAGCAGGCCCTGGATCACGAACGACCAGAAGGCCCAGCGCCAAAGGCCCGCATCGGCGAAGACGCCGCCCATCAGAGGCCCGATCAGGGTGGCGATCCCCCAGATGCCGGTGGCAGCCGCATAGACCCTTGGCAGGGTCCGGTCGGGGAACAGAAGCCCGATGGCCACCGAACTGAACCCGGCCAGCCAGCCGCCGCCGAGCCCTTGGACCAGGCGTCCGCCCAGAAAGGTCCAGATGTCAGGCGCCGCCGCGCTCATCAGGCAGCCGAAGGCATAGATGATCGCCGACAGGACGAAGGCCTGGCGAAGCCCCGTGCGTCCGGTCAGCCAGCCGGCGCTGGCCCCGGCCACCACCGAGCCCAACAGGAAGCCCGCCGTCGCCCAGCCGAAATAGGCATATCCGCCGAGGTCGGCGCCGACGCTGGGCATGATGGTGGCGGTGACCAGGCTGTCGGCGGCATGCAGCCACACCGCCAGACAGATCAGCACGAACTGGGCGAACCGGCCCTCGGCCAGGACGTCTTTCCAGCTCCCGGCTGCGGGGGCGGCGGTGGGCATTTGACAAGCTTTGAATTGCGAAACGACTTGACCCTGGCTAGCGCTACCGCAATGATTTCGCAACCTGATAATTGTCAAATTATGCGAGGCCGATGCCCTCCTCCGCCGATGACATTCTGACCCATTTGAAAACCGTCGGACCGGCGACCACGGCGGCCCTGGCCGCCCGGCTGGGGATCAGCCGTCAGGCGACGCGCCAGCAGGTCGAACGCCTGGCCGAGGCTGGCCTGGTCGAGGGCCGCAACGAACGCGCCGGGGTCGGGCGGCCCCGGGCGAGCTGGACCCTGACCACGGCTGGCCACGCCCGCTTTCCTGAAACCCACGCTCAGCTCACGGTGGAGCTGCTGGCGGCGGTGCGTGAGGAGTTTGGCCTCGAGGGGCTCAACCGCCTCATCGCCCGGCGGGAGTCCGACAGCGCCCGAGGATATCAGGCGGCGATGGTCGGGGCTGACGACCTTGAGGCCAGGGTGCGCCGACTGGCCGGACTTCGCGCCGCCGAGGGCTATATGGCCGAATGGTCGTCAACCCAGGACGGCGCTTTCCTGCTGGTGGAGAACCACTGTCCGATCTGCGCGGCGGCGAGCGCCTGCCAAGGTTTCTGCCGCTCTGAGCTCCAGCTCTTTCGTGACCTGCTGGCGCCGGCAAAGGTGGAACGGATCGACCACATTCTGCAGGGCGCGCGGCGTTGCGCCTATCTGGTGACCCCGCCCTAGGCCCCGCTACCCCGCCCAGTGGGTGGCCGTGCCCCCGACGATGTACCAGGTGATGAACAGGCCACAGATCACCGCACCGGGGACATAGGAGTTGGACCGGCGATAGGCGAAGGCGCCGATCAGGCCGATCAGGGCCAGGAGCGGCGCGAACTGGATGGCGATGATGGTGTTCAGCGGCTCGGCCGGGGTCAGAAGCCGCCCGGTCAGAAAGAGCGCGCCATACTCCAGGGCCAGGAGGGCGACGAAGCCAAGACTCATGGCCAGCGCCCAGGCCGCCATCTCCGCCCCGGCCCCCTGGCTCTTCAGGCTGACGCGGGCGGCGACCGCCCGGTGGCTGACCAGAAAGAACAGGATCCACGGCCCTGCATAGGCCAGGGCGTAGGCCAGCTGACGGCTGTCCAGCGGCTTCAGCGCCAGGACCCAGAAACGGAAGTCGGTCGTAAAGAGCGCGTCGCAGACCACCACCGCCCCATAGGCCATTCCCACCGAGGCCACGGCGATCAGGGGCGAGACCAGCCAGCGATGCTGGAAACGCGGCGCGGGGCCGCGCACGATCAGAGCCAGCACCAGGGTGATCAGCCCGTTCAGCAGGGCCCAGGCCAGCAACTGGTTGTTGACCTGCTGGGGAAACAGCGGCCCGGCGGCGAACAGCTGGCCAAGGGCCATGAACGGGAAATAGGTCAGGGCCGGAACCGCCGCCGTCAGGGAGAAGACGATCCACCAGCGGCGGTCGCGCGTCTCGCCCCGGGGCTGGGCGGCGGGCAGCCGGGCAAGGGCGCTCAGCGCCTGGAAGGTCCCCAGCATCAGGAGCGCCGCCCCGACCAGACCCGCCCCGGTCCCCAGCTCCTTCCAGAACCAGATCTGGTTGTCGGCCGGCAAGGGTCGCGCCTCGCCCTCCAGGGTCTGCTGCAGCCAGTCCACGGTCGCGCCCACGCCAGACCCGGAGAAATGCTCCCAGGGGTGAGTGATCGGCGGAACCTGCAGCCAGCGGGCGTCGCCGGCGGCGATGTCGCCATAGATGCGGCCAGGCTCTACCGGAGCATCGGTGGCGAAGAGGGACTTCAACCGGGACGCATTGACGATGTCGCCGCCCTTCGGGACCTGCCACATCAGGTCCGGAAACTCGTCATATTGGCCGAAAACCACCGCCAGATTGCGCGGAAATGCGCGGCCTTCCCCGTCCGGCGCGCCGAATATGCCCGGGGTCGAGCCGACCAGGACCATGGACCGGTAGCCATCGGGATTGGCCTTGGCCGCAAACAGGATCGGCGCCCCGCCCAGGCTGTGGCCGGCCATACCGATATTGGCCCGGTCGACCATGGGAAGGCCGCTGAGATAGGCGAAGGCCGCGGGGCCGCCGAAGGCGTTGGCGCCGACCGTGCCTTGCGAATAGCCGTGGCCGGACATGTCCATGGCCAGGACCACGAAGCCGCGGCGCGCCAGTTCGATGGCGAAGGCCGACTGCATTTCGCGGGTGTTGATATAGCCGTGGCTGAGCAGAACCGCTGGCGCCGGACGCTCAGCGGACGCCTCAGCCGGCACATAGAGCAGGCCGCTGAGCTGCGCCCCATCGCCGGCCGGAAAGCGCACGTCGCGCACCTCTGTCCCGCCAGAACTCTGAACCAGATGTGCCGTCCAGCCGCCGCCCAGGGCCAGGACCCAGCCCAGCGCCAGCAGCGTCAATCCGAGACGCATGGCCCCCTCCCCGAGGACTTATGTTTGTTGGCGGTGAAGATGGCCCCAGCGCGGCCCGCCGTCCAGGCCGCGCCGTCAGGCCGGTCTCAAAGCTTGAGGCCGCGTAGCCGCAGGGCGTTGCCCACGACGCTGACCGAAGACAACGACATGGCCAAGGCCGCAATCGCAGGCGACAGAACCAGGCCAAACGCCGGGTAGAGCAGGCCCGCCGCGAGGGGCACGCCGGCAGCGTTGTAGGCGAAGGCGAAGACCAGGTTCTGGCGGATATTGCCCATGACCGCCCGGGAGAGTCTGACCGCGCGCAGAACGCCTGACAGGTCGCCGCTCAGCAGGGTCACCGCCGCGCTCTCGATGGCCACATCGGCGCCGGCCCCCATGGCGATGCCCACATCAGCGCTGGCCAGGGCCGGGGCGTCGTTGACCCCGTCGCCGGCCATGGCCACCACACGGCCCGCCTCGCGCAGCTCAGAGACGATGCGCGCCTTGTCCTGCGGCGACACCTCGGCCCGCACCTCGTCAATCGCAAGGCGAGCCGCGACCGCCTGGGCCGTGACCGCATTGTCGCCGGTCAGCATCAGAATCCGCAGACCCGAAGCATGCAGGGCGGCGATGGCTGGACCGGCGCTGGCCTTGATCGGGTCGGCGATGGCGATCAAGCCCGCCAGGGCGCCATCCAAGGCGACAAAGATCACGGTGGCCCCCTGCCGCCGATGCCCCTCGGCGACGTCACTCAGCGGGGTCGCCGACGCGCCCTGGTCGGCAAGAAACGCGGCGCTGCCCACCGCGACGGCGCGTCCGTCCACCTGGCCCAGAACGCCGCGGCCGATCGGCGAGTCAAAGTCCGAAGGGTCGCTCAGCGTCAGCTTGCGGGCCTGGGCGGCGCGGACGATGGCCGCCCCCAGGGGATGCTCGCTGGCTCGCTCCAGGCTGGCCGCCAGCCGCAGCAGATCGTCCTCGGACGTCGCCTCAACGGGCGTAACCGCCACCACATCGGGGCGCCCCTCGGTCAGAGTGCCGGTCTTGTCGACGACCAGTGTGTCGACCTTTTCCAGACGCTCCAGGGCCTCGGCCGCACGGATCAGAACGCCAGCCTGGGCGCCGCGCCCCACCCCGACCATGATGGAGATCGGCGTCGCCAGGCCCAGCGCGCAGGGACAGGCGATGATCAGCACCGAGACCGCCGCCACCAGGGCGTAGGCCAGGCGAGGCTCAGGCCCAAGCAGGCTCCAGCCGATGAAGGCGGCGACGGCGACCGCGACCACCGCCGGCACGAACCAGCCCGAAACCTGGTCGGCGAGGCGTTGGATGGGCGCGCGACTGCGCTGGGCCTGGGCCACCAGTTGGACGATCTGGGCCAGCAGAGTCTCGGCGCCCACCTTCTCGGCCCGCATGATGAAGCCGCCGGTGGTGTTCAGGGCGCCGGCCGTCACCTTGTCGCCGACCCCCTTTGTGACCGGGAGGGATTCTCCGGTGATCAGGGACTCATCGACCGCGGCGCGCCCCTCGATGACCTCACCGTCGACGGCGATTTTCTCGCCGGGACGGACCCGCAGCCGATCCCCCGGCGCGATCTGGTCAACCGGAACTTCAGCGTCCTGCCCGTCAGCTTCCACCCGCAGCGCGGTCTTTGGGGCCAGGTTCAGCAGGGCGCGCAATGCGCCCGACGTGCGTTCCCGGGCGCGCAGCTCCAGGACCTGGCCGACCAGGACCAGGACCACGATCACGGCGGCGGCCTCAAAATAGAGCGGCGGCGCCCCGTGGGAGTCCCGGAAGGCGGCGGGGATCAATCCGGGCGCCAGGACGGCGGCGGCGCTGAAGGTCCAGGCCGTCAACACCCCGAGCGCGATCAGGGTGAACATATTGAGCTGGCCCGTGTGCAGGGACAGCCAGCCCCGCTGCAGGAAGGGCCACCCCGCCCACCACACCACCGGCGTCGCCAGGGCCAGTTGCACCCAGGGGCCGACCCCATCTGGTAGCGGCACATGGAGCCCAAGCAGGTGCGCGCCCATCTCCAGCATAAAGAGCGGCAGGGCCAGCGCGCCCCCGATCCAGGCGCGGCGCGTGAAGTCGGTCAGCTCGTGGTTCGGCAGGGCCTCGGCCGAGACGAGGTCCGGCTCCAGCGCCATGCCGCAGATCGGACAGGCGCCGGGCCCTTCCTGGCGGATCTGCGGGTGCATGGGGCAGGTGTAGATCGTGCCGGCTGGGGCCGCGGGTTCAGGCTCACGGGGAGACAGGTATCGAGTCGGATCGCCCTCGAATTTGCTCCGGCAGCCGGCCGAGCAAAAATAGTAGGGTTCGCCGTCGTGCTGGCTCACATGCCGCGCGCCGGCGGTATCGACGCGCATGCCGCAGACCGGATCGATGGCCTCCCCGGCCTTTGCCGGGTGTTCGCTGTGATGGTGGTGAAACTCCGACATGGTCAAAACTCCGGCTTTGCCCGCAATTTATACCCCCTAGGGGCATATCGCAATTACCGGCCTGGGGTATGTTATCCAGACCAAAGGAGGCGCCCCATGAAGGATGCAGACGCGAAGTCGAAACTGGCCAATCGCCTCAGCCGCATCGAAGGGCAGGTGCGTGGCGTCGCCCGCATGGTCGAGGAGGATCGCTACTGTATCGACATCCTCACCCAGGTGCAGGCTGTGCGCGCCGCCCTCGCCCGGGTCGAGACCGAGCTTCTGAAGGACCATCTGGATCAATGTATCGAATGCGCCATCGTCAGCGGCGACGCCGAGGAGCAGCGTCGCAAGGCCAGCGAACTGATCGAACTGCTCGGCCGGGCGACACGATGATCACCACGGGGTCGGCGAGGCGAATTCCGTCTCTGATCCGACGTCTGATGCTGCTAGAAATTCCTGAGGGACAGGAGACAGACCAAAGATGGCGATGACCGGCGCGGTCATACGGGGTCAACGGAGCCTGCTGCGGCAGATCCGCGAGGCCGTCCAGCGCACTGCGCCGGCGCAGGAGCGCCTGGACATGGTGGTGCGCATCATCGCGCGCTCCATGGTCGCCGAGGTGTGCTCCCTCTACATGCGCCGGTCCGGCGGCGAAATGGAGCTGTTCGCCACCGAGGGTCTCGATCCCCTCGCCGTCCACCTGACCCGCATGCGGCCCGGAGAGGGCCTGGTGGGCGAGATCATGCGCCTGGGCCGGCCGCTGAACCTGGCCGACGCCCCCAACCACCCGGCCTTCTCCTACCGCCCGGAGACCGGCGAGGATCCCTATCACGCCTTCCTCGGCGTCCCCCTGCTGCGCGGGGGGCGGGCGATCGGCGTGCTGGTGGTTCAGAACCGCACCGAACGGATCTACACCGAGGACGAGGTCGAGGACGTCCAGATCATCGCCATGGTGCTGGCCGAGATGGTCGCCGGCGAGCTGATCTCAGAGAACGAGCTTTCTGGGGTCGAGATCGCCCCCCACCGATCAGAACGTCTGAAAGGCGCGAAGTTCTCCGACGGCCTGGCCTTGGGCATTGCGGTTCTGCATGAGCCGCCGGTCGCGCCCTCGCAACTTCTGGCCGACGATGTGGTGGCCGAAGAGGCCAAGCTGACCCAAGCCATCTCCAGCCTGCAGGCCCAGCTGGACGAGATGCTGGAGGGCCAGCACGGCCTGGTGGAGGCCTCATACGAGGTGCTCGACACCTACCGCATGTTCGCCCACGACCGCGGCTGGAACCGGTCTCTGCAGGACGCCGTGCGCAACGGCCTGACGGCCGAAGCCGCGGTGGAGCGGGTCCGCTCTGAACACCGGGCGCGCCTGGGCCAGGCCCGCGACCCTTATCTGCGCGAACGGCTGCATGACTTCGAAGACCTGGCCGACCGCCTGCTGCGCCATCTGGCCGGGGATGGTCACGTGGCCCGGGAGCTTCCCGAAGACGCCATCCTCATCGCCCGCAACCTCGGCCCGGCCGACCTGCTGGAATACGACCGTCACAAGCTGAAGGGCCTCCTGCTGGAAGAGGGTTCCTCGGCCAGCCATGCGGCCATTGTCGCCAGGGCCCTGGACATTCCCTGCGTCGGACGACTGGACGGCCTGCGCGACCGTGTGACCGAGGGCGATCCGGTGATCGTCGACGCCGAGACGGGCGAAGCCTATCTGCGACCCCGCCTGGACGTTGTGCAGGCCATCCGCTCGCGGATCGAGGTCCGGTCACAGCGGCGAGCCGAGTTCGCCAAGCTGCGCGACACGCCGGCCTTCACCCGCGACGGGGTCAAGGTCACCCTGCTGATGAACGCCGGTCTGGATGTGGACCTGGAGATCCTGGGGGAGACGGGCGCCGAAGGCATCGGCCTGTTCCGCACCGAGTTCCAGTTCATGGTGGCCGAGGAACTGCCCCGCTTCAACGCCCAGACCGCCCTCTACAGCCGCGTGCTGGACGCCGCCGGCGGCCTGCCGGTGACCTTCCGCACCCTCGACCTCGGTGGCGACAAGGTGCTGCCCTATCTCGAGGCCGAGCGGGAGGAGAACCCCGCGCTCGGCTGGCGGGCCATCCGCATGGGGCTGGATCGTCCGGCCCTGCTGCGCCTGCAGCTGCGCGCCCTGATCGCCGCGGCGCGCGGCCGGGCCCTGCGGATCATGTTCCCCCTGGTGGCCAGCGTGGACGAGTTCCGCGCCGCCCGCGCCCTGGTGGACCACGAGGTGGCCTGGGCCCAGCGTCGCGGCCGGCCCGCGCCGGCCCGTCTGGACGTGGGCGCCATGATCGAGGCGCCGTCGCTGATCTGGCACCTGGACGCCCTGCTGCCCATGAC
>NZ_JAUSBZ010000092.1 GCF_030651755.1 Phenylobacterium sp. | reverse complement strand
CCAACCAGCTGACCCTGGGGGGGCTGGTTCTGGGCGTGATCATTGGCGTCGTCGTCCCCATCCTCACCAGCCCGTTCTGGCCAGATCGTCCGCGGGTGCGCTTTGGACCGGCGACCTGGATCTACATCGCCGTGGTGCTGTGGGACATCGTCACCGCCAGCTTCCAGATTGCGGTCATTGTCCTGTTCCGCAGGTCCAAGGATCTGCGCTCGGTCTGGCTGGTGGTTCCGCTGGACGTGCGCAGCCCTGAGGCGATCACCGTACTGGCGGGTACGATCAGCATGACGCCGGGCACGGTGTCCTGCGACGTCTCCTCCTGCGGGCGGGCCCTGCTGGTGCACGCCCTGGACACCCCTGATCCCGAGGCCGAGGTGGCCCGGATCAAGCGTCGCTACGAGGCCCGGTTGAAGAAGGTCTTCGCATGATCGAGATCGCCGTCCTGTTCGCCATATCCTGCGTCGGCCTGGCCATGGCGCTGAACCTCTGGCGGCTGGCGCGGGGGCCGACCACGGCCGACCGGATCCTGGCGCTGGACACCATGACCATCAACGCCATCGCGCTCATGGTGCTGATGCAGATCCAGCAGGGATCTGCGGTCTATTTCGAGGCCGCGCTTCTGCTGGCCATGGTCGGCTTCCTCGGCACGGTGGCCTACTGCAAGTTCCTGCTGCGTGGCGATATCATTGAGTAGGGATGAGGATGATGGACGCCGGACCCGTTGAAATCCTGATCTCCGCCATCCTCGTGATTGGCGGCTTCTTCGCCCTGGTGGGGTCCTGGGGCCTGGCGCGGATGCCGTCCCTGATGACCCGGCTGCACGGGCCGACCAAGGTGACGACCCTGGGGGTGGGCTCCTGTCTGATCGCCTCGATGATCTATTTTCCGGCCGTCCAGGGGACCTATTCGGCCCATGAGCTGCTGATCACCCTGTTCCTGTTTCTGACCGCGCCGATCACCGCCAACATGATCGCCAAGGCCCACCTGCACCGGCAGGGCAAGGCGATCGACCCCAATCCGATGGATGACATCGCCGAGGGCCTGCCCGAGACGGGCCGCGGCACGGGTTGGGCGACCTTTGACGGCCGCAGCGCCGATCCCTCCGACCCGCCGCTCTGAGGCGCTTGCGGCGGAAGGCGGAATCCGGGATGGATCGCCGCGATGACAAACGAACCCTTCTTCACGCGGCAGGATGACCGCTTCATTCCCACGCCGGCCTGCCGCGGCCCGTGGAACCCGCAGTCCCTGCACGGCCGGGTGATCGTTGGCCTGCTGGGTCATGTGCTGGAGGCCGAACACGGGGAGCCTGACTTCATCCCGGCGCGGCTGACCGTGGACATGTACCGGCTGCCGGACTTCTCACCCATTGAGGTGACCACCCGGGTGGTCCGTGAGGGCAAGCGGATCAAGGTAGTGGACGCCGAGTTCATCAGCGGCGGGGTCAGCATGGGCCGGGCGAGCTGCCAGTTCCTGCGCCGCACCGCCAATCCGGAAGGGACCGTCTGGACCCCGCCCAACTGGGACGTGCCCAAGCCTGCCGACATCCCGCCGCCGGAGGACCCGCGCATGGGCATGGGCGGCATGTGGGCCATGCGGCGGATCACCGGCGACTTCGGTCAGGTGGGGATCAAGCGCACCTGGATGAGCGAGGTGCGTGAACTGGTGGAGGGCGAGCCCCTGACCCCGTTCACCCGGGTGGCGGTGGCCGCCGACTTCGCCAGCCCCTTCGCCAACGCCGGCGACAGGGGGCTGGCCTATATCAACAGCGATGTGACGGTCTATCTGCACCGGCTGCCGGTGACCGAGTGGATCGGCTTTGAGGTGATCAACCACGGCGCCAGCGACGGCGTCGCGGTCGGCGAGTGCTTCCTCTATGACGAGCAGGGGCCGATCGGCTCGGCCGCCTGCGCGGCCCTGGCTCAGGTCATGAAACGCTGACGGCCCGGCGGCATTCGGCGGCGAAGCCTGCGGCGACGTCCGAGGGCGGAGGCATGTAGGGCCCGACCTGCTGGGCGCCATAGACAGCGGACACCGCGCTTGTGGTCTGCAGGCGTTCCAGGAAGTCGGCCGACACTGGGGCCTCGGCGACGACGCCGGTGTTGCGGGAGGTCCTGAGGTCGGCGACGAAGACAAACAGTTCGTCATCCAGGCCGACGGTGAGGCGATCCTCGCTGCTGATCGGGGTGAAGCCCTCCACCACCAGGGTCATGACGGCGGGATTGCGCAGGCAGCCCAGACGCAAGACCGGCGCGCCGGCGGCGTCGGTGAGCAGCAGGACATTGCCCTCGCCCGTGGCGGAGATGGCCCATGTAAGGCCGGGGGCGATGGGGGCCGGCGGCGATTCGACCACCGCCTCTGGGGGCGGGGCCGGCGCCTCGGCCGGGGCGCAGGCGCCGAGCGCCAGGGTCGTGGCGAGGGCGAGGCCTATGGTCAGCTTCATGCGGGGCTCCTTCACCCGCCATAGGGGGCAGAGGCGCACGGGCGTCAAGCTGGTCTTCGCCCTCAGCTTCGACGGTTCATATCGTCCCCCGCGTCCTTGGGCAGGCGGACATAGAAGACCAGCGAAACAAAGGTCAGGGCGCCGATCACCAGGAAGGCCGGCGAGATGGTCTCTGCGGTCATCTCGCTCTGTCCTGCCATCTGGGTGAAGACGTGGATCAGGGTGGCGGCCAGGCCGATGCCCACTGACTGGATCAACTGCTGGGCCATGGCCGACATGGTGGAGGCGCGGCTCATCCGGTCCTGTTCGATCTCGGCATAGGCCAGGCCATTGAGGCTGGTGAACTGCAGGGAGCGGAAGAAGCCGCCGGCCAGCAGGACCAGCATGATGACCCAGTGGGGGGTGTCGATCTGGAAGGCGGCGTAGGCCAGGAAGAAGACCCCGGTGATGACCGAATTGACGATCAGCACCCGACGGAATCCGAAGCGCCGCAAGATCGGCGGGGCGGTGGTCTTCATGATCAGGGCCCCGGCCGCGCCGATGAAGGTCAGCAGGCCGGCGGCGAGCGCGGTCATGCCGAAGGCCACCTGCAGCAGCATGGCCAGCATGAAGGGCGTGGCGCCCATCGCGATACGCATGAAGGCCCCGCCGACCACAGCAGCCTGGAAGGTGGACAGTCGGAAGAGGGACAGGTCGAGGATGGCGTGGGGGGTGCGTCTGGCGTGCCAGGCATAGGTCCAGAGCATGGCGATTCCGGCGGCGAACAGACCGGCCACCGCCAGGGCCGGAAGGACGTCGCGGCCGAGATTTTCGAAGCCGAAGATCACGCAGGCCAGGCCGATTCCGGTCAGCAGCATCCCCTTCCAGTCCAGGCGCTTGGCGTCCTGCAGGGCGACATTGGGCACGAAGCGGATGACCAGCAGCAGGCCTGCCGCGGCGATGGGCAGGTTCATGAAGAAGATCCACGGCCAGTCCCAGAAGGTGACGATGAAGCCGCCCACCGGCGGGCCGATCACCGGGCCCAGCAGGGCCGGCATGGTCAGGACCGACATGGCGCCGACCAGTTCGTTCTTGGGCGTGGTGCGCAGCAGGACCAGACGCCCCACCGGGGCCATCATGGCGCCCGCGGCGCCCTGGAGAAGCCGGCCCCCGACCAGCTCCAGCAGGGTGTCGGCGAAGCCGCACAGGGCCGAGGAGAGGGCGTAGAGGACCATGGCCAGGATGAAGATGCGTTTGGCCCCGAACTTGTCGGCCGCCCAGCCGCTGATCGGCAGGAAGACCGCCGCGGCCAGCAGGTACATGGTGATGGCCAGGTTCAGACGCAGAGGGTCTTCGCCCATGTCGCGGGCCATGGCCGGCAGGGCGTTGGACAGCACCGTGGCGTTCAGGGTCTGCATCATCAGGGCCGAGCCGATGACGGCCGGCACGATCCAGCCGCGGCTCAGGGCGGCGGCGCGCTCCTCAGGGGTGGCGACGACGGGCTTGCCGGGAACTGCGGTGTCGGGGGCGTCCGGAGCGGAGATCTCGGTCACGGCTGGACCTCCACCAGGGCCAGCAGAGGGGCGGCGGCCTCGGCCAGGGCCTGGCGTTCGGCAGGCGTCAGGCGGGCCAGGCGGGCGGCCAGCCAGTCGTTGCGGCGGCGCCTCGTCTCCGCGAGGGCGGCGAGGCCGGCGGGCGTGATGGTGAGGCCAGAACGGCGGCCGTCAGACACATGGCTGAGGCGGCTGATCCAGCCCGCGGCCTCCAGGCGCTTGATGTGGGTGCTCATGGCCGGGCGCGACATCTGTTCGGCGTCGGCCAGGTCGGAGACGCCGACGCCGGGCTGGCGCTTGATCTCCACCAGCAGCAGGACGTCGAGGGCTGAAAGGCCGGCCTTGGACGCCTCCTGGCGCAGGCGCCGGGCGACCCGCAGGAGGGCGGGGCGCAGCAGCTCGGCGAGCTGGTCAGGATCGTCTGGGAGATCAGCCGGCATGGGGACAATCTAGTTAAGTAAGCGAACTATCTATCTGGCTAGATAGACCCCTTCCGCCTCGGGTCAAGGGCGCGCGCGGCCTTTGGTGTGGATCAGGGGCGTTCGGGCGGTCGCAGGACCGGCGGGACCCAACCGTCTTCCAGCACCTTGCGGGGATGGGAGGCGGTGACATGGCCCATGAAGGGCGGCCAGATATCATAGCCGAGCAGGGCCTGGAGGCGGGGGCTCATGGCGCGGACCTGCGCGCGGGGAACGCTGAGGAAGTAGTTTTCCTGGGTGCGGCCCCAGGGCTGACAATACTGGTTGGTGAGGGCCAGGCGCGGCGCGCCTGAGCGGTTGGCCCCGCCCCGATGCAGCATGTGGCCCTGGAAGACGATGGCTGAGCCCGCCGGCATGACGGCCGGGATCAGGCGCGAGGCGGCGTCGGGATCGCGGCCGAAAGCCTCCACCTCGGCGTCGCTCCACAGATGGCTGCCGGGCAGCAGGTCGGTGGCGCCGTTCTGGTCGGTGAAGGGGTCGATGGCGATGATGACGCTGAGGCTGGCGGCGGGGCGCGGCCTTGGCAGCCGGTAGAAGCCGTCATCGAAATGGACGCTCTGGGCGGCCTCGCCGGGCTGGATGGCGATGGCCTGGCTGGCGGTGAGGAGGTAGCCGGGCAGCAGGAAGCGGTCGAGGAGGGCGAGGATCTGGGGATGCTCGGTCAGGTCCTCGAACACCTTGCCCCGGGCCACCAGGGTGTAGACCCGCTCGGTGGCGTAACCCTCGAAGGCGTTGCGCCCCAAATGGCCGCCGAGGTGCGGGGCGAGCGCGGCGCGCACGGACTCGAGAGCCTTGGCGTCGAGGAGGTCGGGCAGGACGGTGTAGCCATCGCGTTCGATGCGGGCGGCATGGGCCTCGAGATCGAAGGTCCCGGCGGGGGTGGTGAGGTCCATGGGCGCGCTTCTCCGGCGGCGCCTCTGGCGGGCGCCTGGGCTCAGCATAGACCCGGCTCAGACCAGCAGGCTACGGACCTTGCGCAGGGCGGACATCGCGGCGCGAGTCTCGGCCGACAGGCGGGCCAGGCGGCGGGGGGCGGCGGCCTGGACGCCGGCTGGCCCCCGGGAGGCGGCTTCGCGCAGGGTCTCGGCCTGCTGATCCAGGGCGCGGGCGGCGGCCTGGAGGTCAGAAAGGGCCGACTTCAGGCGACCTTCGGGGGACGCACGCCAGGCGTGGTCCGCCGCCAGGCGCGCGGCGGCGGCGCGGCGGATCTGGTCTGGGGTGCGGCGGCGGGGCGGCTCAGGGCCGAGGCCCGACCAGGCGACGCCCCACGGACGCGCCGCCTGACCCTGGGTCCAGAGGGCGTGGTCGGCGACGTCGAGGGCGGCGCAGGCGGCGGCGAGGTCAGGCTCATGGGTGCGGCGATCCATGGTCTGAATGTATAATAAGTACAGAATTCGGCAATCAAAAGCGCAAGCCTAGATGGCGCTCTGGATGATCCGCCGCGCCTGGAAGGGGGGGATGATGGCGGTGATGTGGGCCGCCCAACGCAGGCGGGCGTCCTGGCGGGTGGGGCCGGCCACGCTCTCCAGGTCGAACAGGCCCGAGCGGGAGCCGCGCAGCAGGCGCTTGACCAGCACCTCGTCGGTGTCGACCTCGACCACCACCACATGGCCCAGCATGTCAGGCGTCGGAGGCGTCCGCTGGTCCTCGAAATAGATCAGGGCGCCATCGTCGGCCAGGCCGCGCATGGAATGACCGACCACCCGCAGGGCCGCTGCCTTGTCGGTGCCGCCAGGGGGAATGGGGGCCAGATCGCCAGCCTCCTGGCCGGTGGCGAACAGGACCACGCCCTCGGGATTGGCGCCGACGCGGCCGAGGATCGGGACATAGCCGGCGAGCGCCGAGGCGCGTATGGGGCCGGCGGCGTCATAGAGCCATTCGGCGCTGACCCCGAAGGCGGCCGCATAGTCCTTGGCCTTGCGATAGGAGAACGGCGCATTGCCGTTCTCGTTGGAGGCGTAGGTGTTGCGGTTCCAGCCGAAGGCCTCGGCCGCGGCGGCGGCGGTCTCGTGGCCGGCGTCGAGGCGGGCCTGGCGGAGGCGATCGGAACGGTCGTTCATGGGACTCATCTAGCGCAACTTGAGATACCTGTACATAGGATACAGTTTCCACTTGCCGAGTGTATGTATGAAAAATACAGTCTGCTCATGGAACAGACAGAGTCTCACCGGGCGCCGGCCCGAAGCCCCACGAGCCTGGGGGATTACGCCAACCTGCGCCGGGGCGGGGCCTCGCCGCCGCGCATCCGCGCCCTGCTGCGGCTGGGAGAGGGGGATGTGGCGCGGCTGGAGCGGGCCTTTCGCGGTCAGGTGGCCCGCGGCGTCGGCGAAGCTCAGCCGAGGTTCGCCCATCATGCGCGCCATGTGGCCGCCGTGCTGGCGGAGGGGGGCTTTCCAGCCCTTACGGAACGGCGGATCGGGCGCAATGGCGTGCAGGTCGGCCTGCCGCTCACCTGGCCGGAGGCGCGTCCATGAGCGCGGCCATGGGAGAGGCGCCCCGGGATGCGGGCGCCCTGGTGGCCCAGGCCCTGGGGCGGCACACGCCGGGCGACCGGGCGCAGTTTCTGAAGGAGCTGCTGGCCCATACCGCCGCCGGCCTGGTGATCCTGGAAGGGGAGCGGGCGGCCAGCGAGGCGGTCTATCGGCTGGCCGATGCGGTGGTCTCCCGGGGGCGGCCATGAGGGGGGCGGTGTTCGATCCCGCCGCCCGGACGCGGGCGCGGTTGCGGGACCTGGAGACCCGCGCCCGGGATCGCGCCGAGGCCGCAGCGGTGGCCGAGGGCGTGGCCGAGACCATGGGCCTGTCGGAGGCCCGTGGGGCGGTGTTCGAGGGGCCGCAGGCGCCTGGCCGGCCCTATCGCCGGCAGACCGGGCTCGACTGGCTGGCGCGGAAGGGGCGGATCAGCCCGGCGCAGAAGTCGGCCGGGGAGCGCTATGGCGCCCTCTATCGCCGGACCGCGCGGGAAGGCGCGATCCGCTCGACCCTGGACGTGCGCCCCGGCGGCGGCGGTCCGGCCGGGCCGGGCGCGCGGGAAGAGGTGCTGCTGATGGCCGCCGAAGGCTCGGCCCAGGCGGCGGCGCGACTGGCGGCGATGCGGGCCAGGCTCTGGGATCAGGCCGATCTGATCAGCGCCTGCGACCTGGTCTGCGGCCAGGAGCTGACACCCCGCGAGGCCGTGGCCAGCGAGCGGGAGGTGGGCCGGATCGAGGCGCTGGTGGTGGTGGCGCTGGATGTGCTGGCGGGGAGGGGCGCGACCGGTCTTGACCGTATCTCGATTGAGATACAACTATGAAACCATAGTCAGGAGAGCGAACCATGGTCGCGCGAACCTCTATGCTCCATGTGCGCATCGACGATGAGCTCAAGGCGGACGCTTCGGAGAAGCTCGCACGCGTCGGTCTCACCGTCTCCGACGCTGTTCGCATCCTGCTGACACGCGTCGTCGAGGAAGGCGGATTGCCGGCCGGACTCACGTCCGATCCCGAAGCCTATGACGCCTGGTTCCGCGTCAAGGTGCAGGAGGCCCTGACTGACTCAAGCCCTACCTTGCCCCACCGGCAGGTTATGGACGAAGCCCAAGCGCGGATTGACCGTAAGCGCCGTGACCGCTCGGGCGGTTGAGTGGCGGAAGCGGCGCGCGCCGACTTGCTCGCTATCGTCGATTATATATCCGACGCCAATCCCGACGCTGCTCAGCGGTTGAAGGACGAGCTTGAACGCAAGGTGGCGAAGCTGCCCGACCGTCCGAGGCTGTATCGGCCGGGGCGGGTCGCCGGCACCCGCGAAATGGTCGTCCGGCCGAACTACATCGTGGTCTATGCCGAATCTGACCGCGCCGTCGTCATCCTGCGGGTGCTTCACGCCACCCAGCAATGGCCGCCCGACTAGGGAGGTGAGGCCAAGCCGCCGGCGGCGCCGTCCCCGATGAGCTCAAGTATTTCAGCGGTGGGGCGGACATCGCCGAATGAGCGGTAGATGGTGTAGAGCGCGGCGTTGTGGGCGGCATCGGTGACCGTGGCGGTGGCGTCGGCGGCGAATATGACCCGGTAGCCCAGGGTCGAGGCGTCGCGGGCGGAGCTTTCGCAGCACACATTGGTCACAGTGCCGGCGATGATCACCGTCTCGATCCCGCGGGCGCCGAGGCGGTCATGCAGGTCGCAGCGGCCGGGGAAGAAGGCGCTGGCGGCGGACTTCTCGGCGAAGACATCGGCCTCCATCACGGCGAGCTCTGGGCAGAGGCGATCACGCAGGGCGCCCTGGCCGCCCGAGGCGCCATAGGTCTGGGCGATCTGCGCCCCATAGAATTCGATGGCGTGGGGGGAGGGGGGACCCGCATCGGCGGGCAGAACCCAGGCGACCATGCCGCCGACTTCGCGCAGGGCGGCGGCCAGGCGGTTGATCGGCGCGATGGCGTCGCGACAGTGGGCATTGGCGTCGGCGAAGAAGGGGACCATGTCGATGACGACGAGGGCCGTGGTCCTGGGGTTCAGATGTTCGTAGGCATGGCGTCGTCCGCGGCGGGTTTCCTGGCGAAGATACTCCCGCTCAGCGATCATCCAGTTGTGCGCCATCGCCTTGTCTCGCCTCAGTGTTCATGGAATGTGCCGACCATCTAGCAGGGGTATCATGACAGCCTATGCCTCCTACGTGATCTGTACGGCGCCTCGTAGCGGAAGCACGCTGTTGTGCCGCCTGTTGGCTGAGACCGGCGTGGCGGGGCGGCCCGCCTCCTATTTCCACGAGCCCGCCTTGGACGCCTGGGCCAGGAGGCTGGGCGTCAGCACCGGCGTGGTCGCTGCAGAGCGGGAGATGGTCGAGGCCTGTATCCAGGCGGCCTTGGCGCGCGGGCGGAGCGACAATGGGGTCTTTGGGCTGCGCCTGCAGCGGCCCAGCTTCGAGTTCTTCTTTTCGCGCCTGGCGTTGCTCTATCCGGATCGCGTGACGGAGCGGACGCGGTTTGAGCGCGTGTTCGGCCGCACCCTGTTCATCCACCTCTCCCGGGCCGACAAGGTGGAACAGGCGGTGTCTTGTTTGAAGGCCGAACAGACCGGCCTGTGGCATGTGGCGGCCGACGGCTCGGACGTGGAGCGGATCGGGCCGCCTCGTGAGCCTGAATATGACGGCGAAGGGCTGAGGGCCTGGGTCGATACGATGATCGACTATGACAGGGGCTGGAATGCGTGGTTTGCGCGTGATGCCATCACGCCGGTGGCGATCTCGTACGACCAACTGTCGGGCGACCCGCAAGGCGCCCTGCGCCGCATACTGGCCCCGTTGGGTCTGGACCCGGCTGCGGCGGATCGGGTTTCGCCCAGCCTCCGGAAGATGGCGGACGACACCAACCGGGACTGGGCGGCGCGGTTTCGCGCCGAGGCGGGCCTCGCCTAAGGTGTCGCCTCACTCGGGCGCCGAAAGCCGTACGGCGAGGATGCTTCCAGACGAGAGGCGATGGGATGAGAGCGACGACCAGAGACGGCGGCTGCAGGTGTGGCCAGGTGCGGTTTCGGGTTGCTGAGGCGCCGAAGGTGACCATGGCCTGTCACTGCCGGGGGTGTCAGCAGATGACGGGGAGCGCCTTTTCGCTGAGCGCGCTGTTCGCGGCGGGGGACTTTGAAGTCACGGCGGGCGAGCCGGTGATCGGCGGGTTGCATGGGGCCACCCGGCACTTTTTCTGTCCCCACTGCATGAGCTGGATGTTCACCCGGCCCGAGGGCGCCGAGGGGTTCGTCAATGTGCGCTCGGCGCTGTTCGACGATCCGGCCGGCCTGGAGCCGTTCATGGAGACCATGACTTCGGCCCGGTTGCCCTGGGTCACCACGCCGGCGGTTCACAGCTTTGAGGGATTTCCGCAGCCCGCCGACTTTGGCCGGCTGATGGGCGCCTATGCGGCGCGTGGCGCCGACTGAGACCGGGAGGCGGGGCGAAAGGTCGCCCCGCCTCTGATCGTTGGGGCTCAGGCCTTGTCGATGGCCGCGGCGATCTGATCTGTGGAATGGCCGGTGAGGTCCTTGGCGATCTCGCCCACCAGGCGGGCCTCGGTCTCCTTATGCCAGCCCTTGCGCAATTGACCGAGGGTCTTGGGCGCGGCGATGACCAGCAGGGACTCCGTCCTATGGGTCAGGACCATGTGGTTGAGGGCGTCGGCGACGCCCACGGCGAAGCCATCCTCAGCCTGGGTGTCATTGTCGGGATTGGAGCCGCCGGAATTGCGCCCCGGCGCGCCGGAGGCCCGCTCGGGTATGGCCGGAACCGGCTTGGCGGTGAGTTCGATCTCCTGGGCCCCCGTGTTCTCGAAGAGCACCAGCTTTTCACCGTCGACGACGGCCACCAGCGTGCCTTTGGTCAGTTTCATCAGGAGTCTCCGATTGTGTGGGGACAGGCGGAACGTGCCGCAGACGCCGGGGTTGCCCCCGCCGCCGCCCATGCCGCCTTCGGAAGAGGCAGGGCGTCGGCCAGCCTGATCATTCCGCACCTCGACCTTGTCGCCCCCGCCGCAGAAGATATGTTATATCATTACATACGATCTGGGGTTTAGTAATATGAACAAAACAATTGAAGCGCGCAGGGCTCTGCGCGCAAGGCGACGGCTTTTGTTCGGGGGTCTGGCGGGCGGACTGGCGGGGCTGACCGCCGCCGCGGCGGGGGCCGAGACGACGGTCCACGGGGTCACGGTGGAGGGCGCCAGCAACGGCTATGCCGCCAAGGCCGTCACCATCGGGGGCAAGGAGCCGGTCTCGATCCTCGAGGTCCCCAACTCGGTCAGCGTGATCACCCAGCAGCGGATGCAGGACCAGAACCTGGTGACCATGGTCGACGCCCTGGCCCAGGTCCCGGGAGTCCATGTCACCACCTGGGATGGCCTGATCGGTCAGATCCGTTCGCGGGGCTATATTCTTGACGTCTCCTATGACGGCATCCCCGCCTATAACAGCGCCCAGGCGCAGGAATTCGACCTGATCGTCTATGAGCAGGTGGAGGTGTTGCGGGGACCGGCCGGCATCTTCAAGGGCTCGGGCCAGCCCGGGGGCACGGCGAACTTTGTTCGCAAGCGCGGCCCGGCGGAATTTGGCGGCTCCCTCGGCGTGTCGGCCGGGACCTGGAACAATTATCGCGTCGAGGCCGATATCGGCGGGCCCCTGACCTCCAATGGCCGGCTGCGCGCCCGGGTGGCGGGCTCCTATCTCAGCCGGGACTTCTTCACCGACCGGTCCCATGAGGAGAAGTCGGTGGCCTATGGGGTGGTGGATTTCGACATCACCGACCAGACCATGGCCTCAGCCATGGTGACCTATCAGGAGGACCAGGGGGATGCGATGAGCATGGGCCTGGCCAACTACGTCCTGGTCGGCCATCCGCTGCACAACCGCTTCCTGAACGTCCCGCGCTCGACCAACCAGTATCCGGACTGGAACCTCAACTATTACGAGACCCTGGAATACGCCGCCGACCTGCGCCACCAGTTCGACAGCCAGTGGGTGGCGCGGGCCAAGGTCACCTATCGCGAG
>NZ_JAUSBZ010000125.1 GCF_030651755.1 Phenylobacterium sp. | reverse complement strand
GCCACCTGGGCCCGGTCCGTCGGATCGGGAGGCGGGACTACTAAGGAAAAGCCAGACGGGCGTCAACGGACCTTTTAGGGTGAAGTTCAAGTCGCATTGCAGCAGGGGTCCGCATCGTCTATCCGGGCGGCTCAGGAACTTTGTCATTCAACGGGCCGGCCCATGCAGGATCTCGTCACCGTCTTCGGCGGTTCGGGCTTTGTCGGAAGTCAGGTGGTGCGGGCCTTGGCCCGTACCGGCTATCGGGTTCGGGTGGCGGTGCGCCAGCCAGCCAGAGCCTATGACCTGCTGATGCTCGGCGATGTCGGCCAGATCCAGGTGGTCCAGGCCAATATCCGCGACCCGGACTCGGTCGCCCGCGCGCTCGAGGGCGCCCAGGCCTGCGTCAACCTGGTGGGCGTTCTCTACGAGAGCGGCCGTCAGAAGTTCGCCAGCCTGCACGCCGAAGGGGCGGCGAATGTCGCCAAGGCCGCCCGCGCCGCCGGCGTGACCCGCATGGTCCAGGTCTCGGCCATCGGCGCCGACCCCGACAGCCCGTCGGTCTATGCCCGCACCAAGGCTGGGGGCGAGGCCGCCGTGCGCGAGGCCATGCCCCAGGCGGTGATTCTGCGCCCCTCCATCGTGTTTGGGCCAGAGGACGACTTTTTCAACCGTTTCGCCGCCATGGCGGTGATGTCTCCGGCCCTGCCTTTGATCGGCGGGGGCAAGACGCGGTTCCAGCCGGTGTTTGTGGGCGATGTGGCCCGGGCCGTGTCCGTGGCCGTCACCGATCCAGACTGCGCGGGTCAGACCTATGAGCTGGGCGGTCCGGCCATCCTCACCTTCCGGCAGTTGCTCGAACTGGTGCTGAGCGAGACTCAGCGGCGGCGCATCCTGCTGCCCCTGCCCTTCGGGGTCGCCAACCTCATTGGACAGGTGGGCAATCTGGTGGCCCTGACGCCCCTGGCGCCCCCGCTCACCAGCGATCAGGTGGCGCAGCTGAAGGTCGACAATGTGGCGAATCCGGCCCTGCCCGGCCTCGCCGAGCTGGGGGTCAGCCCGACGGCGGTGGAGTCGGTGGTCGGCGCCTATCTCTATCGCTTCCGCAAGGGCGGTCAGTTCGCCGAAACCCCGGAAGCGGGCGTCACGCCGGCATAGCGCGCCCGGGGGCGGATCAGGTCCCCGGTCTGCCCCTGTTCGATGGCGTGGGCGATCCAACCGGCGCAGCGCGCGGTGGCGAACAGGGCGAAGGGCGCGTCCTGCGGCAGATCCAGAACCTCTGACAAGGCCACCAGGGCGAAGTCGACATTGGGCCGGCGGCCGGTGGCGCCTTCCACTGCGACCCGCAAGGCCGCCAGGTCCGCCGGCGCCTCAAAACGCGCCAGCAGGGCCTTGGCCCGGGGATCGCCCTCGGGATAGAGCGCATGGCCAAAACCCGGCAGGTGGCGATCCTGGGCCAGACGGGCGGCGATCGCCGCCGCCGGTCCCAGTTCAGCCGCTTCGCGCGCCAGGCCCCGCATGGCCGCCCCAGCGCCCCCGTGGCGGGGGCCTGACAGGGCCGACAGTCCGGCCAGGGCGCAGGCCGACAGGGATGCGCCGGTGGACGCCGCCACCCGCGTGGCGAAAGTCGAGGGGTTCAGCTCGTGATCGGCGAGCAGCACCAGGGCCCGTCGGATCAGATCGGCGCCGCCGTCCCCCCGGGCGCAGCCCCAGGCCTGGGCCAGGCGCTCATGAATTGCTCCGCTCCCGAGCGCTCCAGCCACCGCGTCCGTCAGGACATCCAGCAAGGTCGCGGCCTCGACCGCCAGGGCCAGGGGATGACGCCCCAAGGCCGGAGGATCGACCCCGGCCCGCTTCGCCAAGGCGGCGAAGGCCCGGGCGCGCATGTCCGACTCGGCCGGCGGCGCCCCCCGGGCGCTGCGTTTCAGAGCCGCCCCATCGCCACCGCGCAGGAGCCGGGCCACGGCCTCCAGGGTCTGGGTCTCGGCAAGCTCGCCTGCGTCACGTCCGCGATAATAGAGCTGTCCGCCGACCACAGTGGTGATGGCGGAGGCCAAGACCGGCTCCCCCCACGCGATGGCCCCGGCCGCGACGGCGGCGGCCTTGCGTCCCCGGGTCTTCCGCTCCGCCAGGGCCGCCACATCGGCGGCGCGGTACAGGCTGCGACGGGGATCGGCGGGATCTGGCCGAGCCGTCAGCCGGCCGCGACTGGCATAGGCGTAGAGGGTCTGGCTACGCACATTTAGCTGGGCGCAGGCGTCTTCGGCGCCGATCCAATCGGTCATGGGCTTACATTGATTATATTGATCAAGATTGACGATCGAGCTTGGCCGCCGATCTCGTAGGGCGCAAGTCTGAATTGGAGCCTCCCCATGACCATTCACACCCCCGCGCCCCCCGAAGGCCTTGAAGGCGTCGTCGCCGCCCGCACCGTCCTGTCGGAGGTGGACGGCCAGGCCGGCCGGTTGATCATCCGCGGCCGGTCTCTGGACGACCTCATCGGCCATGCCCGGTTCGAGGACCTGGTGAGCCTGCTGTTCGAGGGTTTTTTCGAAAATCTGCCCGCCGACCTGGGGCCGGCCCTGGGCGCGGCCCGGGCTGAGGTGTTCGCCGAGGTCGCCTATCTGGACGCCGGGCTCGCCGCCCATGAGCCGGTGGAGGCCGTCCGCGCCCTGATGGCCCGGCTCGCCGATGGAGATGGTCTGGCCACCGCCCTGCGCCTGATCGCAGCGCCAGCCGTCTTCACCCCTGCCGTGGTGCGGGTTCAGGCTGGCCAGCCCCCCATCGCCCCGGACGCGGCCCTGCCCCATGCGGCCGACATTCTGCGGATGCTGACCGGCGCCGCCCCCTCGCAGGCCCAGATCGCTGGCCTGGACGCCTATCTGGTCACAGTCTCTGACCATGGGCTGAACGCCTCGACCTTCGCCGCCCGGGTGGTGGCCTCGACGAGGGCCGGCCTGACCTCGGCGGTCCTGGCCGGGATCAGCGCGCTGAAAGGTCCGCTCCACGGCGGCGCGCCGGGGCCCGTGATCGAGATGCTGGACGGCATCGGCCAGCCGGAAAACGCCCGGGCCTGGATCGAGGCGGCCCTGGCCCGCGGCGAGCGGCTGATGGGCTTTGGCCACCGCATCTATCGG
>NZ_JAUSBZ010000122.1 GCF_030651755.1 Phenylobacterium sp. | reverse complement strand
GCGTAGAGCATGATGCGATCAGACGGAACCGTCTGATCGTTGAATCATGCTCCAATTCCCCAGGTTCGAGCGCGTTTCGATCCGATAACCGGTTCCCACTTATCGGAACGCGCTACAGCCCTGTCTGGGCCGCCTCAGACTGTAGGCCCTGACTAGTTCGCGCCTTCCAGCAGCCGCCGGGCGATAACCTGGGCCTGGATTTCGCCGGCCCCCTCAAAAATGTTGAGGATGCGCGCATCGGCCAGCAGTCGGCTGACGGGCTGTTCCAGGGCGAAGCCGGCCCCCCCATGAATTTGCAGAGCGTTGTCGGCGCAGGCCCAGGCGATGCGGGCCGCCGTCAGCTTGGCCATGCCGGCCTCAAGGTCACAGCGCCGCCCGGCGTCCTTGGCCCGGGCCGAGAACCAGGCCAGCCGCCGGGCGCCGAGGATTTCGGCCGCCATCATGGCCAGTTTGTCGGCCACCCTGGGAAAGTGCGCGATCGGCTGGCCGAATTGCCGGCGGATCAGGGCGTAGTCGAGGGCCAGATCCAGGGCGTTCTGGGCGACGCCGATGGCCCGGGCCGCGGTCTGGATTCGGGCGGATTCGAAGGTGGCCATGAGTTGGGCGAAGCCCTGCCCTTCGCGGCCCCCCAGCAGGGCGTCCTGCGGCACGGCGAAACCATCGAAGGCGATCTCATACTCCTTCATGCCGCGATAGCCGATGACCCCGATTTCGCCGCCGCTCATTCCGGGCGCTGGAAAGGGGGTGGCGTCGTCCCCGCGGGGCTTTTCGGCCAGCAGCATGGAGAGGCCGCGATGGTCGCGGCTGGCGGGGTCTGTGCGCACCAGCAGGGTCATGAGGTCGGCGCGGGCCGCATGGGTGATCCAGGTCTTGGCCCCGGTGACGATCCAGTCGCCGCCCTGGCGAACCCCCCGAGTGCGCAGGGAGCCCAGGTCCGATCCGGCCTCCGGCTCGGTGAATACCGCCGTGGGCAGCATGGCGCCCGAGGCGATCTGGGGCAGCAGGCGGGTCTTCTGGTCGTCCGTCCCGTGGGCCAGGATCAGTTCGGCGGCGATCTCAGAGCGGGTGCCGAGGGAGCCGACTCCGATATAGCCCCGAGACAGGGCCTCTGAGACGACGCACATGGCCACCTTGCCAAGACCGGCCCCGCCATGGGCTTCGGGCAGGGTCAGGCCGAACACGCCCAGGGCCGCCAACTCCTCGATGAGGGGGAGGGGGATAAGCTCGTCCCGCAGGTGCCAGCCATGGGCGTAGGGGGCGATCTTCGCACTGGCGAAGGCGCAGAACTGCTCGCTGATCGCCTGATGGGTCTCATCCAGGCCGCTGGCCTCCAGGGCGGGCCTGCCCCGGGCCTCAACCAGCAGAGCGACGATCCGGGCGCGGGCGGGCGACCCCCCATGCGGGGCGAGTTTGGCGATCAGCGGGGTCAGGCGACCGGGATCGAAGCCCAGATCGGCGGGCCGCACCATCTCTCCCTGGCTCATCGGCAGGCCGCCGGCCAACTGGCTGAGATATTCGTGCGCCAGCAACAGGGCTGGCCGCAGGCTGGCCTCGTTGAGGTCGCCAGTCGCCTCCAGGGCGCTGGCCCAGGCGGCGGTCTCCCGCAGGGTCTCCACATAGGCCGCCGCCCAGGCGAGGCCGTGGGCGGCGTGCTGACCGGCGTCCAGGGCCGCGCGATCCAGGCGCCCCTCCGGGGCGAGCCTCGACCTCACCGCGCCTCGGGCCTGCGCCAGACAGGCGCCCGCCGCCTCCGCCGCGGCGTTCAGCACCCCCGTAGGGTCGGCGGGAAGGTCAGGGGTCATGGCTTGCTCCGGGCCCAGCTTGTCGACGATCGCCGGTGACACCTATACGGTAAGCCAACCCTGGGAGCCGCCATGATCATCGTCCATCACCTCAATGAGTCGCGCTCGCAGCGTATCCTCTGGCTGCTGGAGGAGCTCGGCGTCGCCTATGAGATCAAGTCCTATGAGCGTGACGCCAAGACTCGTCTCGCCCCGGACGAGCTCCGCGCGGTCCATCCCCTGGGCAAATCCCCCGTGGTCACCGACGGCGAGACCACCGTGCATGAGTCAGGGGCCATCATCGACTATCTGATCCGGCGCCATGGGTCTGGCAAGCTGCAGCCGCCCATGGGCGGGCCGGAATATGAGGCCTATCTGCAGTGGCTGCACTATGCCGAGGGCTCGGCCATGCTGCCCTTGATGCTGCAGATGTACGTGATGCGCCTGGGCGAGGGCGGCGCGCCGCTTCATCCCCGCATTGAGGGCGAGGTGGACAATCACATGTCCTATCTCGACCAGGCCCTGGCCGGCCGGGACTATCTGCTGGGCCAGGCTCTGACGGGCGCCGACATCCAGATGAGCTTTGTCGGCGAAGTCGCCCGGGCCTTCGGGAAGCTGCCCAGCTACCCCAATGCCGAGGCCTGGCTTGATCGCCTGCACGCCCGCCCGGCCTATAAGGCCGCGATCGAACGGGGCGGTCCCTACGCCCTGGGCCGCTAAGCCCGGCTTCTAAAGCTAGTACCGGTCGGCGAAGGGATCGTCGAGCAAGCCGTCCAGGAAGTCGAAGGTCGCGGCTTTGGTCAGGGCGTGGGGGATGGCGGAGAAATGGTCGCAGCCCACCACGGTGATTCCCCGTCCCTCCGGAAAGGCCCGGGCCAGTCCGTCGGGATCGCCGGCGCCTTCATCCCGTTGCCCGGCGATGACCAGTACTGGAACCGGCAGCCGTCCCATGGCCTCGGTGTCCAGGGGCGGGTTTTCGGCGCGAACAAAGGCGGCCAGGGCGCGGCGGTCCTCGCCCTGTTCGTCGGCGAAATGCCGGAAACTCCGCAGCATCGGATGGCTGATGGTCTCTGGGTCCTCGGCGAGCATGGCCTCGGCCATGGCGTCGGTCGGCGCGCCTGATGTGCGGGGCTCCAGAAGACGTTCGCCGACGCCGCCCAGGATCAGGTTGCTGATCCGCTCCGGCGCCGCCAATGCGGCGGCCAGGGCGGTTCTTGCGCCCATGGAGTAGCCGAACAGGTCGACCTGGGGGAGATTCAGGTGATCGAGCAGGGCGACGATATCGCTGGCCAGGGCCGCGCGTTGGTAGGCCTCGGGCTCATAGAGCTTCTCACTCTCCCCGTGGCCCCGCTGATCGAGGGCGATGCAGCGGACCCCGCGCCGCTCCAGGGCCGCATACCAGCCGGTCCGACGCCAGCCCTCCTTGCGGTTGGATGTG
The DNA here is from genome assembly GCF_030651755.1 of Phenylobacterium sp. Lineage (GTDB taxonomy): Bacteria > Pseudomonadota > Alphaproteobacteria > Caulobacterales > Caulobacteraceae > Phenylobacterium. The sequence continues at coordinate 16,162 of NZ_JAUSBZ010000122.1, read as the reverse complement.
AAGCCGTGGACCAGGACCATGGTCCGCTGGTGCGGGGCGCCGGGCGCAAGATCATCAAATGCAATCTCGACGCCGGAATTCATAAATGATGGCATTAAAGACTCGATAACGCAGTTATTCGAATATGGCCCGAAGCCGCCGAAGAGTGGGTGTCAGCAGGAGGGCCTCATGGACGAAATGTGCCCGGATCAGTCGATCGAGTTCACCATGGACCGGATCGAGCGCGAGGCAAAGCGCGCGGCCCTGAGCAAGACACAGCAGGACAGGTTCGGCGCCACCCCCGAGGGGCGTCTGGGGCCGGCGGCCGAGGCCGAGACCCTGGCCGCGCGCGTGGCCAGCCTCACCCAATGCCATAGGACTCCCTATCGGCCGCGCAACTGGGCTGAGGTGGCGGCCAAGCCACGGATCAACATCGTCCGCACCAATGATCGCGAGGCTGAGGCCCGGGCGGCGCTCGTGGCCTACAATCCAGGCTGGCTCGCTCAGCTGTTCGGTTCAGATCGGGATCGACGCCGGCAACTGGCCGCGCGGGTGGCCGAGGCCGCCAGCGAGGACGAACAGGCCTATCGAAAGGCCTGGCGCGAGGCCCAGGCGCACAACACCGAAATCGATTTCGCCTGCAAGCTGGCCGAACTCGACATGCGGACGATCAATGAGTCCCTGGCTGAGCACACCACGCTCGGCGAGGCCTACGGGGCGGTGGAGCGGTTCCGGTTCACCTCGCCCGCCAAGGGCCAGTTCCGCATCATGATCGAGGCCCTCGACCTGGCGGCCATGCCCGCTGAGGAGGCCGAGCGGCTCCCCCAGGGGCGGGCGATGTTCCGACCTCTGCCGATCGGCCGCCGCCATCAGCTGCTGGGCGCCAATGTCTGCGCCGCCACCTTGCGGTTCGCCTTGGAGATGCTGGGCTTTCTACCACTCGATGCGGTGGAGGTGGTCGTCCATGGGGACATTCGCAATCCCCGGACAGGTCTCTTCGAACGCCATCCGATCGTTCAGCTCACCCTCACCCACACCCAGGCTGCGACGACGCCGTTCGATCGCGCCGAGCCCCTGGCCCTGGTCGCCCAGCTGGGCGGCCGGATCAACTGGACGCTGCAGGGTGGCTTCGCCCCGATCACCCTGCCGGGGGAGCCGGCCGACGCCGCCTAGATCGGAGTCTGGGTTTATTCGAGCTCAGCTGCGCCAGCGCAGGCGGGCGGGCTCCACGGGATTGACGAAGGCGCGGCCCTCTCGCCGGCTCTGAGCCCATTCGCGCTTGAGCTGCTGATACCATTTGGCCTGGCGGTCGGCGTCGTCGATCCACAGCAGGCTGGGATCGTAGCGCAGGCCTTCGTTCTGCAGGTTCACCATGTCGCCGTCCTGACGCAGGAAGGCCCGGGCGCCCGCAGCGATCAGCGGCTGCAGGAACCAGAAGGCCGGATGGTCGGACCAGACGATCTGGGTGATCGTCGTCTGGCCGGCGTTCAGGGGGGTCAGGCAGGTCAGCGACAGGACCTGGCGCTTGCCCACCGTCACATGCTCCCAGCGCAGCCCCGGGATCCGGAAGGTGATCTCTGTCAGGGGCTGGCCGCCGAGGATGGCGTAGGCGCGGCTGTTCTTGGACGGCTCGTGGCGCACCATGGCGAAGCCGGCCTCGCGCGGTTCGAAGGGCTTTGATTTTTCGTGCTGGCTCTTGGCCGAGCGCCACCACCACTGCTGATGCACATAGGGGCCGTGCGCGGGGTCCATCAGCCCCACCACGGCGTGGTCGATATGGGCGTCGAAGGTCATGCGGTCGACCAGCTTGGGCCTGCCGCCCACGACCCCAGGGAAGACCGGCGGGTCGATATCCGGCTCACCGTCGAACCGCGGATCGGCGCTGATCCAGATGAAGACCAGGCCCTGGCTTTCCCGCACCGGAAAGCGTCGGACCTTGATCTTGCTGACGTCCATGGCCTGATCGGCGACCAGGGAGGGGATGGCGGTGCAGGCGCCGTCGAGACCAAAGCGCCAGCCATGATAGGGGCACTCGACGCTCTCGCGCCCGTCAGCTTCGGCGGTCAGCTTGCCGGCCGACAGCGGCGCGGCGCGGTGGGGGCAGATGTCGCGCACGGCGTAGGCCTGGCCCTTGCGGCCCCGGCCGATCAGGATCGGCTCGCCGAGGATCTCGAAGCGCTGCAGCTTGCCGGGCTTCAGGTCGGCCGACAGGGCGGCGAAATACCAGATGTCGGTGAGGAAGCCCTCACCGAAGCGGGTGGACGTCGCGGGGGTGGTCTTGCTGTCGCCTTCGGCCATGGCGTCTTCTAGCGGGGCTTTGGGACCCCCGCACCTGTCATGAGGAATGTTTGAGGAACCGGCAGGCATAGGGCCCCAGGGCCAGGCCGCCGGGCAGCTTTTCGCAGACACCCGAAGAGACCGGCAGGACTTCGCCGCCGATGAGGCTGGAATGTTCGGCCCGGGCGGTGCGGCCGCTCATATTGAAGACGCAGGCCACGGTCTGACCCTCATGGCGGCGCAGGAAGGCCAGGATGGGCTCAGGGGTGTCGAGGAACGTGATCTCCCCGTGGGTCAGGGCGCGGGAGGCCTTGCGCAGGGTGATCATCTGGCGGGCGAAGGCGAGGGTGGACTTGGGATCCAGCTCCTGACGATCGACGGCGAGGGGCCGGTGGGTCTCGGCGGCCGGCAGCCAGGACGATCCGTTGGAAAAGCCCAGATGGGCGGCTTCAGACTGCCAGGGCATGGGGGTTCGCGCCCCGTCCCGGCCCTTGGCGATGGGCCAGTAGAGATCCCCCACCGGATCGCGCAGCTCTCCACGGGTGAGCTCGGCCTCGGGAAGGCCCAACTCCTCGCCCTGATAGAGCAGGATGGTGCCGCGCAGGGCCATCAGCAGGGCCAGCATCAGCTTGGCCAACGGCGGCCCGGCCTCGGGTCCGCCGAACCGGGTCACCGTCCGGGCCACATCGTGATTGCAGAATGAGATGGTCGGCCAGTGGGCCGGATGGGCGGCCAGGGTCTGGTAGTGGTCCTTGAACACCTGGGCGGCCATCCGCCGGGCCTTGAGCAGGACGAAGGTGTAGGCCGAATGCAGCCCCTCGTCGGGGGCGCAATAGGCGCCGCAGCGTTTTTCTTCCTCTGAGAACTCGCCAAACACGAAGCGGTCGGGGCCATGGGCCTCCACCCGACGGCGGACCTCGTCCAGCAGGGGGATGTTCTCCGGCAGGTTGGAGTCGAACAGGTGCCGCTGCATGTCGCTGGCGTGGCCCCAGTCGGCCCTGGTCCGCTCGGCCGGCGGGATGGCCGGATTGTCGGTCAGGGCGGCGTCATGGAGAAAGGCGTTGGCCACATCCAGGCGGAAGCCGTCGGCGCCCCGGGCCAGCCAGGTGTCCAGCACCTTCAGCGCGGCTTCCTTGGCGCCGGGCTGGCGCCAGTTCAGCTTGGGCTGCTGGCGCAGGAACTTGTGGTGATAGTGCTGGCGTCGCGCCGGCTGATAGGCCCAGGCAGGGCCGCCGAAGACACTCAGCCAGTTGTTTGGCGCGGTCCCGTCATCGGCGGGATCAGCCCAGACATACCAGTCGGCCTTGTCGCCCTCGGCCCCCTCGTCGCGGCTGGCGGCGAACCAGGGGTGCTCGTCGGAGGTGTGCGACAGCACCTCGTCCAGCAGCACCTTCATGCCCAGGGCGTGGGCGGCCTGGGTCAGGGCCTGGAAGTCGGCCACCGAGCCATAGTCGGGATGGACGTCGTCATAGTCGGCGACGTCATAGCCCCAGTCGCGATTGGGCGAGGGGTGGATGGGGGAGAGCCAGATCGCATCGACCCCGAGGCTTTTCAGATAGTCCAGCTTGGCCATGACGCCCGCAAGGTCGCCATGGCCGTCGCCGTCGCTGTCGAAGAAGCTGCGGACGTAGATGTGGTAGACCACCGCCCCCTTCCACCAGGGGCCCATCCTAGACCGCCGTCGCGTTCTCGATGATCTTCGAGACCAGGCCGTACTCGACGGCCTTCTCGGCGTTCATCCAGAAATTGCGCTCGGTGTCGGTGACCACCTTGTCATAGGGCTGGCCGGTCTCGCGGGCGATGATGCGGTTGACCCGCTCACGCATCTTTACGATCTCCTCGGCTTCGATCTGAATGTCCGAAGCCTGGCCCCGCACGCCGCCCATGGGCTGGTGCAGCAGGAACCGCGTGTTGGGCAGGCAGAAGCGGTTTTCCTTGGTGGCGCCCAGGAAGATGTGGGCGCCGGCGCTGGCCACCCAGCCGGTGCCGATCACCTTCACCTGCGGACCGCAGTAGCGGATCATGTCGTGGACGGTATCGCCGCTTTCCACGTGGCCGCCTGGCGAGTTGACGAAGACCTTGATGTCGCCCTTGCCGTCCGAGGCCAGGGCCAGCAGCTGGGCCGAGACGCGCTCGGCCAGCCGCATGTCGATCTCGCCGAAGATGAGGACCGTGCGCGACTTGAACAGGGCGTTCTGCACCGGCCCGGCGCTCATCGGCATATCGGGAAGGCGGCCCTTATCGTCGTCGTCTTCATCTTCGAGACGGAAACCCATTACGCTCTCCTAGATTCATCAGTGGGGCGGAACGTGCGACTTGCAGCGCCCCGCCGCAAGGGGTCAGCGCGCCGCTGTCGCGATCAGCCGCGCATAGAACTGCACCATTCGTTCCAGATTGGTGAGCGTCATGCGCTCATCAACCCCGTGGATCATCGCCGTCTCGGCCATGCTCAGCGTGATCGGCTGGAAGCGATAGGTGTCCTGCGCCACCTCGGCGAGGAATCGGCTGTCGGTGCCGGCGGTGACCAGGCCCGGCGCCACCGGCGCGCCAGTCACATCGGCGGCGAGCGCCGAAATCACCTTCCAGCCGTCGGAATCTGTGGAGGAGACCGCTGAGGGCTCCTGGGGCGGTCGGGCCCAGGCGAAGGTCACCGGCAGGTCGCCGACGGCGGCCTTGGCCCGCTCCAGGACATCCTGCGAGGTGTCCCCCGGAGCGATCCGGTAGTTGATCCAGGCCCTGGCGTCCCGGGGCAGGACATTTTCCTTCGGGCTGCCCTGCAGCATGGTCGGCGCGATGGTGGTGTGCAGCAGGGCCGCGCCCGCAGGCGTCGCGGCCATCTGGCGCACGATCAGCGGCTCAGTGGCCCAGGTGTTGGCCAGCGCCGCGCGCATGGGCAGGCCAGACCCGGCCCCCAGGACATGCAGCATGTCGGCGCCCGGACCCTGCAGGCGCATGGGGAAGGGGCGCTCGGTGATCGCGGTGACGGCGCGGGCCAGGGTGGAGACGCCAGTCTGCGGCGGGGGGGCCGAGGAGTGGCCGCCCTCGGAGGCGGCCGTGACCACCAGGGTCGCATAGCCCTTCTCCGCCACCCCGATCAGGGCGGCCGGCCCGCCGGTCAGGGGATTGTCGGCCACCACCAGCAGGCCTTCGTCGAGGACGAACTGGGCCGAGAGGTCGCGGGATTTCAGCAGATCATTGGCCGCGGCCGCGCCGCCGCCGCCCACCTCCTCGTCATGGCCGCTGACCAGGATGACGGTGCGACGGGGCTGAAAACCGGCGCCGGCCAGGGCTTCGATGGCCTCGAACAGCCCGATCAGCGAGCCCTTGTCATCGATGGCCCCACGGCCCCAGACCGCCCCATCGGCGATCACGCCTTCGAACGGCGGATGGGTCCAACCCTCCGCGGCGTCGGCGGGCACCACGTCCTGGTGAGCCATCAGCACGATGGGATCGAGGCTCTCGTCCGACCCGGCCCAGGTGTAGACCAGGGTGTGACCGGCCACCACGTCGCGGCTCATGGCGCCGTGGGCGCGGGGATAGGTCGCCTGCAGCCAGGCGTGCAGGGCGTCCCACTGGGCCAACTGGTTGTCGGCGGCGTCCTGGTGGCTGACCGTCTGGAAGGTGATGGCCTGGGCGAGGCGACCGGCGGCGCCCTGCAGGTCAAAGGCCGGGGCCGAGGCCAGTTCCAGATCGGTCGCCGCAGCCAGGACGGGGGGCTCATAGAGCGCTGTGCGCACCGCCACGACGGCGATGATCGCCGCCACGGCCACTCCGACCCCCAGCGCCGCCTTGCTCAGAATGCCCATCATCGCCCCCCTTGAACCCGCGCCGATCATAACCCTATGGCGCCGGCTTGGGCGCCGATTTCCCTCTGCCGGGTGAACCTGAGCCATTTCCGGCCGTTGATCAGGCCGTGACCCTTCCCCCCTGGCTCCCTTCACTGAAGCCGGCCTCGCCCGAGGCCCTGGCCTTCGGCGGCCTTTGGGCTCTGGTGCTGGACGGCCTCCTGGTGACGATCGCGCTCGCCTGGGCCATCGACGCCTTCGCCCCACCGCAGGATCTGCCCTGGAAGCCGCTGGCCCTCAGCGACCCGCCCGGGCTTGCGACAACGGCCAAGTTCCGGCGCGCCGCGGCAGATCCGGACCTGTGCCGCGAGGTTCTGGCGGCCGGCGGGGTCGAATTCACCGAGGAGCCGGACCGGACCACCGGCGACTGCCCCCTGACCAACACCCTGCGCCTGAGGGACGGGGTGACGCCGCTGGCCCCGGCCGCCCCGGTTATGACCTGCCCCCTTGCCCTGTCCTACGCCTTCTGGGACCGGCATGTTCTGGGACCTGCGACCCGCCGGGTGATGGAGACCGATGTCGCCCGGGTGGAGCACTACGGCGTCTTCGCCTGTCGCAATGTCTATGGCCGCAGAGAGGGCCGTGTGAGCGAGCACGCCAGCGCCAACGCCCTGGATGTCTCGGCCCTGGTGCTGGAGGACGGCCAGCGACTGAGCGTCATCGGCGATTTCAACGATGACAATGACGGGGGAACCCTGATGCGGGCCTTGCGCACCGGCGCCTGCGACTATTTCCGAGCCGTGCTCAGTCCCGACTACAACGCCGCTCACGCCGACCACCTGCACCTCGATTACGGGCGTTTCGCCATCTGCCGTTAGAGAGTCCGTGGGGGGGCGAGACCATGGGTCGCCTCCGGACCGTCCTGCGGCTAAGGTCCGGGTCTCCCAAGGCGTCCCCCACAGGTTCATGGCCGGCTATCGCGCACCCCGTCATCCGCAGGTCGAAGACCATGCGCGCCGGCAGACTCTGGTCGCCCGGCTGGTGGGGCTGGCCATCCTCTGGGTCCTGGTCATGGTTCTGGCCCTGGTGGCTGAGCGCGTCATCCCCGACCAGCACCTGCCCTGGAAACCGTTGAGCGTCATCGATCCGGTGGGCGCCGCCACCAAGGCCAAGGCCGCCCGCACGGGCCAGGACGCTGCGGCCTGCCGGGCCGTACTGGCCAATGGGGGGCTGACCTATCAGATTGCGCCTGAGACCGAGGACGGATTTTGCTCGGTGAGGGACGCCATCCAGTTCACTGGAGGGATGGCGCCTCTGGCCCCAAATGATGCGGTCATGACCTGCAAGCAGGCCCTGGCCGTGGCGATCTGGGAGCGTCAGGTGGTGCAGCCGGCGGCGTTTGACACCCTGGGACATGCCGTCGTGGCGGTGGAGCACTTCGGATCATTCTCCTGCCGCAGAATCTATGGGCAGCAGGCAGGCCCCCCCAGCGAACACGCCAGCGCCAACGCCCTGGATGTCTCGGGTTTCAGGCTGGCCAACGGAGAGGTGGTCCGGGTGAAGGACCATTGGGATGACCCTGGGCCCAAGGGCGTCTTCCTGCGGCAGGTCCGCGACGGCGCCTGCAAGGTGTTCCTGACCACCCTGTCGCCGGAATACAACGACGCCCACCTCGACCACTTCCACCTGGACATGGGCGGGCGCCCGCTTTGCGCCTGAAGCCCCAGGCGCCGGCTTGACCCAGCGTCGAGGGGCGCCGCAAATGGCGGCCATTCAAACAAGCATTTCATTTGGGGAAGACGCGCCATGGAACTGTTCGATCTCACCGGCAAGGTGGCCGTGATCACGGGATCCTCCCGCGGCATCGGCAAGGCGATCGCCGAGCGCATGGCCGACCATGGCGCCAAGGTGGTGATCTCCTCGCGCAAGGCCGGGCCCTGCGACGAGGTGGCCGCGGCTATCAACGAAAAGCATCCGGGCGCGGCGATCTCCGTGCCGGCCTCAATCTCCTCGAAGGAAGATCTGCAGCGCCTGGTGGACGAGACCAACAAGGCCTTTGGCAAGATCGACATCGTCGTCTGCAACGCCGCCACCAACCCCTATTTCGGCCCCATGGCGGGGATCCAGGACGACGCCTTCCGCAAGATCCTCGACAACAACATCATCGCCAACAACTGGCTGATCCAGATGGCCGCGCCGCAGATGCGCGAGCGCCGCGACGGGGCGGTGATCATCATCTCGTCCATCGGCGGCCTGCGCGGCTCCACCGGCATCGGCGCCTACAACATCTCCAAGGCCGCCGACTTCCAGCTGGCCCGCAACCTGGCGGTCGAGCTTGGCCCGGACAATATCCGCGTCAACTGCATCGCGCCCGGCCTTGTGAAGACCGACTTCGCCAAGGCCCTGTGGGACACGCCGGAGGCCGAGAAGCGCTCCAGCGCCAACAATCCCCTGCGCCGTCTGGGCGAGCCCGACGACATCGCCGGCGCCGCGGTGTTCCTGGCCTCGAAGGCCGGCTCCTGGATGACCGGCCAAGCCATCGTCGTCGATGGCGGCTCCACCTGCTGAAGATGAGCGTCCCGGCCTTCGCCTTTGCGCCGGCGAAGGCCGAGGACCTTTCGGTCCTGACCGAACTGCGTCTGGCGGTCATGGCCGACAGCTTCAACCGCATCGGTCGTTTCAACCCGGAGCGGGCGCGGGCCTGGTTTGCGGACACCTATCGCCCCGAAACCACCCGACTGATCCAGGTGGACGGCGAGATGGCCGGCTGCGTCGCCTTCTACGAGGTCGAGGCCGGGGTCCTGAAGCTGGAGCACTTCTACCTCGATCCCCGCTGGCAGGGGCGGGGCCTGGGCAGCGCCATACTGGATGGCCTGCTGGCCGAGGCGGACGCCGTGGGCGCGCGGGTGATTCTGACGGTCCTGCGCCAGAGCGACGCCCAGCGCCTCTATGACCGGCGGGGTTTCGTGGTCACCGGCCACGACGACCTCGACGTCTATATGGAGCGTGTCGCTCAACCTACCGCGCCAGCCTGACGGCTTCGGCAAAGAGCGGGCTGGCGAGGTTGCTCCTCGCCGCCCTCAATCTGGCGAGGCCGTAGGCGATCCGACCGTCCCAGGCGTCGAGTTCAAAGCGCCCCTCCGACAGAGCATGGTGGATATCGGCCAGGTCCGCTTCGACGGCTTCAGGGGCGATCCGTGCTCCGGGCCGCTCAGCCGCCGCCCCAGAGAGAAACATCACGCCATAGAAGACGTGGTTCACCTGCCGCGCGAGGAAGAGACGCGCAGCTTCGGCCTGGGTGGCCGCGCGCCCGAAATATGCGGCCGTCAGGAGGTCAAGCTCGGGGGTGTCGCGGACCATGACATTGGCCAGGCTCGCCAGATCCACATAGCGATCTGCCAAAAAAGCGGACTCCCAGTCGATCAGCCAGAGCCTCACCCCATCGTGCAGGATGTTGCGGGGGTTGAGGTCGTTGTGGCTCGAGACCTGTTCTGGGCGCAGGCCACGATAGGCCCGGTCGAGGGCGTCATAGCCAGCGAGCTCCGCATCAAGCGTCCCCTCTGCGATGAGACCTGTGGTGCGGAGCTCGCCGATGACGGCGGCCATGCCATCCATGTAGTCGACCAGCGGCGGGAAGGGCGGAGACGCATGGAGCCGGCGCACCAGATCGCCAGCGGCGCCGATCATCGTCGTCCTCGGGACCTCGTAGCCCTCGGCGAGGGGGCGGCCCTCCACAAAGGCTGTGATGGTGACGCCGCTGTCAGGGTCGGCATGCCGCACAGCCGGGGCCAGCCCGGCCTCTGCGGCGATGTGCATGCACTGATGCCAGCGGACCGGATCGCGGAACACGTCGCGCGCGCCATCTATGCGCAGAAGCCAGGGGCGGCCTTCGGCCTCCAGGCGAAAAAGTCGGGCGCCGGAGAGGCCGCCCGTCACCGGCGACAGCGGGGATATCTCAGCCTGGCCGAAGGCGGCGCGGAGGGCCGAGGAAACGGCTGCGGAGTCGAGGTTGGGAACAGCGGCGAGGAACATGGCCGCTTTATGACCCGGGTAAAAAGTCGCGTCAATATTACCCGGGTACAATTATGGGCGGTGCGCCAGGTCGCGGGCGCGGCCCAGCCGCTGGGCGGCCTCGTCCAGGGTGGCGTCGGCCTTGGCGAAGCATAGTCGCAGGATTGTGGCCACGGGATCAGTCTCGTAGAGGGCAGAGACCGGGATGGTCGCGACGCCGGCCTGCTCCACCGCCAGACGCGCGAAGTCACGGTCGCCCATTCCGACGCCCGAGGCCGCCAGATCCACATTCAGGAAGTAGGTCCCCTGGGAGGCCAGGACCGCAAATCCCTCTCGGGTCAGGGCGCTCGCCAGGCGCTGCTGGCTGGCGGCGAGGCGGGCTGGCATCTGCTTCCACCAATCGTCCATTGTCTCCAGACCGAAGGCCACGGCGACCTGCAGATTGGGCGGGGTGGTGAAGGTCAGGAACTGATGGGCCTTGGCCAGGTGGCGGGCCAGGGGCTCTGCGGCGCAGAGGAAGCCGACCTTCCAGCCGGTCAGGCCGAACATCTTGCCGGCTGAGCCGATCTTCACGCAGCGCCCGGCCATGCCGGGAAATCCCATCAGTGGGCGATGGACGGCGGGTGCGAAGACCACCTGCTCCCAGACCTCGTCGCAGATGGCGATCAGGTCGTGGGCCACACAGATTTCAGCCAGCAGGGCGAGGTCTGGGTCCGGGACCACCACGCCGGTGGGATTGACCGGATTGTTCAGCACCACAAAGCGGGTCCTGGGTGTGATCACAGCCTCAATCATCGACCGCGTGAACCGCCAGTGGGGCGGCGAAGGCGAGATCAGCCTCGGCACGCCGCCGGCCCGGCGGATCAGCGGCAGATAGGCGTCGTAGAGGGGCTGGAAGACGATGACCTCGTCGCCCGGCTCGATCAGGGCGAGAAAGGTCGCCGCCAGGGCCTCGGTGGCGCCCGACGTGATCACCACCTCGCAGGCGGGATCGAGCTCAAGGCCCTGGGTCCGGCGATAGTGGGCGGCGACGGCGGCCCGCAGCTCGGGCAGGCCCGCCATGGGCGGATACTGGTTGTAGCCGTCCAGCACCGCCTCAGCCGCCCGGCGACGCAGGGCTTCAGGCCCAGGATCGTCGGGAAAGCCCTGGCCAAGATTGATCGCGCCATGCGTCCGCGCCAGGCCGCTCATCTCCTCGAAGATGGTGGTCGGCAGGGCTGCGATGGTGGCGTCAGGCATGGAACGATCCTGGAGCCCTGACGGGCTGGAGCGCTAGTCTTCCTTGACGCGCTTCTTGCGGAAGCTCGGGTTCAGGACCTTCTTGCGCAGACGGATGTTCTTCGGCGTCACCTCGACCAGCTCGTCTTCCTCGATATAGGCGATGGCCTGTTCGAGGGTCAGGCGCCGCGGCGGGGTGAGGCGGATGCTCTCATCCTTGCCCGAGGCCCGGACGTTGGTCAGCTGTTTGGCCTTCATCGGATTGACGTCCAGGTCGTCAGACCGGGCGTTCTCGCCGATGATCATGCCCTGATAGGTCTTTTCGCCGGCGCCGACGAACATGGTGCCGCGGTCTTCCAGGTTCCACAGGGCGAAGGCGGCGGTCTCGCCGTCGGAATTGGCCACCAGCACGCCCTTGCGGCCGGCGTCGATGGCGCCCTTGTAGGGCTCATAGTGGCTGAACACGCGGTTCAGCACGCCCGAGCCGCGGGTGTCGGTGAGGAACTCGCCCTGATAGCCGATCAGCGAGCGGGACGGCGCCATCAGGCTGATCCGCGTCTTGCCGGCGCCCGAGGGGCCCATGTCCTTCAGCTCGGCCTTGCGGGCCGACAGCTTCTCGATGACGATCCCGGAGAACTCGTCATCCACATCGATCATCACCTCTTCGATGGGCTCGAGGCGCTCGCCGGTTTCCGGATCGTTCTGGAAGACCACCCGCGGGCGGCTGATGGACAGTTCGAAGCCCTCGCGGCGCATGCCTTCGATCAGCACGCCCAGCTGCAGTTCGCCGCGGCCGGCCACCTCATAGGCGTCCTTTTCGGCGGTTTCGGTCACCCGGATGGCGACATTGGACTCCGCCTCCTTCAGCAGGCGGGCGGCGATGACGCGGCTCTGGACCTTGTCGCCTTCGCGGCCGGCCAGGGGGCTGTCATTGACCGAGACGGTCATGGAGATGGTGGGCGGGTCGATGGGCTGGGCCGGCAGGGCCTCGTTGACGTCGATCGCGCAGAGGGTGTCGGCCACGGTGGCCTTGGACAGGCCCGCAATGGCGACGATGTCGCCGGCCTCGGCGTCTTCAATGGGCTGGCGCTTCAGGCCGCGGAAGGCGAGCACCTTGGTGATGCGGCCACGCTCGATTTCCTTGCCGTCCCGCGACAGGGCCTTGATGGCCAGACCCGGCACGGCCTTGCCCGACTCGATGCGCCCGGTCAGCAGGCGGCCCAGGAAGGGATCGCTTTCGATCAGCACCGACAGGATCTGGAAGGGCTCGTCGGCCCGGGCCACGGCCTTGGGCTCGGGCACGTGTTCGACGATCAGGTCGAACAGCGGCCCCAGGTTGTCGTTGGGCTGGGCCATGTCCATCGTCGCCCAGCCGTTCTTGCCGCTGGCGTAGATGTGCGGGAAGTCCAGCTGCTCGTCGCTGGCGCCGATGGCGGCGAAGAGGTCAAAGGCGTCATTGAGGATGCGGTCGGGATCGGCGTGGGGCCGGTCGACCTTGTTCAGGCAGAGGATGGGTTTGAGGCCCATCTTCAGGGCCTTGCCCAGGACGAACTTGGTCTGGGGCATGACACCCTCTTCGGCGTCCACCAGCAGGACGCAGCCGTCCACCATGCCCAGGATCCGCTCCACCTCGCCGCCGAAGTCGGCGTGGCCAGGGGTGTCGATGATGTTGATCCGCGTCTCGCCGGCCTTGCCGTTCCAGAGCACGCTGGTGCACTTGGCCAGGATGGTGATCCCGCGCTCGCGCTCCTGGTCATTGGAGTCCATGGCGCGTTCGACGGTCGCCTCATTGGCTCGGAACACACCCGACTGGGCGAGAAGCTGGTCGACGAGGGTCGTCTTACCGTGGTCAACGTGGGCGATGATGGCGATGTTGCGCAGCGACATGGGAAACCTTTTCCGGAAGCGGCGGCTTTTAGGGGACAAGACGCCCCACGGCTAGAGCGAAGTCATGACAGGCTGGCGCATAGCGCACTCGGCCTTGTGCGTTGCAACACGAAATCTACCGTGATCGCGGCGCACCATCCCCTTGAAATAGCTAAAAAACCTATTGAGATCAGGAGGGTGTTCGCAAATGCGACAATTTATCCCTTGTTCTTTTGTGCGCCGCACCGTAGATTTTGAACGTGAGGCGTCTCCGGACGTCTCTGCCCTTCCTGGGCGTTTCCTCCCTAATGAACTGGCCGCGCTTTCGAGCGCGGCCTTTTTTTATGCTGCGGGGGCGGCTTTACGCTCAGCGTAGCCGAGACCAGTCCTCGGCCGTCAGGGCCGCCGTCAGGGCCTGAATGTCCTCACGGAGTTGGGCGAAGGCCGCCGTGGGCGCCAGGGCCTCTTCATCCAGATACAGCGCCCGGTTCAACTCGATCTGCAGGGCGTGGACCCGGCGGGTCGGTCGCCCGTAGTGCTCGGTGGTGTAGCCGCCGGCGTAGGGGGTGTTGCGCACCACGCGGTACCCCCGAGTTTCCAGCTCCAGCTCGACCATGCGGGTCAGAGTGTTGGCGCAGGAGGCCCCGAACCGGTCCCCCAGCACCATATCGCAGCCACCGGCCCCGGCCGCCTTGGCTGCGGCTGAGGGCATGGAGTGCCAATCCACCAATATGGCCACCCCGTGGGCGGCCTGGGCCTCGCTGATCAGCTGGGACAGGGCGGCATGATAGGGGCGGTGGGCCCCGTCGATCCGGTCTTGCGCTTCGGCGAAGGTCAGCTTGCGGGCGTAGATCTCCTGGCCTTCGGAGACCACCTTGGCGATGGCGCCCAGGCCTGCGGCCACCCGGGCGGTGCGGCTGCGGGCGAAGTCGGGCAGCTCGTCGACGAACATGCCGGGGTCGAGCTCGAAGGCGTCCCGGTTCACATCAATATAGGCCCGGGCGTAGCTGGCGGTGATCAGGGCCGCGCCGGCGGTGGGCGCGGCCTCCACCAACTGATCGACAAAGGCGTCCTCAGAGCGACGGATCGCCCGGGCGTCGAGGGCGGCGGCGGCCATCATGTCGTCGGGATAGAGCCGGCCAGAGTGAGGTGAGGCGAAGATCACCGGCGTCGGCGGCGGGGTTCCGGGCGGCGCGGCCCGGCGCAGCTCGAAGCCGGCCGGCCTCGCCGGGGCCGGCTCTATGACATCAATGGGCTCGACCGCGGACATGGCGACCATATGACGATGCGCCGCCCAAAGGGTCAAACGGATCGGGCGAGCAGTTCATCGGGGATTTACAAACCGGCCTCTATGCTCGCGTCTATGAAAGACGACGCCCTGGAAGCGCCCATGCCCCGCATTCTTCTCGCCGAGGACGACGACTCCCTGCGGGGGTTCCTGGCCAGGGCCCTGGAGCGGGCCGGCTATGAGGTTCGCGCCTGCGCCGATGGCGAGGAGGCGGCCTCGGTGCTGGATCAGGACTGGGACCTGCTGCTCACCGACATTGTCATGCCAGGCATGGACGGAATCGAGGTCGCCCGCCTGGCGGCCGCCCGCAATCCGGCCCTGCGGATCATGTTCATCACCGGCTTCGCCGCCGTGGCACTGGCCGCAGGGGATTCAGCCCCCGCCGGCGCCAAGGTCCTGTCCAAACCCATCCACCTGCGCGAGATCGTCGCCGAGGTGGAGCGGATGATGGCCGCCTGAGGCGTCGGCCTCGCGGGCGCCTTTCAGCCCTTGCACAGGGGCTGGCCGACCGTTATACCGCCGCCCTTCCCGTCCCCGAAAGGGGCCGCCCTTATGGACGCGTAGCTCAGCGGGAGAGCACCTCGTTGACATCGAGGGGGTCACAGGTTCAATCCCTGTCGCGTCCACCATCCCTTCTTTTCCTTGATGAGCAGACTCGCCCCGCCGCCTCAGAGGTTGGCCTCGCGGGGCTCGCCTTGATAGGCTCTCCGCCATGATCCTCGCTTCGCACCTCGGCAATCGCCCCTGTCGTCCCTTCCGGGGTCGTAAGGACGTTCGCCTGCGCGCCTAGCGCTCGATCTGTCCCGACCCCGCCGCAAGGCCGGGGTCGCGTGTCCTCGGTTCCTGGCGGCCCAAGCCTGGAGAAAAGAGTGACGCCCCCCGACCTCACCGCCCCCCAGCGCCCCGAGCGCCTGGAGACCGAACGCCTGATCCTGCGGGACTTCCGGCTGGAGGACACCGAGGCGGTCCACGCCTATGCGGCCGATCCCGAGGTGACCCAGTTCATGCCCTGGGGTCCCAACAGCCCGGAGGAGACCGCCGCCTTCATGGCCCGCGCCCTGGAGCAGCAGGCGACCTGGCCAAGGCTCGACCTGGGCCTGGCCATCGAGCTGAAGTCCGAGGCCCAGGTGGTGGGGTCCATCGCCCTGCACCTGAGGGACATCCCCAACGCCACCGTGGAGATGGGCTATGTGCTGCGCCGGGACCTTTGGGGACTGGGCCTGGTCACCGAGGCCGGCCGGGCGATGATCGACATGGGCTTCGGCGTGCTTGGCCTGCACCGGATCGTGGCGAGCTGTGACGTCCGCAATATCGGGTCCTACCGCGTCATGGAGAAGCTCGGTCTCCGCCGGGAAGGACGGCTGCGCAAGGACCGGAAGATCGCGGCTGAATGGCGCGACACCTATGTCTACGCCCTGCTGGATGAGGAGTGGCGCCCCCGCTGACCAGCGGCATTTGGGCGACACCTCCTGATTCTTCAGGCTGCGCCGTCTTGGCCCAAGGAGCCGGATGGATCGCAGCCCCGGCAAAACCCTGGCGCGGGGCCCGCCGCGGATTAGAAACCGCGGTATCGTCAAAAAGAGACGCCTTGGCTTGTCGTTACAGCGCCGGCGACAGCCTGACCTTAGGTAAGCGCGTCAGGATTGGCGTCCGAGTCGTAACCTCAGCGGGGGTTACATGGCCGGCTCTAGAAGCCAAGGTATGCTCCCAACCCCTTAGCCGATAAGGGGTTCGGCAC
>NZ_JAUSBZ010000109.1 GCF_030651755.1 Phenylobacterium sp. | reverse complement strand
TCGTATTCGGCGCCCGGCACCCGCCAGCCGCCCCAATCGGCCTTGTCGGTCACCACCACCGGATAGGTGCCCGGGAACGGGTGGTGCGGACAGTCATCCGCCGTCTGCCACTTGTTGCGCGCCCGCAGCAGGCGCCAGTCCGGCTCGTCATCGTTGACGAGATCGTGACTGGATTGCTCGGCGCGGAGTTCATGGGCGTGGAAGTCGCGGCCAAGGCCCACGTCATAGGTCACGCGCACGGGTTCGTCGAAGCCGCGCGCCCAGACGGGCACGATCTTCTCGATCACAGCCCAGGCGCCGACGCTTTCGACCCACACCTTTTGATTACGTTGGAAGACAGCCTTGGCCATACGCACCCACCGATACTGATTTCCGGCCATAAGACGCTGAAATCCTTGACGCGAGGTCAATCTTTCCACGCCGGCTGCGATGCGTATGGTGGAATTTCAGGGAAACGCAGACGCCGTGAACACGGCGGGACAAGACGGGCATGAATTTCGATTTTTCCGACGACCAGAAGTTTCTGAAGAACGAGGCGCGAAAGTTCCTGGAGGCCCACTGCCCCACGAGCCGCGTCCGCAAGGTCCTGGATGAGGACGCCAGGTCCCACGACGAGGATCTCTGGAAGGCGGTGGGCGAGCAGGGCTGGCTCGGCGCGGCCATTCCCGAAGAGTACAATGGCCTGGGCCTTGGGCGGCTGGAGCTGTGCGTGATCGCCGAGGAGCTCGGCCGCGCTGTCGCCCCCATCCCCTTCGCCTCCACGGTCTACTTCCTCGCCGAAGGCGTCATGCTGGCCGGCTCCGAAGAGCAGAAGGCCTACCTCCTGCCCCGCATCGCCGCCGGTGAAGTGATCGGCGCCATGGCGGTCTCGGAGGGCCCCGGCGTGACCACCGCCTCCACCCTGCAAGCCACCGTCGAGGGCGGCAGGCTGAATGGCGTGAAGTTGCCGGTGACCGATGGCGACATCGCCACCGTCGCCCTGGTCCTGGCCAAGGAGAACGGAAAGCCTGGCCTGTTCATCGCCGACCTCACCGACGCTTCGGTGACGCGTGACGCGCTCAAGACCCTGGATCCCACCCGGGATGCGGCGCGGCTGTCCTTCAAGGACACGCCGGTCAAGCGGCTTGGCGAGGCGGGTCAAGGCTTTGACCTTCTGGAACAGATCAATGACCGCGCCGCGGTCCTGCTGGCCTTCGAACAATGCGGCGGCGCCGACCGCTGCCTGGAAATGGCCAAGTCCTACGCCCTGGAGCGTTACGCCTTCGGTCGCTTGATCGGCTCCTACCAGGCCATCAAGCACAAGCTGGCCGACATCTATGTGAAGAACGAGCTGGCCCGCTCCAACGCCTATTACGGCGCCTGGGCGCTCAACACCGGCGCGCCGGAACTGCCTGTGGCCGCCAGCGCCGCACGGATCGCCGGCTCCGAGGCCTACTGGTTCGCCTCAAAGGAAAACATCCAAACCCACGGAGGCATCGGCTTCACCTGGGAGATGGATTGTCATCTGCACTACCGGCGCTCGCGCCAGCTTTCCCTCGTGGCGGGCGCGCCGCGGGTCTGGAAGGAACGGCTGGTCAGCCAGCTTGAACGTCGTAACGCCGCCGCCTGACAGGGATCAGCACCATGGACTTCAAAGACACCCCCGAAGAGGCCGCCTACCGCCAGCAGGTTCGCGACTGGCTCACCGCCAATGCGCCCAAGAAACGCGAAGGCGAGCCTGATCCGCTGGGCGAATCCAGCGACGGTCTGGCCGCGTCCAAGGCTTGGCAGGCCAAGAAGGCCGCCGCCGGCTACGCCTGCATCACCTGGCCCAAGGAATGGGGCGGACAGGGGGGCAATCCCATCCAGCAGGTGATCTTCGGCCAGGAAGAATCCGCCTTCCCGACCCCGGGCAATCCGTTCCAGATCGGCCTGGGCATGTGCGTGCCCACGGTAATGACCTTCGCCGACGAAGAGACCAAGAAACGCTTCGTGGGCCCCGCCATGCGCGGCGAGGAGATCTGGTGCCAGCTCTTCTCCGAACCCTCGGGCGGCTCCGACGTGGCCGGCGCCCGCACCCGGGCCGAGCGCGCGCCGGACGGGTCGGGCGACTGGATCATCAACGGCCAGAAGGTGTGGACCACCGGGGCCCAGTTCTCCGATTTCGGCATCGTCATCTGCCGCACCAATCCGGACGCGCCCAAGCACAAGGGCATGACCATGTTCTGGATCGACATGAAGGATCC
>NZ_JAUSBZ010000107.1 GCF_030651755.1 Phenylobacterium sp. | reverse complement strand
CAGGCAGAGAGCAGCATGGTGACCGTCATTGCGGCGAGAAAGCCGGTGGCGAGCCACTGCACCCGGGTCTGATCGATGCCGAACTGGCCCATGATTGCCGGAACAGCCACGTTGACGATGGTGGATGAAAGCACCACCGCGATCGCCGAGACCATGGCCGCCGCCGTCGCGAGCCAGCGGTACATCGACCCATAGCGCGCGAACAGGGCCTCAGTCTGTGACATCGATCGTGACCTCGGCCATCATCCCCGGCCGGAGGAGATTCTGCTGTTGGGTGATCGCCAGCCTCACGGGCAGCCGTTGGGTGACCTTGGTGAAGTTGCCGCTCGGATTGGGGTTGGGCAGTAGCGCGAACTGGCTCGTAGCGGCGCCCCCCAGGCGCTGAACCTTGGCCTCAAACGTGCGGCCGGGATAGGCGTCCACCTTCACCTTGGCCGACGCGCCAACCTTCAGTTTACGGAACTCCGTCTCCTTGACGTTCACATCGACCCAGACGGTATGCGGGTCGTGATAGAGCAGGATGCGCGAGCCCGGCGAGACGTACTCGCCCGGATCGACAACGGTCTGATCGATGACCCCATCGAAGGCCGCCACGATCTGTCGCCGTCCGAGATCGAGCCGCTGCTGTTCACGCCGCGCAGCCAGCGCGTCGATCTGGGCGTCGACGCTCGCAATCTGCTCGGCGATCACCTGCACCTGCTGGAGGCCCGTCTGGGTGACCTCGGCGCTCGCCTTCGCGCCGGAGATCGCGGCGCGGGCGCGGACGGCAGTTTGCTCGGCGGCCCGAAGCCGCGCCTGGTCCTCCTCGAACCGGCTCTTGGCGACCAGCCCTTTCCCATAGAGGGTTTCGGTGCGCTGAAAGGCCGACCGTGCCACGGCCAGCTCAGCCTGCTTGGTCAGATAGTCGGCCTGGGCGCTGTCGATGGTCGCGGAGGATACCCCAGCTTGATTGCCGACGGTGTTGCGCACCAAGCTTTGCTGGGCCAACAACTGCGCGCGCTGCGCGCGCAGGTTGGCGATGTTGGCGTTGATCTCCGCCAAGCTATATTGAGCGTCGCGGGGTTCTATGCGGACCAGAATCTGACCCCTCTCGACTTGGTCCCCGGCTTTGACATCGAGCTGAACAATCCTGCCGGCCGCCTCGCTGGAAACCGCAATGACATCTGCGGCAATGCGGGCGTCATTGGTCGACACCCGGCCGGCCCTCCCGTGCAGCCAAACCGCGCCGGCCGCAATGAGGGCCACGATCACGGCGGCGACGAGAAGCAGGCGCCGCGAGGGTTTTCGCCCGATGCGAATGCTTTTCACGCTCGCGACGGGGTTGTCATCCGCCGCGCTCATCTTTGTTCCAAACGCTGGTTGACTCGTCCCAAAACGGACAGACAGGTGACGAGATCGGCGTCAGAAATATCCGCCAGCAACTCGTCGCGAAGCGTGGCCGCAATGCTCGTGATGTGGTCGAGGACCGGCTCTGCCGCGGCGGTGAGGGTGACGCGTTTGGCTCGCCGATCATTCGGCGCCTCCCGCCGCGCAATCAGGCCGCGCCTTTCAAGGTCATCCAACTGGCGCACGATCGTCGGCGCCTCGATTCCGAGCCGATCCGCTAAATCCCGCTGTGTCAGCCCTCCGTCCGAACTTGATAGCTCAAACAACGCCAGCCACCGCGCCTGCGAGAGGCCCGTGTCCTTAAGCCGCTCGTCTAGGCGCGCCCGCCAACGACGGCTCATCAGGTTCGCTGCCTGTCCAAAGGCGTGTCTGGCGGTCATCGAGTACAAATCCGTGTCGATAGGGAGCTAATAATTAGCATCAAAACGCCCCGGCGCAAACCTCGCGGCGCTTGTTGGATGATAGCCCCCTAACCATTAACCTACGAAGGTGCGTTGGGTGCGATTGGGCGCCCTTCGGGAAATACTAGGGCTACCCTTGGGTCTGAAGCGGGGGTTCATATGTATCGTCGAATCGTTCTTGCCTACGATGGCAGTGTGGAGGGACGTGCCGCGCTGCGCGAGGGCGCGATGCTGGCCATGAGGCTTCGGGCCCGGGTCTTTCTCTTGTCGGTCGCCGCAGAGACGCCTGGAAGACGGCTGGCCGAAGGTGCGTACGCCGGAGTCATCGCTCACGAGCAGGAAGCGTACCGAGCGGTGCTGGAAGAGGGCGTCACGGGGCTGCGGCAACTTGGCCTCGAGCCGGTCGCCGAGTTGCGGAGCGGCGAGCCCGCTGCTGAGATTGCCGCCTTCGTAGAGCAAGTCGCCGCAGACCTCCTGGTCGTAGGCCACCGGCATCGGAGCTTTCTTGATCGATGGTGGGCCGGCAGCAGCGGCGCCTACCTGATGGACCGCATCAATTGCAGCATGTTGATCGCCGGCCACCTGGTCTCGGACGAAGCGCTTGTCGACGCACGTGGGGGGGGCAATGAGTGACCTTGCCCCCACCCTTGGACCAGGTCGGGCCGGGATTTCTCGCCGGTCAGGCGTCGGGTGGGCCATGTGTCCCGACGCCATTCATGAGCTCGATCGGGCACTTGTCGCCGATCGCGCTGTGGGGACGATGTTCGTTGTAGTCCCTACGCCAAGCCTCGCATTTTGATCGGGCGTCGTCGAGGGACATGAACCAGGCGGTGTTCAAGCATTCGGGCCGGACCTTGCCGTTGAAGGACTCCGCAAAGGCGTTGTCCGTCGGCTTTCCAGGGCGGCTGAAGTCCAGGATGACGCCCCGCTGGTAGGCCCAGAGATCGAGGTCGCGGGAGACAAATTCGGGGCCATTATCGACGCGGATGACCCGTGGATAGCCCACCGCTTTGCCGGCCAGTTCGAGCGTCCGGACGACGTCGCAGGCCTTGTAGGCGAAGCGGGGATCCAGCGCCGGCGAGAACCGGCTGAAAGTGTCGATGATCGCCAGGATGCGTATCTTGCGCCCGTCGAAGAGCTGGTCGGGCAGGAAGTCCATGGCCCAGACGTCGTTGGGCCCGGGCGCTGGCGCTCGCCGAGCTTGAAGCGCTGACGCGGGCGCGCGCGACCCAGCAGCAGATTGACGCGGCGCTGCGCAACGCTGCGGACCATCAACTCGAGCGGAAACGCTATGCTGCGGCCCTAACGTCAACGCATGGGGATCGCCCGTTAAGGAACAGAGTGGGTCAACTAAGAATGCAGGTTGAGCAACCTGCCACGTCACTCTGACCGCCCCCCGAATCCCGGCAAGGTGACCGGCCTGGTGCTGCTGTCGGGCTATTACCGCCAGCCCCGACCGACGGCCGCGCGGCTGCTGAAGGTCGGGCCGGGATGCTGGAGATCATTACCCGCGATGTGCGCCATCCCGTCTTGGAGGTCACCAACCAGCCCGACCAGCTACACAGCATGCCATGCGGCCCTGTGGAACATCAAGGTCCGGTCCCCGTCGTGCACGGCAACTAGGACGATTTAGCGCCCATCGAGCTGGCCGAGAACCTGGTGGCCGAGACCCGCACGCGGCGGCCGATGCAGTTCGAGCGGGTGACGGGCGCCGACCACTTCCTCAACGACGGATCCGCCGAGAACCTGTTGACCACACTTGCGGGTTGTATCCCCCCGCCGCGGGGTGACTTCCGACTGCGCTGGCCGAAATAGCCGGCGGCCTGGCCCAAACGAATGACCCTATTGCGGCTCAAACCGGCTGCGCCTTCGACTGCCTGAGGAGAGCCGCCAATTTCCCTTGGCGCAGGCCATGTGAACGGCGATAAGGTTGGCCTCTCGGGAAGTCTCGGCCATGTCCGGACTTCGATAATCCGCCCGCTAAGACGGGCGCTGTTCGGGGAACGCCAGTATGAAAGCCGCCGTGCTGCGCGAAGTGGGCAAGCCGCTTCAGATCGAAGATGTCCAGATCAACAAGCCAGGCCCCCATGAGGTCCTGATCCGCACCGTGGCCGCGGGCCTGTGCCACTCCGATCTGCACTTCATGGAAGGCTCCTACCCACACCCGCTACCGGCGGTGCTGGGCCATGAGAGCGCCGGGATCGTCGAGCAGGTGGGCTCGGAAGTCCGGACCGTGAAGGTGGGTGACCATGTTATCACCTGCCTTTCGGCCTATTGCGGTCACTGCGAGTCTTGCCTGACGGGCCACCTCTCACTTTGCGTCTCGCCCGATACCAAGCGCGGCGCTGATGAAGAGCCCCGGCTGACCACCGCCGCCGGCCCGATGATCCAGTTCCTGAATCTGTCGTCCTTCGCCGAATACATGCTGATCCACGAGCATGCCTGCGTCGCGATCCGCAAGGACATGCCGCTCGACCGCGCCGCCCTGATCGGCTGCTCGGTGATGACGGGGGTCGGCGCGGCAATGCACACCTCCAGCGTCCGTCCGGGGGAGACCGTGGCCGTCATCGGCTGCGGCGGCGTGGGCCTGTCGGCGATCAACGGGGCGGCCATCGCGGGCGCCGGCCGCATCATCGCCATCGACACGGTCGCCGCCAAGGGCAACTTGGCCATGGAGTTCGGCGCAACCGACTTCATCGACGCCTCCCAGACCGACGCGGTCAAGGAAGTGCTCGAAATGACCAAGGGCGGGGTGCACCACGCCTTCGAGGCCATCGGCCTGTCCAAGACCGCCGAGCAGGCCTTCAATATGCTGCGCCGCGGCGGCACGGCCAACATCATCGGCATGATCCCGGTCGGCCAGAGCATCACCCTGATGGGCGCCGCATTCCTGGGCGAGAAGAAGCTGCAGGGTTCCATGATGGGCTCGAACCGCTTCCCGATC
>NZ_JAUSBZ010000106.1 GCF_030651755.1 Phenylobacterium sp. | reverse complement strand
GATCGGGACGTGGCCATCAGAGTGGTCGTGGTCATGATCGTGGTCGTCGCCCCCATGATCATGTCCGCCGCAGTGCAGGCTGGAACCGTGCGGATGGCAGGATTCGTATTCGTGATTGTGGCCCGGCAGACCGTACTTGCTGACCTGTTCGGTATAGGCCACGCCGAAATAGCCGTTGGATCCGATCCAGGAGCCCCCCACCGTGACCGAGCGATTGCGGTTGAAGGAGCCAGCGAGGCGGTCGAAGCCGGCGGCGTCATCTTCATGGTCGTGATCATGGTCGTGGTCGTCCTCGCCGCCGTGGGCAGGTGGGGTGTAAAAGGGCGTTCGGTAGTCGCTCGTGCGACGGTTGGCCCCTTCAAGGCGCAGAGCAAAGTTCCCCAGGCCGACGGTCACGCCGACCACTCCGGCCCGTTCGTCATCCCCAGACCCGTAGCGTAGTTCAACAGCCCCTTCGCCGCCCTCCGGAGGGATGGCGGTGGGGATCTTGCGGTCGATCAGATTAACCGCGCCGCCAATGGCGCCGCCCCCATAGAGGAGCGCGCTCGGGCCCCGCAGCACTGCAATACTGTCCAGCAGCAAGGGCTCGCCGGAGACGGCGTGGTCGGGGGACACGTCGGAGGCGTCAAACAGGCTGGCGCCATCGCTGAGAATCTTCACCCGGGGCGCCGTCTGGCCACGAATGACCGGTCGGCTCGCCCCGCCGCCAAAGGCGTCGGAGGTGACGCCCGGGAGGCTGACCAGGGTCTCACCCAAGGTGGCCTGGCGGCGCTGGGCCAGGGTGTCTCCGCTGAGAATCTCCACATTGGAGATGACCTCGTCTCCCGAGCGACCCAGGGGGTCGGCGGTGACGATCAGCTCCTGCACAATGGGCTCTAAGCCCGCCTCGGCGCGGGCGGTCCCGGCCAGGACTGAAAAGCTTGCTGCGAGGAAGAGTGCAACCTTGGGTGACATCTGCGCCGGCTCCGATTAGAAAAGGATCAGATGGCCCGATACGTTATAACATAACGATATGCAACGCTCAGTTCGTCCCGAAGCCGCCCAAGTCCCCAGCGCCGCCGATGCGGCGGTCACCGCCCTTCAGACTGAGATCTGGCGCCTCGTGCGGGCGAGATTCGAGGCGCAGCGGGAGTCCCGGGGGCTGACCCAGGCCGCCCTCGCCGCCCAGCTGGGCGTTCCCCGCACCCAGGTCTGTGTCTGGCTGCGGGAGCCTGGGCGAATGACGGTCAAGGCCGCCGCCCGGCTGCTGATCGCCATGGGCGCCGAGCTCAGATGCCAGGTGGAGGAACGTCCTGTGGACGGGATCAAGCCTTGAGCGCTACGGCCGTCTCCAGTCTGTTTCGGCATATTGAAACCCTCCAGGCGCATGAGCCCTGGGGGCGCCTTCTGGATGCTGGGACCGGGGTGAACTCAGCCCTATGGAGCCTTGGCCTGGCGCCAGAGGCCTGGGTCGGGGTGACGGCCGCCCCCGCACACGCCGAACAGGTCCAAGCGCGCGCCGGCGAGATGCGCCGGCCCAGCGACCGCTTGCTGGTGGGCAACTGGGCTGACCCGTCCTTGCTCCGCGGTGAGGTGTTCGACACCGTCCTGGCCGACTACCTCCTCGGCGCTGTGGAGGGCTTTTCGCCCTACTTTCAGGAGCGACTGTTCGCCCGCCTGGCGCCCCATGTGGGCGGGCGGCTCTATGTGGTGGGCCTTGATCCCTACATTGTCGGCGAGGCCAACGGGGCCTCCGCCCAGGTGGTTCGGGCCATTGGCCGGTTCAGGGACGCCTGCCTGCTCCTGGCGGATGAAACGCCCTATCGCGAATATCCCGCCGAGTGGGTCGTCGAGGCCCTTGGCCAGGCCGGATATGTCATCGAGTCCGCCCGCCGGTTTCCGAACCGCTATCTGGAAAAATGGGTCGATGGGCAGATCGATATGGGACTGCGGCGGGTCGCTAGGATCCCCGACGGCGCCCTGGCCCATGGCCTGCGCGCCGAGGCCGAACGGCTGCGTCAGGAAGGCCTGGACCTGTGCCGCCAGGAGGGCGGTCTGCGCCATGGGGCAGACTATGTCATCGCCGCCAGACCTGCCCGCTGAATGGGGCGAGCCTGGCGGACAGATTGAGGTTGGCGAGCCTGACCGTCAGACGCCGGGCGACCGGCGCCTGACCGTCTCCAGGCCCTTAGAGGACGCCCAGCATCTCGGCCACCAGGGGGTGGCGGACGATGTCGCGGTCCTTCAGGCGCACGACGGCGATATTGCCCACCGTGTCCAGCTTCTCAGCCACAGGACCCAGGCCGGAGAGTTCCGGCAGCAGGTCTGACTGGGCCGGGTCGCCGGTGACCACCATGGTGGAGTGCCAGCCCAGACGGGTGAGCAGCATCTTCAGCTGCACGTAGGTGCAGTTCTGGGCCTCATCGATGACCACGAAGGCGTTGTTCAGGGTGCGGCCGCGCATGAAGCCCACCGGTGCGATCTCGATCGCGCCCTCCGCCATCAGGGCCCGCACCCGCTTCATCGACATGCGGTCAGACAGAGCGTCATAGAGGGGGCGCAGATAGGGGGCGAGCTTGTCCTCCATCTCGCCTGGCAGGAAGCCGATGGACTCGCCGGCCTCGACCGCGGGCCGCGACAGGACGATACGGCCGACCCGTCCCGCCTCGAGGGCCTCCACCGCCTTGGCGATGGCCAGATAGGTCTTGCCGGTGCCGGCGGGACCGAGCGCCAGCACCAGATTCTTGGCGTCGATGGCCGCAATCAACTCCTCCTGCCCAGGCGATTTGGCCTTGATGGTTTTCAAATAGCCCTGATCTCGGCTCTCCTCTCCCGGACCGAGTGGCGACCACCCGCGATCGATCGGCAGCCGGCGGATTTTCGAATCGTCAAACTGCTCGGCGTCGAAGGCGCCTTCGCGCAGTTGTCGCTTCAGGGCACGCTTGGTCATCAAAGCCTCCATGGGGGCATGAAAAAGGGGCGAGTCCTGTGCGGACCGCCCCTGGGGGGAGGACGAGTGAGGTGGAAACGGGGCGGGCGACGCGCCTGGGAGCGTCCCGTTCCCGACCGTGGCCGGGACATCGGAGGCGGGGGAGCCCCGCCGGGATCGCAAACGCAGCGCCATGCACTCCGTCCAACTCGAACCTTCAGACCGGAAGCCGGTCCGGCGTCGATCATCGGGGTATGATCCCTTCGAATCGCATCGCAACTATGATGCTAGCCTGGTTAACCAAGCCTGAAGTGCGACGTTTTCGACAAGATGTGGGGTGTGCGGATGAGTGTCTATAACTTGGGCGATGTGGCCCCGGAGCTGCCGCCGGAAGGTGAATACTGGATTGCCCCTACCGCTGCGGTCATGGGCAATGTGATTCTTAAGAAGAACGCCTCGATCTGGTTCAATGCAACGCTCCGCGGCGACAATGATCCGATTGTCATTGGTGAAAATTCCAACATCCAGGACGGATCTGTTCTTCACACCGATACGGGTTCACCCCTGACCATTGGCCGAGATGTCACTGTCGGCCATATGGTCATGCTTCATGGCTGCACCATCGGCGACAACAGCCTTGTGGGCATCGGCTCCATCATCCTCAACGGGGCCAGGATCGGGAAGAACTGCCTGATCGGCGCCAACTGCCTGATCACCGAAGGCAAGGAGATCCCCGACAACAGCCTGGTGATGGGGGCGCCGGGCAAGGTGGTGCGGGAGGTCTCAGAAGGTCAGGCCCGCATCCTGACGGCTTCGGCGCACCACTATGTGGAGAACTGGAAGCGCTATCACCGCGATCTGAGGCGCACCTCGCCGGCCTAGAAGACCCGCAGGATCATCGACTGGCTCGCGGTGGCCATCAGTTCGCCGTCCTGGGCGAAAAGGGCCATCGTCCCGTGTCCGAAACCCCCATGGACGCCGTCGATCCGGATGTCGCAGAGCACCCAGTCGGTCGGCACGATGCGCCGGTAGCGGATGGTGTTGTCCAGGCTGTTGCCCCCGGCGTTCAGGCCCAGAGCGTTGCCCACGGCGCCGGGGACGAAGTCGGCGACGATGGCCAGGAAGGTGGAATCGATGGGCAAGCCCTCGCGAGACCTGATCCACAGAAGCAGATGACCGTCGGTGCTCGGTCCGCTGGCCGTGGTCCCGCCATAGCGGCCCTTGGCCACGCGGACCTCGATCCGGCTATGCAGGTCCTCGCCCCCGCCCCGCCAGTGATCGGCGGCCGGGCAGTCCTCAGGCGACGGCGCCTCGGGCGCCTTGACCCACTGGGCCGAGTGTTCGCTCTCCCGGGCGCCCAGGGCGGCGTTGACGGTGAAGATTTCTTTGTCCCCCACATGGCCGATCACCCGGGCCTGACTGTTGTACTTGCCCGAGGCCGGAACCCAGACGTCCAGGTCCACGATGCTGGGCGGCCTGGCATAGGAGAGGTACTGTGCGGTGGCCCAGATGGCCGGCCGGCCGCAGGTGCGCTCCAGGGCCGCGATCGCCGCGGCCATGCCGACCCCGCCGAACATGAACAGGTTGTCCGGCGGCCCCACGCACACCGCGGGACTAAGCGGCAGGTACCAGCGATGGGGATTGTGGGTGGCTTGCAGGTTGAAGAAGAGGGGCTGGCTCATAGGATTGCGTTTGCAGGCCTTGCGCAGGAGGGCTCCGCGGCGCGCAGGGCCCAGCCAGGATCGGGCGGAGGGCCTTGGCCGCGGGCGCGTTTTGCGGGATGGCCCGCCAATAGGCCCAGACCTTGGGGACTGCAAGGCTTGTGGGCATGATCACAGCTATCGGAGCGCCGATGACCTTTTCCGCCCTGATCCTCACTGGCGGCAGGTCCGCCCGAATGGGCCGCGACAAGGCCCTGATCGACTGGGACGGGCAGACGGCGGTCGTTCGTGTGGCGTCTCTGGCCCGAGCTGTCGGCGCCGCTGAGGTCTTCACCGTGGGTCGGGACTATGGCCTGGACTTTATTCCCGACCCGGCCCCAGACGCCGGACCTGTCGGCGGGTTGCTGGCCGGATTGGCCGGGATCCGGGCGCGAGGCGAAGACCGCGCGCTCGTTCTGGCGGTGGATGCGCCGACCCTGCAGGCTGCTGACCTGGCGCCCCTTCTGGCGGCGGCGGCCCCCGGCGCAGCCTATGAAGGCCTGCCTCTGCCCATGGTGGTGGCGCTGTCAGCGGTTCCCAGGGAGGCGGCTTACGACTGGCCGCTGCGCCGCCTTGTGGAGCGCGCGGGCCTGACCGCGATGCCGGCGCCCCCAGGGACTCTGGCCCGGCTACGCGGCGCCAACACCCCTGAGGAACTGGCGGCCCTGCTGGCCCAGGCGGACGGCGCAGGGGGCGCCTGACAGACAGGCAAGCCCTGCCGGGTTTTCAGGCGCCGGGCGGCCATGACGCCCGCCATGTCCGGCAAAGGTTCTTTCGCCTGCCGATGAGGTCGCCTAGTCAGCCCCCATGCGCGTCCTCATCATTGATCCAGACCCGGCTCGCGCCGCCCTGGTGGCCGAAGGCCTTATCGGGATCGACCCGCTGGAGGTGCGGCTGGCGGCTGTCTTTGATGAGTCCGCGGCGGCGGCCTTCCAGCCCGATGTGGTGGTGGTGGCGTCCGAAAGCCCTGATCGCGACACCCTCGAAAGCCTGCGGGAGGCCAGCGCGGCCAATCCGAGACCGGTGGTGATGTTCGTCGATCGCTCTGAACCGGGCCTGGCTGAAGAGGCTGTGCGCGCCGGCGTGGCGGCCTATGTGGTCGATGGCCTGTCGGCCGCGCGGGTGCGGCCCATTCTCGAGGTGGCCATGAGCCGCTTCCACCTGATGCATCAGCTGCGGGCTGATCTGGCCAAGGCCAAGGCTGATCTCGCATCGCGCAAGACGGTCGAGCGGGCCAAGTCCCTGTTGATGAAGGAGCGCGCCCTGGACGAGGAGGCGGCCTATCGCCTGCTGCGCAAGCTCTCCATGGACACCGGCCGGCCCTTGGGCGCGGTCGCCGCTGACCTGCTGGCCTTCGCCGGCGTGCTGAAAGGGGGAGATCCCATATGAGCATGACCGGCGAGTTGCGGCTGGGCTTCATTCCCCTGGTGGACGCCGCCCCCCTGATCGTGGCGCAGGAAAAGGGCTTTTTCGCCCAACAGGGCCTGTCGGTGGCGCTCAGTCGCGAAGGTTCCTGGGCGACGATCCGCGACAA
Organism: Phenylobacterium sp.; assembly: GCF_030651755.1. GTDB lineage: Bacteria > Pseudomonadota > Alphaproteobacteria > Caulobacterales > Caulobacteraceae > Phenylobacterium. The sequence goes on along the minus strand of NZ_JAUSBZ010000106.1, from coordinate 12,969 downwards.
GGTGTCGGCCGGCGCCCTGGACGGCGCCCACATGCTGGCGCCCATGGTGTTGGCGGCCAGTCTGGGAGTGGGCAGCGAGCCCCGGGCGATGATCGCGCCGCTGGCCCTCAACCAGGGGGGCGCCGCGGTGACCCTGTCCACGCGCCTCACCGGCGACGGGGAGCCTGGCGCCCGACTGGCCCATCTGGCGCGTCGCCGGCAGGAGGAGGGGGCCAGCCCCCTGACCTTGGCGGTCGTCTATCCCTATTCCATCCATAACTACCTGCTGCGCCATTGGATGGCGGGTCTGGGACTCAATCCCGATGTGGATGTCCGCCTGACGGTGGCGCCGCCCTCCCGCACGGCAGATCTGCTGGCGGAGGGGGTCATCGAGGGATTCTGCGCCGGCGCGCCCTGGAACGCGGTGGCCGAGGCTGCGGGCGTGGGCCAGACCGTGGCGCGGATTGGCGATGTCTGGCCGAGCGCTCCCGACAAGGTCCTGGGGGTCACGGAATTCTGGGCTGCGGCGAACCCGGCGGCCCTGCGGGCGCTCCTGCGCGCCCTGATCGCGGCTGCAGCCTGGGCCGCCGACGTCGGCAATAAGACCGAGTTGGCGGCGATGCTGTCCCGGCCCGAATACCTGGGCGTCACGCCGCAGGCGATTTTGGCGAGTCTGGGCGAGATTTGCTTCACGGGCGGCGAGGTCAATCCGCCGCGGCCGGAACAGGCCCACTGGCTGCTGGAGCAGATGACTCGCTGGGGGCAGATTGGCGAGGTGGCCAGCGACAAGGTGGCCGAGCGCACCTGGCGGCCGGACCTCTATCTGGCCGCTGAAGGCGGCTGATCGCCTAAATCCGCGACAGGCGCCGTTCGCAGGCGCCGCATTTTCACGCGATGCGGGTCTTCTTCGACCGGCCCTGGCGCTCCACCCATGACCCCGCGGCGGCGATGGGTCTCTCATGACCTCACGGCCCAGGACAACGGCGTTCGCGGCTCTCTCGGAACAGGCTCGATGATGAGCCGCCTCCGCACGGCGACGCCGCCATTCATGTCCTCTTGAACGGGTCTTCCCATGATCAGCCGATCCTTCCTTAAGGCGGGGCACGCCCCGACTCTGTTCTCGGCCTTCCTGTATTTCGACCTCAGCTTCATGGTCTGGGTGCTGCTGGGCCCGCTGGGCGTGGCCATCGCCGAGACCTTCGACCTGGATGCGGCCCAGAAGGGCTTCATGGTCGCCGTTCCCGTCCTCGCCGGCGCCCTGTTGCGCGTGGTGGCTGGTGTCCTGGTGGATCACATCGGTCCCAAGAAGACCGGGATCATCGGCCAGCTCATCGTCATGGGCGGGCTGGCGGTCGCCTGGCTGATGGGGCTGCACAATTACAGCCAGGTGCTGATGGTCGGCGTCCTTCTGGGCGTGGCCGGCGCCTCGTTCGCCGTCGCCCTGCCATTGGCGTCCCGCTGGTATCCCCCTGAGCACCAGGGCCTGGCCCTAGGCATCGCCGGAGCGGGCAACTCCGGCACCGCGCTTGCGGCCCTCTTCGCGCCGTTCCTGGCTGAACAGTTCGGCTGGATGAACGTGCTGGGCCTGGCCACCATTCCGCTGGCCATCGCCTTCACCGTCTATGTGATCTTCGCCAAGGACGCCCCGGAGCAGCCTCCGCCCAAGTCGCTGACCGAATATATGGCGGTGCTGAAGACCCCCGACGCCTGGTGGCTGATGCTCCTCTACAGCGTCACCTTCGGCGGCTTTGTCGGCCTGGCCTCCTCCCTCACCATCTATTTCAACAGCGAATATGGCCTCAGCCCGGTGATCGCCGGCTTCTTCACCGCCGCCTGCGTGTTCGCCGGATCCTTCTCCCGTCCCGTCGGCGGCGGCCTCGCCGACCACTTCGGCGGCGTGCGCACCCTGACCATCGTCTATCTGCTGGCTGCGGCGGGCTTGGCGGTGGCGAGTTTCCACCTGGCCAACCCTTACGTGGCGCTCGGCGTGATCATGTTCGCCATGACAGCCCTTGGCGCCGGCAACGGAGCGGTCTTCCAACTGGCGCCCCAGCGGTTCCGTAACGAAATCGGCGTGGTCACCGGCCTCGTCGGCATGACCGGCGGGGTGGGCGGCTTCTATCTCGCCGCCAGCCTCGGCTGGGCCAAACAGACGACCGGGTCCTATCAGGCCGGTCTGCTGGGCTTTGCGCTCATGTCCCTGATGGCCTGCGTCGCCCTCAACCTGGTCAAGGGCCAATGGCGTCGGACCTGGCATGAGCTGGCCGGCCCCTCATCCACCCCCATCCGCCTCTAGTCCGGCAGGAGATTTCCATGACCAAGCAACGTCTTGTCGTCATCGGCAACGGTATGGCCGGCTGCCGCGCGGTGGAAGAAGTGCTGCGGCGCGACCCCGATCGCTACGAGATCACCATCTTCGGGACCGAGCCCCGGGTGAACTATGACCGCATCATGCTCTCGCCCGTACTGGCCGGTGAGAAGGCCTTCGCCGACATCGTCCTCAACGACGAGGCCTGGTACCAGGACCACGCCATCACCCTGCATTCAGGCTGCGCGGTAACCGAGATCGATCGCGAGACCAGGGTGGTGCGGGCCAGCGACGGGACGCAGGCGGCCTATGACCGGTTGATCCTGGCCACAGGCTCCGATCCGGTGCGCCTGCCGCTGCCGGGGGCGGACCTGGCCGGCGTCGTCACCTTCCGCGATCTGGACGATGTGGAGGCCATGGTGGCGGCCGCCGATGCGGGCGGTGAGGCCGTGGTGATCGGCGGCGGCCTGCTGGGCCTGGAGGCCGCCTATGGTCTGGCCCGGCGCGGCATGCGGGCCACGGTCATCCACCTGATGGACGTGCTGATGGAGCGCCAGCTCGACGAGTCTGCGGGCTTCCTGCTGCGCAGCGCGCTGACCGACCGGGGGGTTGAGACCGTGCTGGGCGCCCAGTCCGAAGCGATCCTGGGCGAGGACGGCAAGGTCAGCGGCCTGCAGCTCAAGGACGGCCGGATCATCCCCTGCAGTCTGCTGGTCATGGCCGTGGGCATTCGCCCCAACACGGCGCTGGCGGCCAACTGCGGCCTGAACGTCGGCCGCGGCGTGGTGGTCGACGACCAGATGCGCACCTCTGATCCCGATATCTTCGCCATTGGCGAGTGCGCCGAACATCGCGGGATCGCCTATGGCCTGGTCGCGCCGATCTGGGAGATGTGCCGCACCCTGGCTGACGTGCTGACCGGGGTGGAGAACTGCGCCTATGGCGGTTCGGTCCTGCAGACGCGGCTGAAGGTCTCCGGCGTCGACGTGTTTTCCGCGGGCCGTTTCTCCGGCGGCGAGGGCTGCGAGGACGTGGTGTTCCGCGACGCCGGGCGAGGGGTCTACAAACGCGTGGTCCTGGAACAGGGGCGGGTGGCCGGCGCGGTGCTGTTCGGCGACGTGATCGACGGCGGCTGGTACTTCGACCTGATGAAGTCGCAGGCTGATGTCAGCGACCTGCGCGAAACCCTCATCTTCGGTCAGGCGGTGACGGAGGCGCTCCGCGGCGTGGACCCTAAGAGCGCCGTTGCGGCCATGGCGGACTCCCAGGAGATCTGCGGCTGCAACGGCGTGTGCAAGGGCGCCATCACCACCGCCATCGCCGAACTCGGCCTGACCTCGCTGGAGGATGTCCGCGCCCATACCAAGGCCTCGGCCTCCTGCGGGTCATGCACCCCGCTCGTGGAGAAGTTGCTGGCGGTCACCCTGGGCGACGCCTTCCAGGCTCAGACCGGACCCAAGCCGGTCTGCGGCTGCACCCATCATGGCCATGAGGTGGTGCGCAAACGCATTGTCTCGGAAGGGCTGAAGTCGATCCCGGCGGTCATGCAGGCCCTGGAATGGACAACGCCGGAAGGCTGCGCCAGCTGCCGACCGGCGCTCAACTACTATCTGATCTGCGCCTGGCCCGGCGACTACCAGGACGACAAGCAGTCGCGCTTCGTCAATGAGCGGGTCCACGCCAACATCCAGAAGGATGGCACCTATTCGGTGGTGCCGCGGATGTGGGGGGGCATGACCTCCCCCCAGGAGTTGCGGGCCATCGCCGATGTGGCCGACAAGTTCGCGATTCCCGCGGTCAAGGTCACCGGCGGCCAGCGCATCGATCTGCTGGGGGTCAAGAAGGACGACCTTCCTGCGGTCTGGGCCGACCTGAACGCGGCCGGCATGGTCTCGGGCCACGCCTACGCCAAGGGTCTTCGCACGGTGAAGACCTGCGTCGGGACAGACTGGTGCCGGTTCGGAACCCAGGACTCCACGGGCCTCGGCGTGCGTCTGGAAAAGCTGATGTGGGGCTCCTGGGCGCCGGCCAAGGTGAAGCTCGCCGTGTCGGGCTGCCCCCGCAACTGCGCTGAGGCCACCTGCAAGGACATCGGCGTGGTCTGCGTGGATTCAGGCTTCGAGATCCACATCGGCGGCGCGGCGGGGCTTCACATCCAGGGAACCCAGCTGCTGACCAAGGTGGCCAGCGAGGACGAGGCCGTCTGGACCATCTGCGCCATCACCCAGCTCTATCGGGAAGAGGGCTGGTACCTGGAGCGCATCTACAAGTGGATGGCGAGGGTCGGCCTGGAGACGATCCGCGCTCAGGTCGAGGACCTGGAAGGGCGCAAGGCGCTCTACGACCGCTTCGCCTATTCGCAGCGCTTTTCCCGCACCGACCCCTGGGCTGAGCGGGTCGCCGGCCGCCATGCGGACGAGTTCAATCCGCTCAGCCGCCGCCTGGAGTTCGCACCCGCATGAACGCCCTGGTCAAGGATCCCCAGATCACCTGGATCGATGTCGGCGCCGACACCGACATTCCCCGCCGCGGCGCCCGACGCCTGAAGGGACCGCAGGGGGAGATCGCCATCTTCCGCACCGGCGACGGCCAGGTCTTCGCCCTGATGGACGCCTGCCCGCACAAGGGTGGGCCGCTCAGCCAGGGCATCGTCCATGGCGCCTCGGTGACCTGTCCTCTCCACGGGCGGGTGATCGATCTGGCCACCGGCGAGTCCCTGGGCGCCGACGCCGGCAAGGGCTGCGCCCCGGTGGTGCCGCTGGAGGTGCGCGAGGGGCGGCTGTTCATCGGCCTGGCGCGGACCTGAGGCGCCCGTGTCTGAAACGCGCACCACCTGTCCCTATTGCGGCGTCGGCTGCGGGATCACGGCCCGGGCCGAGGGCCGCGACCTGGCGGTCCAGGGCGACGCTGAGCATCCCGCCAATCTCGGCCGCCTGTGCTCCAAGGGCGCGGCTCTGGCTGACACGATCGGCCTGGAGGGGCGGCTGCTGGCGCCGGAGATCGGCGGGCGAGAGGCCTCCTGGGCCGAGGCGACCCGACTGGTGGCCCGCAGGTTCTCTGAGACGATCGCCCGGCACGGCCCGGACTCCGTGGCCTTCTACGTGTCGGGCCAGCTGCTGACCGAGGACTATTACGTCGCCAACAAGCTCATGAAAGGCTTCATCGGCTCGGCCAATATCGACACCAATTCAAGGCTTTGCATGGCCTCGGCTGTGGCGGCGCACAAGGCCGCCTTCGGCGCCGATCTGGTGCCGGGCTGCTATGAGGATCTGGACCTCGCCGACCTCGTGGTCTTTTCCGGCCATAACGCGGCCTGGACCCATCCGGTGCTGTTCCGGCGGATGGAGGCGGCCCGAGATCGGGGCCAGCGGCACGTGGTCATAGATCCCCGCCGCACTGACACCGCCGAGATGGCCGACCTGCACCTGCCGCTCGCGCCCCAGACCGATGTGCGGCTGTGGAACGGACTGCTCGCCAACCTGATGGATCGGGGCGCGGTAGACCAGGCCTATGTGGCCGCCCATGTGAGCGGCTATGGCGCGGTGGTCGAAAGCCTGGCCCGCGACGACCAGTCGCCGGCCGCCGTCGCCGCCGACTGCGGCCTGGACCTGGCCGATCTGCACGCCTTCTACGACCTCTTCGCCGCCACGCCGAAGACCGTCAGCCTGTTCTCCATGGGGGCCAACCAGTCGGCCCAAGGGGTGGCCAAGGGGCTGGCCATCCTCAATGTCCACCTGGCGACGGGCCGGATCGGCAAGCCGGGCGCCTGTCCCTTTTCGATCACCGGTCAGCCCAACGCCATGGGGGGGCGCGAGACCGGCGGCCTGGCCAATACACTCGCCGCCCATATGGACTTCACCGAGGCCGACTGCGCCCGGGTCCAACGCTTCTGGGGGGCGCCGAACCTGGCCCGCAAGCCTGGCCTCAAGGCCGTCGACATGTTCGAGGCGGTCGGTGATGGGCGCATCAAGGCCCTGTGGATCATGGCCACCAATCCGGCCGTCAGCATGCCTAGGGCGGAAGGGGTCCGCGACGCCCTGGCCAGGTGCCCGTTCGTGGTGGTCTCCGACTGCATGGGCGACACCGACACCGCCGCCTTCGCCCATGTGAAGCTGCCAGCCCTGGCCTGGGGTGAGAAGGACGGCACGGTGACCAATTCCGAGCGCCGCATCTCCCGCCAGCGGGCGCTGATGGCGCCGCCCGGTCAGGCGCGGCCCGACTGGAAGATCATCGCCGACGTGGCCGCCGCCATGGGCCATGAGGCGGCCTTCGGCTGGCGCTCAAACGCCCAGGTGTTCCGCGAATGGGCCCGGATGACCGCCTATGAAAACACCGGCCGCACCCTGGACCTGGGACCGCTGGTCGGCCTCACCCCAGACGCCTACAACGCCCTTTCCCCGGTTCAGTGGCCGGTGACCCCGGCGGGGGGCACGGCGCGGCTGTTCGCCGATGGCCGGTTCGCCACTGCCGATGGCCGCGCCCGGATGGTCCCGACGCCGGCCCTGGGACCGGCCGAGGCGACCGACGGAGCCTTTCCCCTGGCCTTGAACACCGGTCGCGTGCGCGACCACTGGCATACGCTCACCCGCACTGGCCTTTCCGCCGCGCTCAGCCGCCACGCGCCCGAACCCTATGTGGACATCCACCCTGCCGACGCCCTGGAGCAGGGGATCGCCGAGGGCATGCTGACCCGGGTGCGCACGGTCCACGGCGAGGCGGTGGCGCTCGCCCGGATCACCGACGCCCAGCGGCCCGGCTGTATCTTCATGCCCATGCACTGGAGCGGCGCCTACGCGCCGCAAGGGCGGGCCAATCCGCTGGTCTCGGGCCGCGTCGATCCCATCTCCGGCCAGCCGGAATTCAAGCACACGCCGGCCCGCATCCAGGCCTATCGCGAGACCTGGAGAGGCTTCTTTCTCTCGCGGGCGGCCGTCGCCCCGCCAGAGGGGCTAGACTTGGTCTGGCGGCGCATGACCCAGGACGGCTGCCAGCTTCACGAGTTTGCCGGCCGCGGGGATGCGGCTGAGCGCGAGGCCCTGCGCAAGCTGTTGAGCCGCGGCTTGAAGGGGCAGGCGCTGCTGCTGGAGGACGCCCAGGGCGGCCGCCTGCGGGAAGCCTTCGTCCAGGGTGACCGACTGGCCAGCGTGCTGTTCATGACGGTGGAGACCGGCCGCCTGCCGCCCCGGGACTGGCTGGCCGCCCTGTTCCCCAAGGACCAGCTGAGCGAGGCTGATCGTGCGGCCTTGCTGATCGGCTTCGCCCCCGGGGTGGCCGTCGAGACCGGTCCCCTGGTCTGCGCCTGCCGCGGCGTGTGCCGTCCGCGCATAGAGGCGGCCATCGCCCGGGGCGCTTCGAGCCTCGACGCTGTCGCCGCGGCCACCGGCGCTGGATCCCAGTGCGGCTCCTGCCGTCCCGAAATCGCCCGCATGCTGCCTGCCTCGGAGACCCGTCATGCCGCCTGAGCCCAAGACCCTCTTTCCCGTTCAGCTTGTGGGCGCAGGCCCCGGCGCGGCCGACCTGCTGACCCTGCGGGCGGCGCGCGCCATCGAAGGCGCCCAGGCCCTGCTCTATGACGCCCTGGTCGGCGAAGACATCCTGGCCCTGGCGCCCCAGGCCTGCCTGAAGATCCAGACGGGCAAGCGGGCCGGCCGGCCGTCCATGCGGCAGGAGACCATCAACCGCCTGATGATCCGCCTGGCCCGGCGGGGCCTGCGGGTCGTGCGGCTGAAGGGCGGCGATCCCTCGATCTTCGGGCGGGTGGGAGAGGAGGCCCAGGCCCTGCGCCGCCATGGGCTGGAGGCGCAGATTGTGCCGGGGGTCACCGCCGCCTGCGCCGCCGCCGCCCAGTTTGGCTTGCCCCTGACCCATCGGGGCGTGGCTCGACGGGTGGTGTTCACCACCGCCACCACTCAGGACGGAGAGCTTTCGATGGACTGGGCGGCGGCCGCCGACTCCGAGGCCACCCTGGCCATCTATATGGGCGGCCGGGCGGTTTGCGAGATCGCCCGGCGGCTGATGGCGGCCGGCCGGGCGCCGCACACGCCCCTGGCCATTGTCGAGAACGCCAGCGCGCCGGGGGCCAGGCTCCGGCTCACCACCTTGGCCGAACAGGTCAAGACGCCGGCCTCGCCCATTGGGCCCGGCCCGGCCCTGATCATGGTGGGCGAGGCCCTGGCGGCTGGCGCAGCCTGGGCCGAAGCTTACGCCCTGGACCTGGCCGGGGCGGCTTGATGGGGGTCAAGCCGGCGGCGTAGGGGGCAGGACGCTCAGCAGTTTGTCGACGTCGTTCATGTCGTTGAACACCGCCAGGGACACCCGGAACCGGTGTGTAGACAGACCCAGGCGGATGCTGGCCTGGCTCATCGGCTCGGCCAGTTTCGCCCGGGCGTCCTTCAGAGAGAAGGCCACAAGGGGGGTGCGACTGCCCTGCGGGGTCAGGGGCGCATAACCGCGACCGCGCAGTTCGGTCTGGATGGCGTCGGCCATCGGCTGACGCCAGGCCTGGATCGCCTCCACGCCGACCCGGTTCAGCCAGGTGAGCGACCAGTTGAGCTGGACCACGCCGGTCCAGGGCGCCGCGCCCATGGCGAACAGGCCGGCGGCGTCGTCGCTGGCTTCATAGTCGGCCACCGTCTCGCCGGGGGCGTCATGGGGATAGACGTGGGTCTGGAACTTGGCGAGCTGGTGGTAGCCCCACCAGGGTCGGCGCAGCTTCTCCTGCACCTCCCGGCGCACATAGAGGAAGGCCAGGCCAAAATCCCCCATCAGCCACTTGTAGGAGGCGCTGGCGGCGAAATCGACGCCCGCCTTTCGCAAGTCGATGGGCGTGGTCCCGGCGCCGTGGATGATGTCGGCGAAGACGTAGGCGCCATGGGCATGGGCGAGATCGCAGACTGCCCTCAGGTCGTGTTCAAATCCATTGACCGTCGAGACATGGCTGATGGCCACCAGCTTGGTGTTGTCATCGATGGCCTCGGCCATCTTCGCCATGTCGATGCGGCCGTCCGCCTCCATGGGCAGGGTGACCACGTCCATGCCGGCCCGGCCCATCTCCCCGTAGGTGTAGAAGGACCCGAAAAAGTGCAGGGCGTCGGTGACGATGCGCCCGCCGGCCTCCGGCAGGCCTAGCGCCAGCAGGGCCAGGTTCTCCCCCATGGTGGTGGACTGGATCACGCAAAGTTCGTCCGGCGCCGCGCCCACCAGGGTTCCGAAGGCGGCGATCATCTCGCGCTCCTGGGCGCTGACCCTGAGGGGTCGGGCTGAGCCATCCTGCGTCTTTTCGCCGAGATAGGCCTCCAGGCTCGCCTTGGCCCCCAGGGGCAGGGGGTGAGTGGCGCCGGCGTCGAGATAGGTCAGCGCCATCGGGGCGAACTCGGCCTTCGCCGGCAGCACAGGCAGGGGTTCCCGGGGGGCGGCGAGGGCGGCCTGGGCGACGGCGGCGACACTTGGTCCCGCGGCGGCCCCGGCGATCAGACTGCGGCGTGTGAGCATGTTGTCCCCTCCGAGTGGCCCGGCGGGCAGGCCCTGGGCAGTTTAGGGTCGCCGCTTGGCATTATCTTGTCCATCTCGCCATGGACAGGCTCGCCGGGCGGCTAATCTATTCGCGGCGGCTCAGCTGACGGCAGGCGCCGCAGGGGCGTAGCCGTGGTGATCTTGGACTCGGCCAGGGTCGTCAGCATGGCGTCTCTCTGTGGAGCTGAAACGGGTCTACGGAACCCGCGGCGACGTTCAGAACTAAGCTGTCACCACCTCGAGCGCGACAAGATGGGGCCATACATGTGGAGAGAGATCGCTCCTGGGGAGGTCCTAAAGGCCGACGCGGCCTTTCTGCGGGGCCTGGGCCGGGCGTTCGCCGGGGCCTTGATCTTCGCCCTGCCGATGCTGATGACCATGGAGATGTGGTGGCTCGGCTTCTACATGGAGCCTCTGCGTCTGGCCCTGCTCCTGGCGCTGACGGTTCCTATGCTGGTGGGGCTCTCGCGCTTTGGGGGCATGCGCCCCACGGCGCGCCTGCGCGACGATGTGGCCGACGCCCTGGTGGTGCTGCTCGTTGCGGCGCTGGCCGCGGCGGTGACCCTCTCGATCTTCGGGATCCTCACCCTGGGCATGTCGGCCCGGGAGATCATCGGCAAGATCGTCCTGCAGACGGTGCCGGGCAGCTTCGGCGCCATGCTGGCCCGCAGCCAGTTGGGCGGCGAGCCTGAGCGCGAGCGGCAGAAAGCCCAGCCGACCTATTGGGGCGAGCTGTTCCTCATGGCGGCAGGGGCGCTCTTCCTATCCTTCAACATGGCCCCCACCGAGGAGATGGTGCTGATCGCCTACAAGATGTCGGCCTGGCAATCGGTGGTTTTGGCCCTGGTCTCCCTCGGGCTGATGCACGCCTTCGTCTACGCGCTGAATTTTCGGGGCGGATCGCGGCGGCCCGCCCACGTTCCGGCCTGGAGTGTGTTCGTCCGGCTCACCGTCGTCGGCTACGTCATTGTCCTGGCGGTCAGCCTGTTCAGCCTCTGGGTGTTCGGCCGGACCGATGGCGATGGCCTGAAGGAGATCATCAGCGCCACCATCGTCCTCGGCTTTCCAGGCGCCATCGGCGCGGCTTCCGCGAGGCTCCTGCTATGACCTGTTCTGACGCCGGCGGCCAAGAGGACGCCAGGAGGTCGCAGCCTGCCCTGGATAGCACTTCGCCCCTGGAGTGGATCATCGCGGCGGCTGGCGGCCTGCTGCTGGTCGCGGCGCTCGCCTACATGGTGGTGTTCGCCGTCACGACCCCTGAGAGGCCGCCGGCGGTGACCCTGTCGGTGACCTCAGTCACAACGACTCCAGGGGGATATCTCGTGTCGTTCCGGGCCGCCAACGCCGGCGGCGAGACGGCCGCAGGACTTCAGGTCAGCGGGGAGCTGCGCCAGGGCGAGACGCTGATCGAGACCAGCGACATGAGCATCGACTACCTGCCGCAGCGCTCCGAACGCCGGGGCGGCCTGTTCTTTTCAGCCAACCCGGCCGATCACCAGCTCAGCCTCCGCGCCCACGGCTACTCCGAGCCCTGAGCGGCCCGCCGGATGAAGGCGCGAACGTCCTCGGCCAGGGTCCGCGCGCTCTCGGCTCCAAGATAGGGCATGTGGCCAGACGGATAGGCCTTCAAGGTCACGCGGTTGGCCGGGAGGTCGACCTGGCTCAGGGCGTATTCGGCCGCGCCCACGGTCGTCACCAGATCATAGTGGCCGGCCGCCACGAACAGCCGCAGGGACGGGTTGCGCCGCAGGGCCTGGGCGAGTTCCGCCGCCGCGTCGCGGCCCCGGGGACCGCCGGGGCCGTAGTCCCATTTGGAATTCACCTGAGTAAAGGCGATGGGGATGTAGGGCGTGTCCATCCGCACCTTCAGCTCCTTCACCACATAGCCGTTCAGGGCGCCCACGAAGGCCGGGGTGTACTGGCCCATGGCGGGGTCATCGGCCACCGGGTCGGCGCCCGCAGCCTTCAGCGGCAAGACGTAGCGGCTGTCATAGGCGCCGACCTGCAGTCCCTTGTCCTTCAGAAGCTCCCGGGAGAAGCCGCCAAGGCCCAGACGCAGTCGGTTGGCCAGCCAGGTCTGGGCCGGCACGCCGGTCAGGGCGGCCAGTTGGTCGGCGAGCGCCAGCCGGTCTGCTGCGGGCAGGGCGCTCCCCAGATAGAGGGCGCGCATATAGGGGCCCGAGGCCAGGGTCCGCGCCGCTTCGACCGCTTCGTCCAGGCCTCGCCCCTGTCGGAGCTCAGGGCGGTGATACCAGGCGCTGGCCGCCATGGCCGGCAGGTTGGCGCCGTAGAGATGATCGCCTACAGGGCCGCCCATGGCCGGGCCCAGCACCAGGACGCCATTCAGGGTGATGGCGCCCAGCTCCCCGGAGGCCGAGGTCGGCCCGCCCATGAGGGTGGTGGCCAGCGCGGCGGCCCGGGTCGTGCCGTAGCTCTCGCCCATGACGAACTTGGGCGAGTTCCAGCGATTGTTCCGGCTCAGCCACGCGGACATGAAGTTGGCCACCGCCAGGGCGTCCTGGTTGACCCCGTAATAGTCTTCAGTCCGGCCCGTGGGCAGCACCCGGCTGTAGCCGGTGCCCGGCGGGTCGATGAAGACCAGGTCTGCCACGTCCAAGAGCGCGTTGGGGTTGTCCTTCAAGGCGAAGGGCGGGACGGTGGGCGGATTGACCTCATCGGTGAAGTCCACCTGACGGGGACCGGCCATGCCCAGGTGCAGCCAGACCGACGACGAGCCTGGGCCGCCGTTGAAGATGAAGATCACCGGCCGGTTCGAGGGCGCGGCCTTCTCCACATAGCTGAAGGAGAACAGGGTGGCGGCTGGGGCGCCCTTGGCGTCGCGCAGGATCGTCTCGCCAGCGATCGCCTCATAGCTGACCCGCCGCCCGCCGAACACGCCGGCGTGCTGGGTGACGAAGCTCCTGGCCGTCGGTTCGGCCTGGCTGGGCGCCGGGGCGACCCCGAGCAGCCCGACGCCAAGGATGGCGGCCAGCAGGCGGGCGGCGGTTCTCATGGGGCGACCGTCACGAAGGCGCGCACATCGGCCATCATCTGCGCCAGGCTCGCCTCGATGGAATAGGCCATGTGCCCGCCCTGATAGCTGCGGGCGCTGGCCCGGTCTTTCGGCCAGCCCGACAGGGCCAGGCCATAGTCCATGGCGCCGGTGGTGG
>NZ_JAUSBZ010000104.1 GCF_030651755.1 Phenylobacterium sp. | reverse complement strand
GCGAGGAGTTGAAGATGTTCAGCCCCTTGTTCTCCATCGCCCCGAAATTGAAGTCCCGCACGGCGACGATCATGAACAGGTCGAGGTCGTATTCGCGTCCGAAGGCCTCCTCGTCCCACTTCATGGAGCGTTTCAGGGCGTCCATGGCGTAGACCCCGCGATCGGCCATGCCCGGATCGACATAGATCCGCAGATCCACCTTGCGCCCGCTCATGGTGACGAGGCTGTCCTCCAGCACGTCGAGCTCGCCGGCCACCAGGGCGAACAGGTAACAGGGCTTGGGGAAGGGGTCGTTCCACACCGCGTAGTGGCGGCCGTCCGGCGTTTGGCCAGACTCCATCAGGTTGCCGTTGGACAGGAGGCGATGGAACGCCTTGTCGGCGGTCATCCGCACCGTATAGCGGGCCAGGACGTCGGGGCGGTCGGGGAACCAGGTGATCTTGCGGAAACCCTCGGCCTCGCACTGGGTGCAGAACCGCCCGCCGGACATGTAGAGGCCATCCAGGGCGGTATTGGCCGCCGGATCGATCTCGACCTCGGTCTCCAGAACGAAGGCGTCCGGCACATCTGAGATCGTGAGGTACTCGGCGTCGATGACGTATTCGGCCTGGGCCAGCACCCGGCCGTCAATGGCGACGGAAATCGGGGTCAGTCGCTCGCCATTCAGGGCCAGGGGGTCGGCGTGATCGCCGTTGCGGCGCAGGCTGAGCCTGGCCTTCACCCGGGTGGCGCCAGGCTTGAGGTCGAAGTCCAGATGAATCTCGTCCACCAGGAAGGCCGGCGGGCGATAGTCGGACAGGCGGATCGGCTGGGGCGTTTCGGTGCGCATCCCAACGATGTAACCCCCGCGGCGGCCCCTCGCCAGGGGCGGCGGAGGCCTAAGGTGATCAGGCGGCGTCTTCTGCGGCCTCTGGCGGCGCCTCCGCTACGGCGGGAATCTGCTGCAGGAAGCGGTCGACCTTGCGGGCCTCTTCGGCCAGACGGCGGATTTCCGGCGGTGCGTCCTCCGGCGCCTCGTCCACCAGGGCCGAAAGGTGCCGGGCGATGGACAGCAGGCGGCGGGTGGAGGTGATCAGCCGGGCCTGGAATTCAATCTTCTGGGGATCACGGTCGTACTCCGCCCCCGGCACTCGCCAGCCGCCCC
>NZ_JAUSBZ010000100.1 GCF_030651755.1 Phenylobacterium sp. | reverse complement strand
GTCCACGCCTTTTGCGCCTCATAGGTCTAGGGACGCCGGGGGCGTCCGAGCGGTCGCGCCGCCTTTAGGCCGATCAGCGCGTGAAGACGGAGAGTTTGGACACCGTCGTCTGATCCAGAACTCCCGTGGCGGCCATTCCTTGATCGCGCTGATAGGCGGCGACAGCAAGGCGCAGAGCCGGAGAAGCCGCCCCGTCCGTGGGCCCCTGATAGTATCCGAGGCGTGAAAGCGCCCTTTGCGCCGTCTGCAGGGTCGTGGGCGTCACGCCGGACGCGGCTGCGGCTATCGGTGCGGCGGGCTCGGTCGGGCGGAAGGCGGCGGCGGCGCGCTCGGCGACAGCCTGGGCGGCCGGGGTCAGGGCGCCCTTGATGCGTTCGGCGCTGGCGGCGGCGTCCTTGTCGCCCGCCGCGCCGGCGATCATGAACCACTTGTAGGCCTCAGCCGCATTCTGACTGACGCCGAATCCCTCTTCGTAGAGGCGGCCAAGATTGTACTGGCTGTCCACCAGGCCAAGGTCCGCCGCCCGCCGGAACCACTGGGCGGCCGTGGTGGAGTTCTTGGCCCCGCCGACCCCTTCGAAATAGTAGAGGGCCAGGTTGTGCATCGCCTTGCGGTCGCCCCCCTGGGCGGCGCGCTCGGTCCAGCGGCGAGCCTCGACCATGTCCTTGGCGACGCCGGAACCCCCGGTCTCATGCAGCTTGGCCAGGTAGAACTGCGCCGGCGCATAGCCGAGATTGGCGACACGCTTGAGCTCATCGACGCCCCCCGCGGCGCCCGACTCCACCTGGCGCACGGCCTCGGCGTAGAGCTCAGGAAAATCTTCCCGCATCTGGGCCGACGGACCCGGATCATCTCCCTCAAGGGCCGGCTGGGGCGACAGGGCGATGGCCGCGCGGGGCATCCCCCCCTCTGTCTCAAGCCCCGCCAATTCCTCGGGGGCGTTCCGGCCGGCCGAGACCGCCTGGGCGACGCGGGCGGGCAGGTCGCCAGCGGGCTCGCCGCCGATCAGCATCATGCCGCCAGCCGCCATCCCCAGGAAGGCCGCTCCGCCGGAAATCAGCAAGGCGGTCTGCAGGGTCGAACTGGCCCGCTTCTTGGGCCGCATCGAGAAGCCGCTGAACAGAGAGCCGGACTCCTTGGGTTCCGGGGCGGGCTTGGCCTTGCCCTTCGTCTTGCGGCCCTTGGCTTCGGCGGCGGGCGCGGCGCGGGCCGCAGCGCGGGCCTGGGCGATCACCTCACGGGTGGACAGAGCCTGGGCGCTGACCGCCCTCTGGGCGGGGGCCGGCTCGGCGACAAACTCGGACTCGTCCTCAAAACCGAAGTCGTCTTCATAGTCCGCCCGTACCTTGGGCGCCGGGTCGACGCGCTCAGCGACGCTGCGGGGGGGCGGCTCGACCGGCTCGGCCATGTAGGGTTCGGCCGGAAGAACGGGTTCCGGTTCGGCGGCCCGCGGCCGCGGCTTTGGCGGCGGGTCAAAGCCGTCGGCAGCTTCAAAGTCTTCCGGCGAGAGCGGGGGTCGATCGGCCTCGGGACCAAAGACCCGGGCGCTGGGGAAGTCGTCGGCGACCGCGGCGAAGGCCTGGCGAGCCAAGGGCTCGGCCGACCGCTCGGTGGCTTCGAATCCGGCGAAGTCTTCAAGGCCGAAGGGGGAGTTTTCGACCGGGTCCGGTTCCGGGGAAATCATCGGCGCCGGCGCCGTCTCCCGGGCTGCGGGGGCCTCAGCCAGCCGGCGATCAATCCGTTCCCGAGCTTCTTCCAGAAGCCGTGCGGTCCGCTCTTCGCTAAGGCGGATACGCTCAGACAGTTCCTCGGCGGCGCGATCCTGGCGGCTGCTGATCCGCTCGGTGACCCGGGCGACCTGGTCGCCGACATCGTCGATCGCCTGGGCCGAGCGCCGCTCGGCCGTGGCGATGCGCTCGCCCAGACGTTCGGTGATCTTGGCGATCTCGCCGCCCAACCGCTCCAGGGCCTCGGCGTGGAGGGAATCGGACCGGCCAAGGCGGGTCTCCATGGCCGTGGCGATGCGGGCGACCTCGCCGCCGACCGTCTGGATGGCCTGGGCGCTGTGGTGCTCCGCGGTCTGGACGCGACGGTTCAGATTCTCGGCCATGCTGAGCACCTCCCGCCCCATCGCCTCAATGGCCTGGGCCGACCGCTGCTCGGCGGCGCGGACATGGTTGGTCATCTCCCCCAGCCGGCGCTCCATGCGGTCGAAGCGGCCATCGGCGGCGGCATGCAGCTTCTGGGTCATCTCGACCCTCGAAGCCTCGACCCGCTCGGTGAGCCTGGCGGCCATCTCCTCAAGCCGCCGGTCGATCGCTGGCGCCTCGCCGGCCTCCACAGACTGAATGCGACCGTCCAGATGGGCGAAGGACTCCCGAAGACTCTCCAGCGCCTCGGCGGTGCGGGTTTCGGCTTCGCTCAGACGCTGCGAGACCCGGCCCACCACCTCCTCGATCAGCCCCGGAGACTCAGATCCCCCCTGGGCCTCGACACGGTCGACCCGGGCCTCAATGGCGCCCAGGGCCTCACGGGTGCGGGTTTCGCCGTCATAGAGATGGTTGGCGACCTTGGCGACAGCGCCCTCCAGGGCGCGCAGGGCCTCGGCCGAGCGAGGGCCGGCGGCCTCGGCCTCCATGCGACGGAGACGTTCGGCCATCCGGGTCTGCTCGGAGGCCACGCCTTCGACAGCGCCCTCGAAACGGGCGGCGACAGCGATGTGTTCACGCTCGGCGGCCTCGATCCGGGCCAAGGCCGCGCGGACGGAATGCTCCACGCCGGACACAGCAAGGCCAGTGCGGCTCTCGGAGACCTCAAGCCGCTCGCTCAGCCGATCAAGCGCCAGGGCGATACGCCCCATTTCATCGGCGGGGTGCTCGGCGGCCTCGACCCGGGCCGGAGCATCCTCGGTCCGGCGGGCGCTCTCGAAATAGAGGGGGGCGGGACGGCGTGCGATATCAGCCTCGGAGACAGCGTCCTCCGGGCCTTCATCGTCCAGGATCATTCGATTGAGCCATTCGCCCAAGGTCATTCCCGAGCGCCGGGCCAGGTCCTTTGCGACCTCCCGAGCCTTTGGGTCAATGCCCTTGACGCTCCATGGCGTCGCCACGCTCATTCGAATCGATCTCCTACCCCGCGATTCGACGCTAACCACCGAACCTTGGGGTGTAAACGCACGGTTAACGCTAGATATAGCGTTTGGCGCGATGAGCTGTGGATGACGGCCGACGGGGGGAAAACCCTTAGCCTGCAACAGGCTAGAACAGGGTTAACGGCAGGTTAACGGCGCGATTTGCGCCCGGTGCGACGGTGCGCTACGGCGTCGCAGATGGAGCTTTCCCTCACCCTGGCCCTGGGGGCCGCCCTTTTGGCCGTGACCATCTTCGCCGGGTGGAAGGGCGCCCAGCCGCCGGACTTCCGCCGGGGTCCAAGGCTCCTGCCCTACCGGTTCATCATGCTGATGGGGGCGGCCGGCCTGATCGTGGTCCTGGTCCACCTGGTCAATATGATGGGGGTCGAGACGGGACGGGGCGGCTACTAGGTCGCATTTGGACCGTCGGAAGGCGTTTCTAAC
Source organism: Phenylobacterium sp. (assembly GCF_030651755.1). Lineage (GTDB taxonomy): Bacteria > Pseudomonadota > Alphaproteobacteria > Caulobacterales > Caulobacteraceae > Phenylobacterium. The sequence goes on along the minus strand of NZ_JAUSBZ010000100.1, from coordinate 70,838 downwards.
TGGCGGCGGACGCCCTGGCGCCTTCGGCGACGGGCTCGCCTGGCGCCGCCTCGGTTCGGCGCGGGCGCTTGGCGAGCCCGGCCATCCCCCCTGACGACAGGAGACCGACATCGGCCAGCAGAAGCGGGATGGCCCATTTGTGCGGGGCGGCCAGATAGCGCGGCTGCCAGAGGGGGTCGTACTTGTCCTTGTACCGCCGCACCCCTTGGAAATTGTAGATCTCCTCCCCCCGCTCAAAGAGCAGCCGGCCGACCCGGGACATGATCGGCGCGAAGGGGCGGTCCTCCAGCCCCGCCAGGGGGGCCATGCCAAACTCGAAGGCCTGATAGCCCTGGGCCCGGCCCCAGGCGATCAGCTCGATGAACAGATAGTCCATGATGTTCTTCGGCGCGGCGTCGGAATAACGCATCAGATCCATGGAAAAGGCTGAGCGCGAGCTGGTGGTCCACAGGGTGGCGAAGGCGACGATCCGCCCATACTGACGCACCACCGCAATCGGAAACTCTGCTACATAGGCCCGGGTGAAGCCCCCCATGGTGAAGCTTTTTTCGCCGCCGGCGTGGGCGTCCAGCCACTGGTCGGAGATGACCTGCAGGTCGTCCAGGACGGCGGGGACCTCAGCTGGGGTCAGGACTTCGAAGGTCGCCCCTTCCTCACCGGCCTTGCGCCAGGCCCGGCGCAGATTGCCCCGCTTGCGGCCCTCCACCGAGAAGGTCTCCAGCGGCACCACGGCGGCCTCGCCGATTTTCTGCAGCGAGAACCCAAGCTCAACCACCTCGGGCAGATCATCGGCCCCCAGGGCGTAGACGCCGGGCCGGGCGGCGTGGGCGTCGGCCATTTCGCGGAACCGCCAGAAGAGCTCCAGCCGCTCCTCCCGACGTCCCACCGGGGCGCCGAGCGCGATCCAGGAGCGACCCCGAACACCGAACATCAGGAAGGACTGGCCGCTCTGGGAGAAGATGAACCGCTTGTCCCCCAAGAGGGCCAGGTTGGAGCCGGGTTCGGCAGCTTGCGCCGAGGCCAGGATGGCGCGGACTTGCTGGAAGTCCTGGTCATCGGGAGTGACCACCCGAGGGGTCGCGGCCGAGGCGAAGAGACGCCAGATCCCGAAGGCGATCAGGGCCAGGGCCGCCCCGACCCAGCCGCGGATAGCGCGGGCGGCGTCGTCCTCGACCATGACGCTGATCCAGCTGCGGTGGCCATAGTCAGCGTTCTGGAAGGACCATAGGCCCAGCAGGCCAGCGCCCAGCACCAGGGCGGCGGCCGAGACCAGCCAGCCTGGGGTGATCTCCATCCGTGAAAGCCTGGCCTCGCGGGTGAAGGCGTCGCGGAACGGGGCCAGTAACAGCATGAGCGCCCCCAGCCAGGCGGTTTCCTCCCAGACGATCCCCTTGAGCAGGGTCAGCGGCAGGGACACCCCCAGGGCGACCATGGTGGCGATCCAGGCCGCGTCCAGACGGGCGCGCAAGCCAAAGGCCAGGAAGATCAGCACCAGACCCAGCACGCTGGACAGGAAGTGACTGAGTTCGATGAGGATCGCCGGCGCCAGTTCGGCCAGCAACAGGAAGCGGTTGGGGACCGACGGCGTGGCCGCCGACACGACCAGCATGACCCCAGCCGCAAGGGTGAGGACGGCGCCGGTCAGCGGGGCCGCGGCCAGGCCGGCGGGCCGCAGTTCGCGCATGAGCCTCATGGGAGGGAGCGTCCTGATGAAGTGTCGGCCCGTATATAGAACGGATTCGAGACAGCGAGACCGGATACCCTTCAAACAAGTGTTCGCAAGGCGGCTTGCCCTGCGTTCGCCCGGCGCTAATGTGGCGCGCAAAATCCGGTTCCATTCTTGGGAGACAGCCATGGCCGACTTCGGCAGCGCAGACCTCGACACCTTCCGGGCCGATGTCCGCGCCTGGCTGGAGGCCAACTATCCGGCTGAACTGCGCGATCCGGCCGCCAGGGTGGATCCCGAGGCCATGTGGGGCGGTCGCGTCTTCCAGGACTCCAACGACTTGCAGATCGCCTGGATGCGCAAGATGGGCGAGAAGGGCTGGACCGCGCCCACCTGGCCGACCGAATACGGCGGCGGCGGCCTGAGCCCCGCCCAGGCCCGCATTCTGGACCAGGAGCTGAGCGCCGGGCGCTATCGCACCCCGCTGGCCTCGTTCGGCGTCTGGATGCTGGGTCCCGTCCTGCTGGAATACGCCAACGACGAGCAGAAGCGCGAGCACCTGCCCAAGATCATCAAGGGCGAAATTCGCTGGTGCCAGGGCTATTCCGAACCTGGCGCCGGCTCCGACCTCGCCTCTCTCCAGACCCGCTGCGAGGACAAGGGCGATCACTGGCTGATCAACGGCCAGAAGGTCTGGACCTCCTACGCCGACAAGGCCGACTGGTGTTTCTGCCTGGTAAGGACCGACACCTCCAAGAAGCATGAAGGCGTCTCGTTCGTGCTGATCGACATGCGCACCGAAGGCGTCGAGACGCGCCCCATCCAGCTGATCAGCGGCGAAAGCCCCTTCTGCGAGACCTTCTTCACCGATGTGAAGATCCCCAAGGGCAATCTGGTGGGCCAGGTCAACGGCGGTTGGGAGATCGCCAAGCGCCTTCTGCAGTACGAGCGTCAGAACATTTCTGGCGGCTTCGGCGGCGGCGGCGGCGCGGGCGGGACCGCCGGCGATCTGGCCCAGGTGGCCAAGGGGTACTTCGGCGCGGACGCCAGCGGCGCCCTGGCTGACACCGACCTGCGTAGCCGCATCACCCAGAACAAGATGAACATGCAGTGCCTGGGCCTGACCATCAGCCGCACGGCGGCCGAAGCCAAGGCCAGCAATGGTCCCAGCGCGGCCGTCTCGATCATCAAATACGCCGCGGCGACCTTCGCCCAGGAAAGATCTGAGCTTATGATCGAAGCCATGGGTCACCAGGGGCTGGGCTGGGGTGGCGACGACTATAAGCCCGGCGAATTGCTCGCCACCCGCGGCTGGCTGCGGTCGAAGGGCAATTCCATCGAGGGCGGCACCAGCGAAGTGAATCTGAACGTCATCTCCAAGCGCGTTCTGGGGCTGCCCGACCCCAAATAGGCGGTCGCGCACAGCCGCCGGTCGCATTTTCGGCCGGCGGACACCCCGGACGACATTTTTGCAAAGGCGGATTTCCATGGCCGATTTTGGCGGCGATCTCGAAACCTTCCGCAGCGAGGCCAAGGCCTGGCTCCAGGAGAACTTTCCCAAGGCCCTCAAGGGGGACCTGGTCGCCCAGACCGCGGCGGCGGCCGGCGGCAAGGAGAGCCCCGAAGCCCGGCAATGGCGCGAGGCCATGGGGGCGAAAGGCTGGGGCGTGCCGACCTGGCCGAAGGAACATGGCGGCGGCGGCCTGTCGCGCCAGGAGGCCCGGGTTCTGGCCGAGGAGATGGCCGCCATCGGCGCCCGCAATCCGATCGGCGGCATGGGCGTGATGATGTTCGGCCCCACCCTGCTGGAATACGGGACCGAAGAGCTCAAGAAGCAGCACATGCCCGGCATCGTCACCGGCTCGGTGCGCTGGTGCCAGGGCTATTCAGAGCCCGGCTCGGGGTCTGATCTGGCCTCCTTGCAGACCCGGGCCGAGGACAAGGGCGACCACTGGCTGGTCAACGGTCAGAAGGTCTGGACGTCGGGCGCCAATCTCGCCGACTGGTGCTTCTGTCTGGTGCGCACCGACACCTCGAAGAAGCATGAGGGCATCTCCTTCCTGCTGATCGACATGAAGACGCCTGGCGTCGAGGTCCGGCCAATCCTGCTGATCAATGGCGGCTCGCCGTTCTGCGAGACCTTCTTCACCGATGTGAAGGTGCCCAAGAACCAGCTGTTTGGCCCCCTGAACGGCGGCTGGACGGTGGCCAAGCGGCTGCTGCAGTTCGAACGCGACAACATCTCGGCGGGCCTGGGCGGCGGCAATATCGGCGCGCCCGCGGCGGTGATGAGCGTTGAGGACGCGGCCAAAAAGTATATCGGCGTCGACGAGACCGGCCGCATCGCCGATCACGACCTGCGCCGGCGGATCATCGAGCACCGCATGGAGGCCCGCGCCTTCCAGCTCACCGTCCGCCGGGCCGCTGACGAGGCCAAGTCCAACGCCGGCCCCAGCGCGGCGACCTCGATCATGAAGTATGCCGGGGCCAAGGTCGCCCAGGACCGCAACGAGCTGATGATCGAGGCCTTCGGCCATCAGGGCCTGGGCTGGGACGGCGACGCCTATGCCGACTCCGAGTTGGCCCTGGTCCGCGCCTGGCTGCGCTCCAAGGGCAACTCCATCGAGGGCGGAACCTCGGAAATCAATCTGAACGTGGTCTCCAAGCGGGTGCTCGGCCTGCCGGATCCCAAGTAGGCTCGGCGACTCCACGAACGACGAATTCATGCTATAATAAATGATAACATAATGATTTTTAGGGAGAATATTCATGGCTGACTTTGGCGGCGCCGATCTGGACGCCTTCCGGGCGCAGGCGCGCGAATGGCTGAACGCCAATTTTCCCAAGTCGCTGGCCCATGATACCGAAGCCCAGACCCGGGCCATGGCCGGTGGTGTCGAACTGACCGGCGACATGGCGCTCTGGCGTGACCGGATGGGCGAAAAGGGCTGGGGCGTCCCCACTTGGCCCGCCCAGTACGGCGGCGGCGGCCTGTCTGGTCAAGAAGCCCGGGTGCTGAACCAGGAGATGGCCGCCATCGGCGCCTGGAACCCGATTGGCGGCATGGGCGTGGGCATGTTTGGCCCCACCCTGCTGGAATACGGCACCGAAGAGCAGAAGAAGGCGTACATCCCGGACATCGCCACGGCCAAGGTGCGCTGGTGCCAGGGCTTCTCAGAACCTGGCGCCGGATCCGACCTTGCCGCCCTCTCCACCCGGGCCGAGGACAAGGGCGACCACTGGCTGGTCAATGGCCAGAAGATCTGGACCTCCGGCGGCCAGTGGGCCGACATGATCTTCTGCCTGGTGCGCACCGACACCACCAAGAAGCATGAAGGCATCTCCTTCGTGGTCTTCTCCATGCGTCAGCCCGGCGTCGAGGTTCGCCCGATCCGCCTGATCGCCGGCTCCTCGCCCTTCTGCGAGACCTTCTTCACTGATGTGAAGGTGCCTAAGGAAAACCTGATCGGCCCGCTGAACGGCGGCTGGACGGTGGCCAAGCGCCTGCTGCAGCACGAGCGCAGCGGCATGGGCGGCCGGGCCGGCGAAGGCGGCAAGCGCGAGGCGCTCGGGATCATCGCCAAGAAATATGTGGGTGAGGATGAGCAGGGGCGTCTGGCCGATCTCGACCTGCGCACCCGCATCGTCATGAACGACATGGACCTGAAGGCCCTGCAACAGACGGTGAAGCGCGCGGCCCTGGAGGCCAAGGGCAATTCCGGTCCCTCGGCGACCACCTCGATCATGAAGAACGCCAATATGAAGGTGGCGCAGGATCGGGCGGAGCTGACCCTCGAGTTCATGGGTCACCAGGGTCTGGGTTGGGAGGGCGAGACCTTCACCGACGAAGAGCTGGCCGCCGTCCGCGGCTGGCTGGCCGGCAAGGCGGGTTCGATTTACGGCGGGTCCAATGAGGTGCAGAACAACATCATATCCAAGCGCATCCTCGGCCTGCCGGACGCTGCGCCTTCGAAGTGATTACACGATGCTGATTTTAAAGGAGAATTTTAATGGCTGATTTTGGCGGCTCTGATCTCGACGCCTTCCGCACGGAAGCGCGCGACTGGATCGAAGCCAACTTCCCCAAGTCCCTGAAGGGCAAGGGGAGCATGATGATGCGCGAGGAGCGGTCCGAGCCCACGCCGGACATGGACGCCTGGCGCAAGGCGATGGGCGAAAAAGGTTGGGGCGTTCCCACCTGGCCGGCCCAGTATGGCGGCGGCGGGCTGACCCCGGCCCATGGCCGGATCATCCAGCAGGAGCTGGGTCGCGTCGGCGCCTACAACCCCATCGGCGGCATGGGCGTCATGATGTTCGGCCCCACCCTGCTGGAATACGGCACCGAGGCCCAGAAGCAGCAGCACATCCCGCCGATCGTGAAGGGTGAACTGCAATGGTGCCAGGGCTTCTCCGAGCCGGGCGCCGGCTCTGACCTGGCTTCGCTGCAGACCCGCGCCGAGGACAAGGGCGACCACTACCTCGTCAACGGCCAGAAGGTCTGGACCTCCGGCGCCCAGTGGGCCCAGTGGTGCTTCTGCCTGGTGCGCACCGACACCACCAAGAAGCATGAAGGCATTTCCTTCGTGCTGTTCCCCATGGACACCCCTGGGGTGGAAGTCCGTCCGATCCCGCTGATCGCCGGCAACTCGCCCTTCTGCGAAACCTTCCTGACCGACGTCCGCGTCGAAAAGGACCAGGTGGTCGGCCCGGTCAACGGCGGCTGGACGGTGGCCAAACGCCTCCTGCAGCATGAGCGTTCGGGCCTGTCGGGCGCCGGCGGCGGCGGCGGTTTTGGCGGTCGTTCCCTGGTCAAGCTGGCCAAGGATTATGTGGGAACCGACGAGGGCGGTCGCCTTTCGGACACCGACCTGCGCACCCGCGTGATCATGAACGAGATCGACGGTCGCGCCTTCCAGCTGACCGCCATGCGCGCCATGGCCGAATCCAAGTCCAATTCCGGACCTTCGGCGGCCACTTCGATCATGAAGAATGCGGGCACCCGCTGGATGCAGGATCGCGCTGAACTGACCATCGAGCTCATGGGCCATCAGGGCCTGGGCTGGGAGGGCGACGACTTCTCCGCTGAAGAGTTGGGCGCCGTGCGCTCCTGGCTCGGCGGCAAGGCGACGACCATCTATGGCGGTTCGCAGGAGGTGCAGAACAACATCATCTCCAAGCGCATCCTCGGCCTGCCCGACCCGAAATAAGCACTCACTCGAATTTTTATAGGGATTACAATAAGATGGCCGTTCTCAACGAAGAACAAACAATGCTTCGCGACGCCGCGAAGAGCTGGGTGCAGGAAAAGTCTCCCGTCACCGCCTTCCGCAAGATGCGCGACAGCGGGGTCGAGCTTGGCTACGACGCCAACGCCTGGAACGAAATGGCCGAGATGGGCTGGGCCGGGGTGATCATCCCCGAGGAGTACGGCGGCTCGGACTTCGGCTACCTCTCCATGGGCCTGATCCTGGAGGAAACCGGCCGCACCCTGACCGCCTCGCCGCTGCTGGCGTCGGGCTTGGCCGCGGCCTCGGCCCTGGTTCTGGGCGGCTCCGACGCCCAGAAGTCCGAATGGCTGCCGAAGATCGCCGGCGGTGAAGTCGTCGGCGCCCTGGCGATCGACGAAGGCGCGCATCACGCGCCGGAAAAGGTCGCCCTGAAGGCTGAAAAGTCCGGTTCGGGCTACAAGCTGTCGGGCTCCAAGTCCTTCGTGCTGGAAGGCATGGCCGCTGGCCTGCTGATCGTCTCGGCGCGCACCTCGGGCAAGCCGGGCGACACCGACGGGATCACCCTGTTCCTGGTGGCCGGCGACGCCAAGGGCGTAAGCCGCAAGCGTCTGCACCTGGCTGACAGCCGCGGCGCCGCCAACATCACCTTCGACGGCGTCGAAGTGGGTGAAGACGCGGTTCTGGGCGAAGTCGACAAGGGCTATGCCCTGCTGGAAAAGACCCTCGACCGCGCCCGCGCCGGCCTCTGCGCCGAAATGCTCGGCTCGGCCGTGCAGGCCTTCGAAGTGACCCTCGACTACCTCAAGGTCCGGGTGCAATTCGGTCAGGTCATCGGTTCGTTCCAGGCCCTGCAGCACCGCGCGGCCAAGATGTTCACCGATCTCGAACTGGCCCGTTCGGCCGTCGAAGCCGCCCTTCAGGCCATCGACGCCGACACCCCGGACGTTCCGGAACTGGTCAGCCTGGCCAAGGCCAAGATGGGCGACGTCTTCCACCTCGTGTCCAACGAGATGGTTCAGATGCATGGCGGCATCGGCATGACCGACGCCCACGACGCGGGCTTCTATATGAAGCGCGCCCGTGCGGCCGAGGCGGCCTTCGGCAACCAGGCCTATCATCGCGACCGCTACGCCCGCATCCAGGGCTACTAAGACGCTTCTTCCGACTTCGGTCGGAAGCGTCGGACGACATGGACCCCCGGCCGCAAGGCCGGGGGTTTTTGTCTGGGCTCAGGACGGGGCGGCCTCGGCCTGCAGTCGGTCGATATGCTGGCGGATATGGGCGGCCTCCGCTGGCGTACGCGCGAGCGCGATGGCCCGGTCAAACGCCTCGCGGGCCTCGGCCGATCGGCCGAGCTCCAGCAGCATGGCGCCGCGCACCCCATGGAAATGGAAATAGGCGGCCAGCCGCTCAGCCAGGGGATCGATAAGCTCCAGGGCCGCCTGTGGCCCTTGCGTCTTCGCCACCGCCACAGCCCGGTTCAGGGTCACCACCGGCGACGGCATATGATGCTCCAGAGCCTGATAGAGGCCGGCGATCTGCGGCCAGTCCGTATCCTCGGGGCGCGGCGCGCGGGCATGGAGAGCGGCGATGGCCGCCTGGATCTGGTAGGGGCCGGGCTGACGATGTCGGATGGCCTTGTCGATCAGGGCCAGTCCTTCAGCGATCATCCGACCGTTCCAATGGGTGCGATCCTGATCCTCCATCAGGATGATGGCCCCGTCGGCGTCGAAACGGGCCTGGGCGCGGGCGTGCTGCAACAGCATCAGGGCGGTCAGACCCATGATTTCCGCTTCAGCCGGGAACAGGCGCAAGAGCAGGCGCCCCAATCGGATCGCCTCGTCGCAGAGCCCGCCGCGCAGGGGCGCCTCGCCGCCGCTGGCGGAATAGCCCTCGTTGAACAGCAGGTAGATCATGGCCGCCACCGCCGCCAGTCGCTCGGCCCGCTCCACCGCCCCTGGCGCCTCGAAGGGGGCGCCGGCCTTGGCCACCTTGGCCTTGGCCCGGGTGATCCTCTGCTCCATAGCGCTCTCGCCCACCAGGAAGGCCCGGGCGATTTCGGCCACGCTCAGACCACAGACAATCCGCAGGGCCAGCGCGATCTGCTGGGTGGCCGGCAGGTCGGGATGGCAGCAGATGAACAGCAGCCGCAGGACGTCGTCCCGATAGTCGGCCCCGTCCAGACGCTCCACCAGATCGGCCTCGGCGTCCTCCAGGTCGGAAATCAGCACCTCCTGCGGCAGGGGCGTTTCCCGGGCCTTGCGGCGGACCCCATCCAGCGCCGCATTGCGTCCGACAAAGATCAGCCAGGCGGCGGGATCCCTTGGCGGTCCCTTCTCAGGCCAGTTCCGGAGGGCTCGCAGGCTGGCCTCCTGAAAGGCCTCCTCGGCGGTGTCGAGGTCGCGGAAATAGCGCAGCAGGGCGGCCATGGCCTGGGGGCGCGCAGCAGCGAGCGCTCCGTCGATCCAGGCCAGCTCGCTCATTGTCCGGCGTCGGCCGGCAGGGCGCTGGAATGATAGACCCCGATGGGTCGCAGCTCATAGGCGCCGCCCGGATTGGCGCGGCCCAGCTCGCGGGCGATTTCCAGGGCCTGATCGAGGTCGTCACAGTCGACAATGTAAAAGCCCAGCAGTTGCTCCTTGGTCTCGGCGAAGGGGCCGTCGAGAACCAGGGGCGGATCACTGTCCTTGCGCAGGGTCGTCGCCGCCGACGTCGGCAAGAGGCGGGCTACAGGCCCCAGCCGGCCTTGCGCCGCCAGCTTCTGGTGGACCACGTCCAGCTTCTCCATCACCGCGTCGTCCTGCGCCTTGGACCAGCCGCCGACGATGGCCTCGGAGTGATAGCAAAGGATGGCATAGAGCATGGGCGTTCTTCCTGTTGATCCAAGGACGGGCGATTATGCCCTCCTCCGACATGGCGTCAGCGGAAATTGGAGGCCTTTCCCGTCTCGGGCGCCTGGCCGCCTCGCCAAGGGGCGGGATATTCGCTATCGCAGCGGCCTGGACTTTTGGGGGCCGACTTGGATCAGAATTCGCTCATCAGTGTCATCATCCTCGGCGTCATCGAGGGCCTGACCGAGTTCCTTCCGGTCTCATCCACCGGCCACCTGATCCTGGCCGCAGAACTCCTGGGCTTCAAAGGCCCGGCAGAGACCACCTTCAAGATCGTCGTCCAGCTCGGCGCCATCCTGGCGGTGCTGGTGGTCTACGCCCAGCGCTTCATCGGGGTGGGGCTGGGGGCCCTGCAGGCCAGGCCCGCCGACATCGCCTTCATCCGCAACCTCGCCCTGGCGGTCCTGCCGGCCATGGTCATCGGGGTGTTCGCCTATGACGCCATCAAGCTCATGCTGGAAAACCCCACCATCGTGGCGGTGATGCTGGTCATTGGGGGCGTCGCCATCCTGGTCATCGAAAAGATCGCGCCGCCGCCGGTGATCCACGGCATTGAGGAACTGTCCTGGCGCAATGCCCTGTTGATCGGTCTCTTCCAGTGCATGGCCATGATCCCAGGGGTCTCGCGGTCGGGAGCGACCATCATGGGCTCGCTGATGATGGGGGTGGAGCGCAAGACCGCGGCGGAGTTCACCTTTTTCCTGGCGGCTCCGACCATGGTCGCGGCCACCGCCTATGACCTGTTCAAATCCTGGCATCTGCTGAACTTTCAAGATTTTGCGGGAATCGCCATCGGCTTTCTGGTGGCCTTCCTAACGGCCCTGATGGTGGTCAAGAGCCTGATCGCCGTGGTGGGGCGCTTTGGTTTCGCCCCCTTCGCCTGGTACCGCATCGCCTTGGGCTCGGCCGCCCTCGCCTTCCTCTACCTGGTCTGAACCGGGCTCGGGCTGGAACCGCGGCCCGCAGGTCGGGTTCCCTTTTAGGGGGCCTGACGAGAGGCTAGACATGACCACCGACATCAAGGACGCCGCGGCCGTCGAACGCCGCCTGTGGGACGAGATCGAGAAGGATCAGATCGGGATGCTGGGCGTCGTCGGCGGCCCGGCTCACCACCTGCAACCTATGACGGCCTTTGTTGAGCCTTCGGCCAACCGCCTATGGTTCTTCACCCGAAACGACACCGACCTGGTCCGTGATATCGGTGCGGGCCATACGGCGATGTTCGTCTTCCAGCAGCGCGACTTCCGCGCCTGCGTCGGCGGGCGACTGACGGTGCGGCAGGACCGCGAGCGCATGGACCGCTACTGGAACGCCGTGGTTGCGGCCTGGTATCCGGAGGGCAAGGACGACCCGCACCTCACCCTGTTGAGCCTCGATTGCGACGACGCTCAGGTCTGGATTTCCCAGGCGGGTCCCATGCGGTTCGCCTGGGAGATCGCCAAGGCCAACGCCACCGGCCATACCCCCGACCTCGGCGCCCGGGCTGAGGTTCGGTTCAACTGAGGGCCTGACAGCAAAAACCCCCTGGTCCTTGCGAACCAGGGGGCTTCTGTCGGTCTGAAGTGTCGGGCCTAGAGCCTGATGCGATCAGACGGAATCGTCTGATCGTTGAATCGGGCTCTAAACTCTAGGTCTGGAGCGCGTTTCGTTCCGATAACCGGTTCCCACTTATCGGAACGCGCTCTAGCGATCGACGCCGGGGATCGGCTTGACGATATCGCCCCCCGCCTGACCGGTGCGGCGCCCCGCATCGGTGTCCATTGACGGATCGCGAGGTTCCTGGCCGGCGAAGGACCGTCCCTCAGAAAACCGCTGACGTTCGACGCGGATTTCTTCGACCGTATAGGGCTGGGATTCCGGGTCGAACCGCGTCCAGCCGGCGTCACGATAGACCTCACCGCGCGCCTGGGCGCTGACGCCCCGGTGCTGGTCGAGAATCTGCTCGAGACGCGCAGCGTCGCCGCCTTCCACCTTGACGCTCACCAGGGTGCCGCCCCGACGGACGCCCTCGGCGTAGACATGGGCCTCTTCGTCAGAGTGGCCCGCTTCCTTCAGGGCGCCCAGGAGGCCGCCCGCCGCGCCGCCAGCTGCGGCGCCGATGGCCGCGCCCACCGCGGTGGAGGCGAGCCAGCCTGCCGCGACGACCGGGCCAAGGCCCGGAATGGCCAGCATCCCAAGGCCGGCCAGGAGCCCGCCGGCGCCGCCGACCAGCCCGCCGGTGGCCGCGCCCTTGCCGGCGCCTTCAGCGACGTCGTTCTCACCGTCGCCGTTGCGATCGCCCAGGGGACCGCCGCGGGTCTTGGCCTCGTCATGCTTGTGGCCCGCGTGCCAGTTGTCGGCATTGTTCGACACCAGGCTGATGCGGTCGTGATGGATTCCGGCGCGTTCCAGGTCGTCGACGGCCCGGAGGGCTTCGGTGTGGCTGTCGTACAGCCGGGTCACAGTCTTGGTCATGAAATTTGGTCCTTGAATGGGGTTCAGTTGGCCGGCGTCGGCGTCACGGCGCCGCGATAGTCGACGGAGACCTGAACCTCAGCGCCGTTGCGGGTGGCGGTCCCTTGCCACAGGCCCTGCTCGTTCTGGGTCAGGGGGCCCACCTGGGTGTAGCCGGCGGACTCGATGGCGCCGCGGGCCTGGCCCTCAGTGAACGAACTGGCCCCGGGGGTCTGGGCGCCGTCGCCCATATTGGGTTGGGTGTCGATAGCTTCGTTGCGCGGAGATTCGGAGGCCGAGACGACCGGACCCTGGGTGGTGTCGGTCTCCGCCGTATTGTCCTGGCCGCCACAGGCCGCCAGCAGGGCGGCGGCGGCGGTAAGGCTGAGGATGGATCTGATCATGTAGCTTGCTCCCTTGATGCCGTCAGGAAGCCCCCACACCGGGTCATAGTTCCCAGTGATCGTCGCAAAGCTTGTTCGCCCTTTGGTGGTATTTAAGCCTTAGGGCGAAAAGATCAGCTGCGCTGTAAGGCCGCCGCCTATGGCAGGAAGCAGGGCGAGTTCTCCCCGCACCTGATTCGCCAGACTGCGCGCCAGCCAAAGTCCGAAGCGCTCGCGGCCCTCCGATCCAGCGGGAAGCCCCAGCCCGCTGTCGGTGATGCTCAAGCGGGCCAGGCCGTCCCCATGGGCGGCCAGGGTCACCTCAATCCGCCGGGTCGCGGCGGCCTGCAGCCCGTGGGTCAGGGCGTTGGCCACAAGTTCGTTGGTGATCAGGGCGAGCGTCGAGGCCGATTGGTCGCGGACGTGCATCGGCTCTACAGTGACGATGACTTCCACCGCCTGCCCGGCCTGACGTCGGCGCCAGACGGGCGCCATCTCCTCAATATAGCCGGCGAAATCGATGCCCGCGGGCGTGCGTTGGCGTTCCAGTGACCCCAGGGCGCCGATGGCCTCGGCCATCCAGATCATCTGGCGACGGACCTCGGCGTCGCTAGCCTTCTGACCGCGCATGCGGGCCAAGGTCGCCAGGAGTTGCAGCGTGTTGGCCGTGCGGTGCCGCACCTCCGAGGCGTTCTCCGCGGTCGCTCCAGGCTGATGGTCTGGCATGGGTAAAGAGCCCTCCCCTACTCGGCCGTTGAACATGGCTGCGCTGTAGGCGTTTGTCACATGGCGATGCGAGTCGTCCTGAATGGGAGAGGCGCAGCCTCCGCCGCGGGAGGCTGCATGTTCGCGACACAATGGGACGGGTGACATGAGCGATCGACAGATGGGTCGGAAATGGGCGGTGCTGGGCGCGGTGGCCTTCGCCATCCTGGTCCCGGCGGTCCAGGCCCTGACGGATTGGGGCCAGAGCGCGGCTGAGTTTTCCGCCGACGGCGACGGCACGCTGCGCGCCGCGGGCTACGCCTTCTCCATCTGGAGCCTGATCTATGCCGGTCTGGTGGTCTATGCGATCTACCAGCTCCTGCCCCGCCGCGCGCCGCCGGGCCTGCTGGCCGCGGTCGGATGGCCATCCGTCATCGCCACCCTCGGATGCGGTCTGTGGATCATCGCCTCGGCGGCCGACCTCGACTGGGCGTCCGTGGCCATCATCCTGATCTCCGCGGGCGCCATGACCCTGGGCCTGGCACGGGCCCGGAGCGCCGGGTCGGGCCAGGCCGGCTGGCCCCGGCGGCTGGTGATCTGGCCCCTTGGACTCCTGGCCGGCTGGCTGACGGCGGCGGCGGCGCTGAACATTCTCACCGTCCTCACCGCCCAGGGCGTCATCGGCCCGGAGGCCGCCCAGACCGCCGCCCTGGCCGGCGTCGCCGGCGTAACCGCCGCGGCCCTCTTCGGCGCCTGGGTCGTGCGGGTCGGCGCCTATGGCCTGGCCGTAGGCTGGGGCCTCGTCGCCGTCGCGGTGGCGGAGGCGGGTCCGAAGCCCATCGTCGCCGTCGCGGCCGTCATCGGCGCGGCTCTGGTGCTCGGCTGGACCCTTATCCTGATCCTGCGGCGCCCCCGGGGGCTGCGGGCATAGAAAAGGCGGCCTGGAGCTTTCGCCCCAAGCCGCCTGATCAATCGTCTCTCAGGACGAACCGTCGGGTTTAGCCGAACTGGTTCATCGTGTTGTGGACGCCGCCGGCCTTCAGCGCGGCTTCGCCGGCGAAGTACTCCTTGTGATCGTCACCGATGTCGGAACCCGACATGTTCTGGTGCTTCACGCAGGCGATGCCCTGGCGGATTTCCTGACGCTGCACGCCGAGCACGTAGCCCAGCATGCCCTGGGTCCCGAAGTACTCCTTGGCCAGGTTGTCGGTGGACAGGGCCGCGGTGTGGTAGGTCGGCAGGGTGATCAGGTGGTGGAAGATGCCCGCCCGCTTGGCGCCATCGGCCTGGAAGGTGCGGATCTTCTCGTCGGCTTCGATGGCCAGCTCGGTGGTGTCGTAATCGACGCTCATGAGCTTGTCGCGGTCATAGGCCGAGACGTCCTTACCGGCCGCCTTGTAGGCGTCATAGACCTGTTGGCGGAAGTTCAGGGTCCAGTTGAAGGACGGGCTGTTGTTGTAGACTAGCTTGGCGTTCGGGATGACTTCGCGGACCTTGTCCATCATCGAGGCGATCTGCTCGACATGCGGCTTCTCGGTTTCGATCCAGAGCAGATCGGCGCCGTTCTGCAGCGAGGTGATGGAGTCCAGGACGCAGCGGTCGGCGCCGGTGCCTTCACGGAACTGGAACAGGTTGGACGGCAGGCGCTTGGGACGCAGCAGCTTGCCATTGCGGCTGATGATGACGTCGCCGTTGCCCACTTGCGAGGCATCGACTTCGTCGCAGTCCAGGAAGCTGTTGTACTGGTCGCCCAGGTCGCCCGGCTCATGGCTGACGGCGATC
The DNA here is from genome assembly GCF_030651755.1 of Phenylobacterium sp. Taxonomy (GTDB): domain Bacteria; phylum Pseudomonadota; class Alphaproteobacteria; order Caulobacterales; family Caulobacteraceae; genus Phenylobacterium. The sequence continues at coordinate 55,750 of NZ_JAUSBZ010000100.1, read as the reverse complement.
TGCTTGGTCAGGCCAGCCCCCAGGGAGTCGGTGCGGGTGACGATGATGCCGTCCTCGACGCCCAGCTCCAGGAAGGCGTAGCGGCAGGCGCGGACCTTCTGGATGAAGTCCTCGTGCGGGACGGTGACCTTGCCGTCCTGGTGGCCGCACTGCTTTTCGTCGGAGACCTGGTTTTCGATCTGCAGGGCGCAGGCGCCGGCCTCGATCATCTTCTTGGCCAGCAGATAGGTGGCCTCGGCGTTGCCGAAGCCGGCATCGATGTCGGCGATGATCGGAACCACGTGGGTCTGGTAGTTGTCGACGGCCTCAAGCAGGGCCTTTTCCTTGGCCTTGTCGCCGGCGGCGCGGGCGGCGTCGATGTCGCGGAACATCATGCCCAGCTCACGGGCGTCGGCCTGGCGCAGGAAGGTGTAGAGCTCTTCGATCAGGGCCGGGACCGAGGTCTTTTCGTGCATCGACTGGTCGGGCAGCGGGCCGAAGTCCGAGCGCAGGGCCGCAACCATCCAGCCCGACAGATAGAGGTAGCGACGGTCGGTGTTGCCGAAGTGCTTCTTGATGGAGATCATCTTCTGCTGGCCGATGAAGCCGTGCCAGCAGCCGAGCGACTGGGTGTACAGGGACGGGTCGGCGTCATAGGCCGCCATGTCCTTGCGCATGATCGCCGCGGTGTAGCGGGCGATGTCCAGGCCGGTCTGGAAGCGGTTCTGCAGCCGCATCCGGGCCACGGATTCGGGGTTGATCCCGTCCCAGGTCCCGTTCTTGCTCTTGATGAGCTCGCTCATCTTGGTGGTGTGATCTTGGTAGGCCATTTCGCTTCTCCTCGAAATCCGCCGGGGATTTGAGGCGCTGCCTACAGGGCCGGCCGGGGGCGGCGAAAGCCCCCGCGCGGTTGGGATGTCAAACTTTACAGATTTTGATTGTAATGTTGTAAGGACGCCTACGTCAGAAGGATCCTGGGATGTCGAGCGAACGTCGCCTTTATGTCGGCGCCAACCTGCGGCGGATGCGCCGGGATCTGGGCCTGACCCAGGCGGACATGGCCTCCGACCTGGATGTCTCGGCCTCCTACATCGCGCTGCTGGAACGCAACCATCGGCCGCTCAGCGCCGAAATGCTGCTGCGCCTGGCCCAGACCTACCGCATCGATGTGGCCGCGCTGGCGGGCAACTCCGATTCCGACGACGCGGCCCGGCTGCAAGGGGTGCTGAAGGATCCGATGTTCGCCGACATCGATCTGCCGGGTCTGGAAACCGCCGATGTGGCGACCAACTTCCCAGGGGTGACCGAAGCGCTGCTGCGGCTCTATACGGCCTATCGCGAGGAGCAGCTGGCCCTGGCCGACCGCAGCGCCGAGGCGCACGCTCAGGGGGGCGGAACCCTCGCCGAGGCGCCCGATCCGGTGGCCGAGTCCCGGCGGTTCCTGGCCGCGCGGCGCAACAACTTTCCCAACCTGGATGACGCCGCTGAGCGACTGGCCCAGGGGGTCCTCGCCCACGAAAACATGGTCGGCTATCTGAAGGCCCGCCATGGGTTGCGGGTGAGGCGGCTGCCCCCCAACGTCATGGTCGGCTCGGTGCGGCGACTGGACCAGCACCGCAAGGAAATCCTGCTGGACGACTCCCTCGACACCGCCAGCCAGACCTTCCAGATCGCCCTGCAGCTGGCCTATCTGGAGATGCGCCAGGAGGTGGAGACATCCCTGTCCGAGGGCGCCTTCGCCACCGAAAGCGGCGAGCGCCTGACCCGCCGGGCCCTGGCCAGCTATGCGGCGGCGGCGATCCTGATGCCCTATTCGGCCTTCGCCAGGGCGGTGGAGGCGCGGCGCTATGACGTCGAGGCCCTGGCCCGTCAGTTCGGGGCGAGCTTCGAGCAGACCGCCCACCGGCTGACCACCCTGCAGAAGCCCGGCCAGGAGCGGGCGCCCTTCTTCTTCATCCGGGTGGATGAGGCCGGCAATGTCTCCAAGCGCCTGGACGGGGCGGGCTTTCCCTTCGCCCGCCATGGGGGCGGCTGCCCCCTCTGGTCGGTCCACCAGGCCTTCCGCACGCCCCGCCAGATCGTCACCCAGTGGCTGGAGCTGCCGGATGGCCAGCGGTTCTTTTCCATCGCCCGCACGGTCAGCGCCGGCGGCGGCGCCTATGGGGCCCAACGGGTGGAGCGAGCGATCGCACTCGGCTGCGCGGCCGAACACGCCGGCCGTCTGATCTACACCCAGGACCGTCCAGGATTTGGCCCTGAAACGGCGACGCCCATCGGGGTGACCTGCCGGCTTTGCCACCGGACCGAATGTACGGCCCGCTCGGCGCCCCCCATCGGCCGGCAGATCCTGGTGGACGATATCCGCCGGACCAGCGCGCCCTTCGGATTCTCCGACAACTGAGGCCTGAGGGCGGGACCTTCCTGCGAGGCCCGCCTGAGCGCAATGAAATGCGCTGGGTCGCCGCAGCCTGCGCAAACTTCATCCTGCGCCCCGCGCGCCCAACCAGGGCGCAGAGCCCGGCCTGTAGCCGATCTTGTTCGCATTTGGGGCTTCAAAGCGCGACGCTTCCGTGCAGTAAAGCGGCCGAGCAGGAACGCCCCGCCCCGTGGGGCGTCTCCCCCGAACGCCTTATCGAGAGCCCTGGTTAAGCGCATGGACATCAGCAACACCCTTTCGGTCGACGATCTGCTGCACGCCTTTGTCGAAGGCGAGCTGTTGCCGGGGACGGGCGTAGAGCCGAAGACCTTCTGGGCGGCGCTGGAAAGCGTCCTGGCCGACTTCACCCCGCGCAACGCCGACCTGCTCAAGCGCCGGGACGAGCTGCAGACCACCATCGACGCCTGGTGGCGCGAGCGCCGGGGCAAGGAGGTCAGCGTCGCCGAACAGACCGCCTTCCTGCGCGAGATCGGCTATCTGGTTCCCGCCCCGCCGGCCTTCAAGATCGACACCCAGAACGTCGACGCCGAGATCGCCCGTCTGGCCGGGCCGCAGCTCGTGGTCCCGGTGTCCAACGCCCGCTATGCGCTGAACGCCGCCAACGCCCGCTGGGGCAGCCTCTATGACGCGCTGTACGGCACCGACGCCCTGGAGCCGCCCACCGGCGGCAAGGGCTATGATCCCGAGCGCGGCGGCAAGGTCATCGCCTATGCCCGCCAGCTGCTGGACCAGGTGGCCCCTCTGTCGGCCGGCTCCCACGCCGACGCCGTCGGCTACGCCATCAACGGCCAGGACCTGGTGGTCCGCCTGAAGGACGGGGCCGAAGCCAGGCTCGCCACCGACGGCCAGCTGGCCGGCTGGCGCGGGTCGAAGGACGCGCCGGACGGCGTGCTGCTGCGCCACAACGGCCTGCACCTGGAGATCCTGGTCGACCGGTCCAGCAATATCGGCAAGGACGACCCGGCCGGCGTCGCCGACGTGCTGGTGGAGGCCGCCCTGACGGCCATTCAGGACTGCGAGGACTCCGTCGCCGCCGTGGACGCCGAGGACAAGACGGGCGTCTATCGCAACTGGCTCGGCCTGATGCGCGGCGACCTGGAGGCGAGCTTCCCCAAGGGCGGCCGCACCGAGACCCGCCGGCTGGAGGCCGACCGTGTCTATACAGCGCCCGACGGTTCGGACCTGACCCTGCGCGGCCGCAGCCTGCTGCTGGTGCGCAATGTCGGCCACCACATGACCACCGACGCGGTGCGCTATGGCGGCCAGGACGCCTATGAGACCGCCGTCGACGCCCTGATCACCGTGGCTGCGGCCCTGCACGACCTGAAGGGCCAGAAGGCCAACAGCCCGGCCGGCTCCATCTATGTGGTGAAGCCCAAGATGCATGGCCCCGACGAGGTGGCGCTGGCCGTCCATCTGTTCGATCTGGTCGAGGATGCGCTCGGCATCCCCCGCAACACGGTCAAGATCGGCGTCATGGACGAGGAGCGCCGCACCAGCGCCAACCTCAAGGCCTGCATCTACGCCGCCCGTGAGCGGATCGTCTTCATCAACACCGGCTTCCTCGACCGCACCGGCGATGAGATTCACACCGCCATGGAAGCCGGCCCCATGGTCCGCAAGGACGCCATGAAGGCCGAGCCCTGGCTGCCGGCCTATGAGAAGCGCAATGTGGAGATCGGCCTGGCCACCGGCTTCCCCGGCCGCGCCCAGATCGGCAAGGGCATGTGGGCGGCCCCCGACATGATGAAGGACATGCTGGCCGCCAAGATCGGCCACCCCAAGGCCGGCGCCAACACCGCCTGGGTCCCCTCACCCACCGCCGCGGTCCTGCACGCCCTGCACTATCACCAGGTGGACGTGGCCGCCCTGCAGGCCTCGATGGACGCAACCGAGCCCACCGGCCTCGAAGACCTGCTGACCCTGCCGCTCGCCAAGTCCAACTGGAACGCCGCCGACGTGGCCCAGGAGCTGGACAACAACGTCCAGGGCATCCTCGGCTATGTGGTCCGCTGGATCGACCAGGGGGTCGGCTGCTCCAAGGTGCCGGACATCCACGACGTCGGGCTGATGGAAGACCGGGCGACCCTGCGGATCTCCAGCCAGCACATCGCCAACTGGCTGCACCACGGGGTCTGCACCGAGGCCCAGGTGCGCGAGACCTTCGCCCGCATGGCCAAGGTGGTGGACGGCCAGAACGCCGGCGACGCCCTCTATCAGCCGATGAGCCCCGATCTCGACGCCAGCGTCGCCTACCAGGCGGCCCTGGAGCTGGTGTTCGAAGGCCGCGCCCAGCCCAACGGCTATACCGAGCACATCCTCACCCGCCGGCGGCGGGAGCGGAAGGCTCAGGGGGCGGGCTGATCCCAGGTTGCGTCCAGCACGGTTGCAGCCAGGGGTCCCGCGACCGTCGGCCACAGCTGGATTAGGCGAAACTTAAACAGCAGATGACACCGTTCTTTGGGAGAACGGAGTTCTGCATGTCGCCTGCGGACATCGAAGATATCACCACCGTCCTGCGAGGGCGGCATCGCACGGTGCGGGCTCGGCTCGTTGCCGCGACCGTACTTGCGGCTCTGTTCGGCGCCTTTGTGGGGTGGGCTCTCATGGCCGCCTGGTGGACGACATTTGTCCTCCTGCAGGTCTATGAAAGGCGCGCATACCCCCTATCGCGTCCCGTGACAGCCAAGTCAGCGAAGGGTTTGATGTGGTTCACGGCGCTCAACGCCTTTGTGTTCGCCTCAATCTCCCTGGTCGGGCCGCTTGTCGACGGGCCATGGGGCGCCGCTAGCGGCGGCTGGATGCTGGCGGGCGCGACCTGCTACATCGTCCTGGCCAATATCGCTTCGCGCCATATGTTCCGAGCTGCGCTTGCGCCCTTCGCCCTGATGACGGTGTTGCTGCTGATCGAGTCCCGATGGGTGGGCGCACCTTGGAGCAGCATCTTCGCCATGGGTTCCGCAGGCCTTATGGTCCTCGGGGTCGCTGGCGCCATTTGGCGAGAGGCCGCTGCAGCCCGCAAACGTGAGAGCGACGCCCATGCCGAAAGCGACCGGCGCCGCCTTGAGGCTGAAAGCGCCGTAGCGGCCAAGTCCGCCTTCATCGCCGTGGTGAGCCACGAGTTGCGCACCCCGATCAGCGCCATCCTGGCCGGAGCCGAGGACATTCGGCGTCACGGCCAAGGCAGCGACGCGGCCAAGGCCGAGCTGATCGCCGAGGCCGGCGCCATGATGCGCACCCTGCTGAACGATCTACTGGATCAGGCGAAACTTGATGCCGGGCGAATGAGCGTGGAGACCATCCCGTTCAACCTGCGTCGGCTCCTGGCGCAACAGCTGTCCTTCTGGCGCGCGGAGGCCCGTCGCAAGGGGCTGCGACTGCGATTGGATGGGGGGCGGACATGTCCTCAATGGGTGACAGGCGACCCGACGCGACTGCGTCAGATCCTCAACAATCTGATGTCCAACGCCATCAAGTTCACCGACGCTGGCGCCGTCACCGTGACTGTCAGCCTTTGGCCAGACAACCTCCTGGTTCTTTCGGTAGAGGACACCGGCCCCGGTCTGGAGCCGGCGGCCCTTGAGGGACTTTTCGCCCCCTTCCAGCAGGCAGGGGCCGAGGTCGCCCGCACTCACGGCGGAACCGGGCTTGGCCTCGCCATCAGCCGTGACCTGGCGCGCCTGATGGGCGGGGATCTGGTGGCGGCCTCCCAACCTGGCAAGGGGGCATGTTTCACCGTAACCCTACCCCTGCCTCAGGCCTTGGCCCCGACTTCGGGTTCAGATGCCGCAACCGAAAGCCTGGACCTGCCTCCGCTGGCGGTTCTGGTGGTCGACGATCATGAGATCAACCGCCGCGCCGTCGGCCTGATGCTGCGAGACATGGATGTTCGCCTGACCGAGGCGGCGTCCGGCTTCGAGGCCCTTGGACTGCTTGAGGCGCAGGCCTTTGATCTCGTTCTGATGGATTGCCACATGCCCGGCATGGACGGCATGTCGGTTACCCGCGAACTGCGCCGCCGCGCCGGCCCCAATCAGCACACTCCGGTCATCGCCGTCACAGGCGCCGGCGAGCCAGCCCATATCGACGCCTGTCGCGCGGCCGGCATGACAGATCACGTCCTCAAGCCCATAGACGCCGGACAACTGATCCAGGCCATGGGTCGCGCCCTTGAGCCTCCCGCGCCAGATCAAATCCCGGACGCGGCGGGCGCCATCTCTGCCTGACGCGGCAAGAACGCTATTGCAAAGTCCTTGCTCAACCGTCCCGGGCGCGCAGTTCACGGCTGGAAGTCGCGGACGAAGCGCTCGAGCAGGCGGACGCTGAAGCCTGCCGAACCTGCGGGCTTGGCGACGGTGGCCGCGCCATAGGCGACGCCGGCGATATCCAGATGCGCCCAGGGCGTATCCGGGCTGATGAACTCCCCGATGAAGTGGGCGCCTGTGCCGGCGCCGGCGCCCTCGCCGCCGCCATTGCGCAGATCGGCGATGGTGGAGCTGATGTCGGTGCCGTAGCTGGGATGCAAGGGCAGGCGCCACAGGGGCTCGCCCACCGCCTCACCGGCGGCCGTCAACTGCTGGGCCAGGGCGTCATGCCGACTGAACAGGCCGGCATACTTGTCCCCCAGGGCCTGCCGCACCGCGCCGGTCAGGGTGGCCACATCCACCACAGCGGACGGCTGCAGGTTGGCGTCGACCCAGGACAGGGCGTCGGCCAGGACCAGTCGGCCCTCGGCGTCGGTGGAGACGATCTCGATGGTCTTGCCGTTCATGGCGGTCAGCACATCGGCCGGCCGGATGGCGCGGCCATCGGGCATGTTCTCGGCCAGGGCGGCGATGGCCACCACATTGACCGGCGCGCCGGCCTTGGCCAGCGCCATGAACGCTCCCGTCACGCTGGCGGCGCCGGACATGTCCATCTTCATGTTGCCCATATTGGCGCTGGGCTTGATGGAGATGCCGCCGGTGTCGAAGGTGATCCCCTTGCCCACCAGCACCACCGGGGCGGCGGGCGCGCCGGCCCCGCGATACCGCATGATCAGCATGCGCGGCGGGCGCTCCGAACCCTGGCCAACCCCCAGAATCGCCCCCATGCCCAGGCGCTCCATGGCCGGCACGTCCAGCACCTCGACGCTGACGCCAGGCACGCCGGCCAGGCTCGCCCGCGCCCGCGCCACGAAGGACTCTGGATAGAGTATGTTGGCCGGCTCGTTGGACACGTCCCGGGCCCAGGCCATGCCCGTCACCAGCGCCTGCCCCCTCGGTCGGAACAGGGCCTCGGCCGATGGGGCGGCCTCGCTGACCATGGTGATCGGCCCCGTCGCCCCACGCCCGCGCGCCTTGGCCTGATGGAAGTCCGAGCGGTATTCCCCCAGCCCCAGGCCGATGGCCAGTTCGGCCACCGCCGCCGCAGGCAGGCCCTCGGCCAGAACGGTGATGGCGCCGGCCTCGTCCCGCAGGGCGCGTCCAGCGCCAGCGCCAGCGGCCTGATAGGCCTTGGCGTCAGCCTGTTCCCCCAGGCCCACCACCTGGATCAGATCCCAGGCGCCAAGGCCCCGCAAGGTGAGGGACTTGCCGTCTGCATAGGTGAACTTCGCAGACGTCAGGGCCCGGGCCACCGCGGCCCGTTCGGCCTCACCAAGGCTGGCGCCGCGCCGCGCCAGATCGCCTTCGGCCGCAAGGGGCAGGACAAGCACGCCACCGGGCGCCGGCGCCTGGACAGCGAAGGTGACCGGGCGCTGGGTGGCGGGAACCGCGAGGGCTCCCCGGGCCGGCGCCTGGGCGCCTCGGGGCTGCGCATCGGCGGCGGTGGGCAGGCAGAGCGCCAGAGCCAGGGCGCCGGGAGCGGCGAAGGCGATCATGCGGCGAGGAATCATGCGGAACTCCAGATCTTGAACAACGTCGCCGCGGCGGCTGGTCAGCGGCGGCAGGGCGACAGCTTGAGCGCCAATCAAGAGCCTCCGCGCCTCCGCGGCAAGCCCCGCAAGGTCATCTATTCGGGCACATAGACCATCTTGCCGTCGGGCAAACGATAGGTGATCCCGGCCTTGACCCCCTGGCCCTCGCCGATGGCGCCGGAGGATTCATAGCGGGTCAGTTCCTCGCCCTCCTTGATGATCATGGTCATGTCCGCCGCGCCTGGGTTCTGCACCACGATGACGTTCTCGGCGTTGAACGGGTTGAGCGGGTTCTGGACGATGACGATCATCAGGATGGCGATCACCACCACAAAGACATCGATCAGATTGACCACCGACAGGATGGGGTCGTCGGCCTCATCGTCCTCGAGGAAGCGCATCAGGCCGCCCCGCGTTCGAAGCTGCGCAGCTCCTCCAGCAACCAGCGCCGCCGGATGGTCAGGATGACATGGGTGATGCTGGCGGCGATCAGGGCCAGGACCACGCCGGAAAAGGCCACCACCAGGTTCTCGCCAATGGTTCGCCCGTCGCCTTCGCCAAGCGCCAGCAGAGCCGGGCCCATGGGGATCATGGTCGCCACCAGGCCCAGCATGGGGGCGCTGCGCGAGGTGATCCGCAGCCATTCCAGGCGCTTCATGATCCACAGCTCCAGATCCTCGCTCGACGCGCCCGTGGCCGCCTGATGGGCGATGAGGCGGGAGCTGTAGGCGCCTGAGCGCCGCTGGGCGAACTCCATCAGGAAGGCGCCCAGGGCGATGAAGGCATAGGCCAGGGCGATGACGATCAGGGCCAGGGCCGGCAGCAGAAACAGTCGGGCGAGGTCGAACAGACCAGCCTCAAGGCCGTGCATGGGACAACTCCAGGAAGGAACGCGGACGGGACTGGGCCTGACCGGCCGCCCCGATCAGGGTGAAGGTCAGTAGGGCGACGAGGCCCAGCAGGGCCCGCCAGTGGGACAGGGGGGTCGGGGGCGCCGGCGGCTGCACCTTCTCCAGCACCTGACCCCGAACGACGGGGGGCGGCGCAGGCGCGACCTCCGCGGCGGGCTCCGGCGGCGAGGCCTCGCCCGGGGACGCTTGGCCCTGGGGGGCGGCGGCGCCCGCCACGGGGGCCTGCGCCGACAGGCCAAAGCCGCTGCTCAGCAAGGCGGTGGTGGCCGCCTCGCCGGCCATGGCCCCGGCCTTGGTCAGCTCTGACCAACGCTTGGAGAGCTCGGCCAGGGTTTCGGCGTCAGGGGTCCAATAGCCCTTGCGGATGGTCTCGGTCAGCCGCTCGATCAATTGGGCCTGGGCGGTGGGATTATGGGCCTCAAACCAGTCGTTCAGCCCCAATTTCCGCCGATCCATGACGAAGGTCTCGTGCATGGCCTGCCACTGGTCGGGGCGGACCATGGCCGGATCGGTCACCTGCCAGCCGAACAGATTGTTGGTGACGTCGAGGATCTCCAGGGTCCCGGCATAGCCCTCTCCCTGCATGGCGGTGATCCACTGGGGGTTCAGATAGCGGCTGCGCAGTTCGTCGGAGAGGACCGAGGCGGCGGTTCGCACCCGCGGGGTCGCGCCCCGGGCGTCGGTGATGAACAGGTCGGGGCTGGCCCCATCCAGCTTGCGGATCGCCATGGACAGGCCGCCCAGATATTCGAACGGATGGTCGGTCGATAGCACGCCGTGCAGGTTGGACGAGCGCGACAGCAACGCGGCCTGGACCCCGCTGAGCTGGGCGGCGAAGAGGTTGGTCCCCTCGACCGTCTCCCCCCAGGCCTCAGCCCCATAGGCGTACTGCAGGCGCGAGAGGAACCGATCAGCCACCTCGCCGTCAGACTCCCAGGCCGTGGAGTCCAGCACGGCGGCCGGAACCCCGCTGCCATAGTCGCCAGGGGCGTTGCTGAAGAGGCGGATGGCCGACAGCCGCCTGGCCTGATCGGCCGGCTGGCCCGCGGCGATCAGCTGGGCCTCCACCTTGGCGCTGTTGGCGGCGATGGTGTTGCCGGCCTCCTCAAGGGCGGCCAGCCGGGTCAGCGCCCCGCCCAGCAGCCGCATGAATCCGTCGAACTGGTCGCGATAGACGCTGGTGATCTGGAAGACCACATCCACCCGCGGGCGTCCCAGCTCGGCGGCCGGGACGATCTCCAGGTCCACCACCCGTCCCCCCTGGTCCCAGACGGGACGCAGGCCAAGCGCGTGCAGGGCCTGGCTCTCCACCACCCCCAGCGTTCTCACCGCCTCCCCAGACCAGAGGGTGAAGGCGAGTTTGCGCGGCGGCTCGCCATGCTGGTCCACATAGGCGGCCTGCAGGCGGTCGAAGGCCTCGCCGCCGGCGATATAGGCCGCCAGGGTGGGGAGCTTGTCAGGCTCGAAGCTGAACAGGTTGCGGCCGCTCGGCACGTCGGGATTGCGCACCGGGTCGCCGCCCGGCCCCGCGGCGATGAAGCCGCCCGCAAGGCCGGCCAGCAGGGCTTCCATCTCCCCGGTCTCGGCCAGGTGGCGATCCAGTTCGGCGGCCCGCGCCAGGAGGGCGCGCAGAGCCTCGTCAGCCACGGCCTCAGGGGGCTCCCCCTCCCGCAGCTGCCGCTGGAGCAGGAGATAGGGTTCGCTCTGGCGGATCTGCTCGGCGTCCTCGGCGAACACCTCGTCGGCGTCGAGGCCAAGCTGCTGGTAATAGGGCCGCCCCAGTTGCTGCATCACCGTCAGCAGGCGCTGTTCCGGCGCCGCCGGCTCGCCAAAGGTATGCAGGCCCAGCGGCGTCACGGACGCGGCGAGGGCGTGCAGATGGTCGTGCAGCTCGATCATGTAGTCGGGAAAATCAGCCGCCACGCGGCCACCGTCCCAGCCGATGTCCTGGGCGATGCCCTCGCGGACGGTCAGCTCCGCGATCTGCGCGGCGGTGCGCTGGCGCACCGGCCCATCCTCCAGCTGCCCGTACTCGTGCACCAGGGCGTGGACGTCGCGCAGTTCGTCATAGAGGCCGGCCGGGGCGAAGGGCGGGGTCTGGTGGCTGATGGTGACCGCCCGACCGCGCCGGCGGGCCTGGATGGCCTCGCCCACATTGTCCTGGATGTAGGGATAGAAGACCGGAACGTCCCCGACCGTGAGGAAGGGATAGTCCTCCACCGACAGGCCGCGATCCTTGCCCGGGGTCCATTCCTGGGTCCCGTGGGTGCCGAAGTGGATCAGGGCGTCGCTGGCCAGCGGCTCCCGCATCAGCAGATAGGCTGCCAGATAGAGGTGGCCCGGCGGGACCTTGGTGTCGTGATAGGACTCCCCTGGCCGGTCGGCCCGGGGGGGCTGGGGCATCAGGGTCAGCTTGCCCAGGCTCAGCCGGGGAATGACGAAGTGGGGTTCGCCCGCCACGCGGCGCACCGCCCAGTGGTCTTCAGGCGCGCCCCAGCGCTGGCGGACCGCCGCGCCGATCTCCGGGGCCTGGGCGTCGAGCCAGGCTCGGTAGGCGGCCACCGGCAGGGTGGCGGCCAGGTCCCGGGCCAGAAGGTCATCCAGGGTTTCTGGCCGGTAGTAGCCCCCGAGCAGGGCCTGCGCCCCGCTGATCAGGGCCTGCTCCTCGGTCGGCGGCACGTCATAGCCCTCGGCCGCCAGTCGGGCGCTCAAGGCCTCAAGGCTGCGCGGCACATTGAGATTCGACGCCCCCAGATTCTTCTCGCCCCCGGGATGGTTCCAGAACATCAGGGTCAGCCGCTTGTCGGCATTGGCCTTGTTCCGCAAGGCGCCCAGCCGGGCGGCCTTGGCGATCAGGGCGTCCACCTGGGCCGGGATCGGCCGCGTCTCCCCCCGATCCACCGTCGCCAGCACCATGGGGTCGCTCACCCCCCAGGCCTCCGGCGTGGCGAGCAGAACCGCGGTGGACTGGGTCGCCAGGCCGGTGGGCGAGGCCCGCCAGGCGGCGAGGTCGCCCTCCCGGTAGACGAAGCCCGACAGGACCGGCAGGCCCAGGGCCTCGAACTCGGCCTTGCGCGCGCCGCCGTTCTGCAGGTGCTGCAGATTGACCAGCACGTCGAGGCCGGCCGGAGCGGCGATCTGGGAGATGGCGTCGGCCTGAGCAGCCTCGAACCAGAAGACCACCGGAGCAACCCCCCTGGCCTCGGCGCTGCGGGCCAGGGCGTCCAGCAGGGCCGTCTCGCCGCTGGAAATGGCGCCGCCATAGGTGATGATCCCCAGGCGCGGGGCGTCCGCCGCCCAGCGGCCCTGGCCCCAGGCGAGATAGTCCGCCACCGCGGCGAACGGCCTGGCGGCGTCCGGGTGGTAAATCCCGCTGGCCGGCAGGGCCTGCGGCGCGGGAAATCCGCTCAGATCCGCGCCGGAGATCATAGCGGCCGCATAGGCGAACAGGGCCTGATGATTGGCCGCCCCGCCATTGGCGTAATAGGCGCTCAGCCGGGCCGCCGCCTCGGGCCGCAGTCCGCCGCCGAAGGCCGGGGGACCGCCGCCGACCCGCAGCCAGGGAACCGGAGCGTCCTCCAGCCCCCCCTCCAATCGGCCCATGACCTTGGCCAGGTCATTGGCCCGCGGCGTGTCGATCAGGATCAGATCGGCCCCGTCGAACCAGGCCTCGGCCGGCCGCTCATCGGTTTCGACCCAGACTCCATCCAGGCCCAGGCCCTCAGCCTCGGCCAGGTTCCGCAGGCGCTCAATCTTGCCCGGCAGAACGAAGTCGGTGGTGATGACCCGCATCAACGGGCCATCGTCGTTGGTCGCGGCCAAGGCCGGCGGCCCCAGGACCGCCGCCAGCCAGAGGCTGAGCCCCGCGAGCCAAAGGCGTGCGCGCCGCACCTAGAAGCTCAGATTGAAGCCAAGGTGATAGAGGCGGCCGGGCTCCGCATAGGTGAAGGAGCCAGACTTCTCCGCCAGCCGCTGGTCGGTGAGGTTTTCCACGCCCACCCGCAGGGTCACCCCCTCGAACAGACGCTGGCTCGCCTCCAGGGACCACAGGCTATAGTCGGGCAGGCGGCCGGTGCTGACAGTCTGCTCGCCCACATATTGCCCCCGCAACTGGGCGCTCAGCCCCGGGGTCGGCCGCCAGCGCAGGGTGGCGTTGGCGCGGGTCTTCGGGCGCTCCAGCAAGTCCTGGCCGGTCAGCCGGTTCTCCGTCTCCATGCGGGTGAGATTGGCGGACAGGTTGAGTTGGGCCGGAAGGTTCACATCCCCGCCGAGCTCCAGCCCGCGGATTCGGGCCTCGGCGACATTGCCATAGACGCGCACCTCGCGGCCGCGGATGCCGCAGAGTCGGACACACTGGGTCTCCACCAGATCCTCAAGATCGTTCTGGAAGACCCCCAGACGCGCCGACCAGCCCTCGCCCGCATAGTCGGCGCTGGCCTCATAGGTCGTGCCGATCTCGGGCTTGAGGTCCGGATTGCCGAAGACCGTGAACCGGCCACCGGCGGCCACGACCTGATAGTCGGGTGACAGCTGGGTCAGGCTGGGCGCCTTGAACCCGCGACCGATCCCGCCCTTCAGGGTCAGGCGCTCATTGAGGTGAAACACCGTGTAGAGGCGCGGGCTGGTCTGCCAGTCATAGGTGTCGTGATGGTCAAAGCGCGCGCCGCCCACCAGGGACCACTGCTCGGTGATGCTCCAGGCGTCCTGGATGAAGAGGCCGTACTGGTCGGCTTCGCTGCGGCCCTGGGCGTTCACGGCCGGATTGCGCAGCTCCTGGCGGCGGGCCTCGCCGCCGGCGCTCAACTGATGGGCGCCCCACGTCGTGCTTACATGGCCATCGACCACAGATTCCACGATGCGCACCGTGCCGCTGGGGGTCTGGTTCCGCGAGCGGATGTTCACCCGCTCAACCTCGCTGCGATAGGCCCGCGCCAGGGTCTGGCCAAAGCTGAAGTCGCCCCGGTGACTGGCGGAGATCTGCTGGCGGGTGATGTCGTCGGAGAATCGGTAATAGACCGGCGCCGTTCCGGTGGTGACCGTATCCCGATAGCGGAAGTCGGTTCCGGCCCCGTAGGTCAGGTCGATCCGCTGGGAGTCATCCGGCGTCCAGCTGAGGGTGGCCGAGGCGTTCAGCGCCCGGCGGCCTTCCAGTTCGGCCTGCCGGGGATCGGCCTCCTGATAGGTGGGGTCCCGTCCAGTGGAGTCGGCGTAGAGGCTCAAACCTAGCACGCCCTCCACCAGGGGGCCGCCGGCATAGGCGCCCATCTGATAGCTGCGCCCGGCCCCCCGCTCGGGGACAGAGCCGTTCAGCGTCGCGCTGCGCACCCAGGCGTCTGTGGCGCTGCGGGTGATGATGTTGACCACCCCGCCCAGGGCGTCGGCGCCGTAAAGGGAGGACATGGGGCCGCGCACGACCTCAATCCGCTCAATGGCCTCCACCGGCGTCCAGGCGAGGTCATAGTCCGCATGGGCCACCAGGCCGCCGACAGCGCTGATCCGTCGTCCGTCCACCAGGACCAGCGTATGCTCCACCGGCATGCCCCGCAGGCTGATTCCCCGCCGGGTCATGCCGATCCCGGTGATGTTGACCCCGGGCTCATCGCGCAGGGCGTCACTGAGATCCGCGATGGGGCGCGCCTCCAGCTCCGCGCGGCTCACCACCGAGATGGTGGCCGGCGCGTCTCGCAGGGCCTGGGGACCGGCCATGGGGGTGACCACCACCTGGGCAAGGTCGGTGGCGTCGTCAGCGACGGCCGGCGCCAGGGGGATCAGCCAGGCGAGGCTGGCCAACAGAGCGGCGCGACGGGACGGAACCCAGGAACGGGACGAAGCAATAGACAGCGACACAGAACGCCTCCCACAAAGAACGCGGGAGGTGTAACGTTATAACATATCTCGGAGTCAAGCCCGGCCTTCGCAGGGAAGGCGAGGTTTGTGACAGGCGCGCCCAGAGGCGGCGCCTGCGCCCTAATGGGAGGCGAAGATCGGGATGGGGCTGGCCGCCACCATCCGACGGCTGACCCCGCCCAGCAGCAGCTCCTGCAGCCGGGGCCGTCCGTATAGTCCCATGACCAGCAGATCAGCCCCCAGTTCGGCCACCTGCCGCTCGATCACCTCGACGGCGGACTCGTCCTGGCTGGGATCGACAATCAGCTGCGCCTTGACCCCATGTTTCGCCAGCAGACTCTGCAGCTGGCCATCTGGCCCCCCTTCCCCATCGGGGGAGACGGTCAGGACATGGATGGTCTCGGCCTGTTCCAGGATCGGCCAGGCGTCCTGCAGGGCGCGGGCGGCTTCCCGCCCGCCGTTCCAGGCCACCAGCACGCGACGTCCCACCGGTGGGGCGTAGTCGTCGTCCGGCATGATCAGCACCGGACCGCCGCTGGCCAGGGTGACCTGGGCTGCGCTCAAGCCATGCTCGCTGAGGCAGGCCTTGGCCTGACGGGGGAAGATGGTCAGGTCGCTGCGCCGGGCCACCGCCAGGAAGGCCTGCGGAGAGTCGCCGCCCGCCATTCGCCAGCCGTGCTCGACACCGCTCTCGGCGCAGGCGGCTTCAAACTGGGCTTTCGCCTCGCCAGCGATCTTGGCCACGGCCTCGTCATGGCCGCTCAAGACCCGCTGCACCACATCGGCCGGCAGCGCCGTGAGGCTCTCGGCCGCCATGTACTGGCGAACATATTCGCTGGTGAGAAAGACCCCGGTCAGTTGCGCCCCATGACGTTGGGCAAGGTCGGCCGCCGCCTTCGCCCGGAGCCCTGAGGCCTGGCTTTCATCGACCTGCACAATGATTTGACGAAAGGACATCAGGGGTCTCCTTGAAGTTGTTTTCATCCTGCCTGGGACCGCAACCCGAGGCCAGGGTCATGGCGCCGACGCCGGGTCGTTTTGTTCACCCAGCGCCTCAGCCAGCTTCGCCAGCAGCGCCTCGCGCGCCGCGTCGCTCGGCGCATCAGCCAGGGCGGCGTTCAAGGCCATGTTGAGGGCGATCCGGGCGTTGTGCCAATCGGCCTTCACCGCCGCCCCTGGAGGGAGCCGGGGCGGCCGCGGCGCAGCGCCGCCACCTGTCGCCTCCACCGCGGCGCCGGAGACCACATAGGTGGTGTCGAGATCGGGGATGCGGATGGCGGCCCCCTCGAAGCCGGCGGTGACCAGACGGTCCCTCAGACCCTCAAGGGCGTCGGGCTCGCCGTGGCAGAGGAAGACGGCGCCGGCCACCGGGGCGCGGGCCTTGGCCCAGGCCACGAGGCCGCCAGCATCGGCGTGGCCGGAATAGATGTCGAGGGCGCGGATGCGGGCGCGAACCTGCACCTCTTCGCCCTGAATGCTGACCCGGCTAGCGCCCTCCTCCAGGATGCGGCCCAGGGTTCCGACCGCCTGATAGCCCGACAGGAGCACGGTGGCCTCCCGGCGCCAGAGCAGCCGCTTGAGATGCTTCCGGACCCGGCCGGCGTCGCACATGCCGCTGCCGGCGAGGATGATGTGCCAGCCCCGCAGGCGCTCGATCCGGTCGCTTTCGGCCGGCTTGCGCAGGAAGTTCAGCCGCCCCCCGGCGCGCAGGCGGTCGAAAGGATTGACCCC
Source organism: Phenylobacterium sp. (assembly GCF_030651755.1). Classification (GTDB taxonomy): domain Bacteria; phylum Pseudomonadota; class Alphaproteobacteria; order Caulobacterales; family Caulobacteraceae; genus Phenylobacterium. The sequence continues at coordinate 38,949 of NZ_JAUSBZ010000100.1, read as the reverse complement.
CGTCGTGCGGTTATAGCCCCGCTGCTGGAAGACCTCGGTGGCCTCGATGGCCAGGGGGGAGTCCAGGAAGATGTCGGCTTCCGGGACGTCGCCGGCCTCCATGAGGGCGACCAGATCGGCGATGATCTCCTGGGCCCGCTCCACGGCGAAGGTGGGGATCAGGACGGGCCCGCCGGCCGCATGAGCGTCGCGCAGTTCCTGGGCGAGCGCCGCGCGGCGCTCTGGCGGCGCCAGGTTCAGTCGGTCGCGGTTTCCGTAGGTCGACTCGAGGATCAGGTGATCGACGCCGATGGGCCCCTCTGGGTCGGCGGCGTAGTCACGCCCCCCCTGCCCAATGTCCCCGGAGAACAGGAACGAGGTTTCACCCTCTTCAGTCTCCACCCGAAGTTCGATGGAGGTCGCCCCCAGGATATGACCCGCCTCCCAGTAGATGGCCCGGACGCCCGGGGCGATCTCGGCTGGAACCCCGAGCTTGACCTTGGAGAACTGACGGATGGTCCGCTCGCCGTCCCGGGCGGTGTAGATCGGCTCCACCTGCGGCAGGCCCCGGCGGAGATTGCGCCGGTTCAGGTGGCGGACCTCGGTCTCCTGGATGCCGCCAGCATCGGGCAGCATCACGCCACAAAGGTCCCGGGTGGCTGCGGTGGCGTGGATCGGGCCTTTGAAGCCCGCCTTGACCAGCTTGGGCAGCAGGCCGGCATGGTCGAGATGGGCGTGAGTCAGTAGGACCGCGTCGACCGTCTTCGGATCAAAGGGAAAATCGGCATAGTTCAGGGCCTTGAGGGTCTTGGGTCCCTGGAACATGCCGCAATCAATGAGCAGCCGCGCCTTCGGGGTCTCGACCTCCACACAGGACCCGGTCACGCACCCGGCGGCGCCATGGAAGGTCAGGGTGATGGACATGGGGACGCCTTCGAAAGCTGCGACGGACAGGTCAGGACCATCGGACGCCTGCTCGCCTCACCCTGTGATCCAGATCAAGTTGCAGAACTCTGTGCCGCAGCGGTCCCCCTTGGGACGCATCTCGGCTAGGACGGAGACCGACGCCCCAGGGAGCCTTCCATGAGCCGCAAGCCCATCGAGATCTTCATCGACGCCGACGCCTGTCCGGTGAAGGACGAGGTCTACAAGGTCGCCCAGCGCTATGGCCTGAAGACCTGGGTCGTCTCCAACGCCTTCATGATGATCCCGACGTCCCCCATGGTGGAGCGGGTGATCGTCGACGCCGGCCCCGACGTGGCCGACGACTGGATCGCCGAGCATGTGGCGCCGGGCGACGTGGCCATCACCAACGACATTCCGCTCGCCGAGCGGGTGCTGCAGGCGAGCGCCCACGCCATCGCGCCCAACGGCAAGCTGTTCACCGAGGACTCCATCGGCTCGGCCATCGCTCAACGGGCCCTGATGGAGCAACTGCGCTCCACCGGCGACATCTTCGGCGGCCCCAAGCCCTTCGACCGCAACGACCGTTCCCGGTTCCTGCAGGCCCTGGACGAGGTGATCCAGAAGGAGCGCCGCCGTCAACGGTGAGAATTGCGCGGCGGCTGTCGGAGTCTGCGGGCGCCATCCGTCCTTGAGCCGTGACCTGACCCCACCAAGGATAGACCCATGCCCTATGTTGACGGCTTCGTGCTCGCAGTCCCCAAGGCCAATCTGGACGCCTACAAGGCCATGGCCACCCTGGCCTCGGAGGTCTGGATGGAGCACGGCGCCCTGAGCTATGTGGAGTGCGTCGGCGACAACACGCCCGTCGGCGAGGTGACCTCATTCCCCCGCGCGGTCCTGGCCAAGGACGACGAGGTGGTGGTGTTCGCCTGGGCCACCTACGATTCTCGCGAAAAGCGCGACGAGGTCATGGCCAAGGTGATGGCCGATTCCCGGATGGCCTATGAGCCGGACAAGCTGCCCTTCGATGGCAGGCGGATGATCTTCGGCGGCTTTGAGTCGATGATCATCCGCTAACCGCCTCAAGGAGCCGGGTTCAGCACCGATTTCAAGAACTGGACCTCGGTGGCGCGCACGGCTTCCTGGTTCGACTTCTTGTGCACGCCGTGGCCCTCGTCCTTGGCCAGGATGTACCAGACCTCCGTGCCCTGGGCCCGGAGACTGGCGACCATCTGTTCGGATTCCGAGGCCGGCACCCGGGGATCGTTGGCGCCCTGATAGATCATCATCGGCTTCTTCATCCGGTCGCTCATATTGACCGGCGAGATCTTCTCGAACACCGCCCGCATGGCCGGGTCGCGCTCATCGCCATATTCGGCCCGGCGCAGATCGCGGCGATAGCCTTCGGTGTTTTCCAGGAAGGTGATGAAGTCGGAGATGCCGTAGAGGTCGATGACCCCCACCAGCCGGTCGTTGTAGTGGGCGGCGACGGCGAGCGCCATGTAGCCGCCATAGGACTGACCGACCACGGCCACGCGGCGGGCGTCCAGGTCCGGCTGGGTCGCAACCCAGTCCAGCAGGGCGCCGATATCCTTGACCGAGTCCTCGCGCTTTTCGGCGTTGTCGAGGGAGAGGTAGGTCTTCCCATAGCCGGTGGAGCCCCGGACATTGGGGATGATCACGGCGGCGCCCAGCTCGTTGACCCAGGACTGGCGGCGGGGATTGAAGCTCGGCAGTTCCTGACCCTCAGGCCCACCATGAATCTGGATGACCACCGGCAGCTTTCCGCGCGCGCCTTCGGGGCGATAGATGAAGGCGGGAATCGAGCGGTCATCGAAGGTCGGGTAGCGGAACAGAGCCGGCTCCACGAGCGTCGACGGGTTCAAGCCGCCCAGTTCGCTCTGCGTCCAGCGGGTCAGCCGGCGGCTGGAAAGCTCATAGTCCCAGACATCCCCTGAGGTCGTCGAGGTGGAGAGGCTGAGCCCCAGGCGCGCGCCGTCCTTGGAGAACTTCAGGGCGGTCAGCACGCCCTTGGGCAGGTCTGGCCCAGGCAGCAGACGGCCGCTGGCCACATCCCGCAGCAGGACCTTCGAATAGCCCTCCTCATTGACCACATAGGCGATGGTCCTGCCGTCCGGCGACAGATCAAAGCCTTCGGCGCCCCAGGTTGACCCGGGGGCGAGGTCCCGCATGGCGCCCGTGGCGAGATCAAACACCACCGGACGGGCCACCTCCGAACCGTCGTCCGACAGGGTCACCACGCCCGCGCCGCCATCGACGAAGGCCGCGCCCTCATAGAACACCTGGCGATCGGTTGGCCCCACCGGCGTCAGCTGGCCCGAGGCCACGTCAAGGACGAACAGCTCCACAAAGGCGATGGAATTGTAGCGGCTGATCAGGATGCGCCGGCCGTCGGGCGAGATGGCCGCAGGCGCCATGGCGCCCTGCCCCTCCAGAACCACCCGGCGGGAGTCCGGCGCCGAGGTCTGGGCCAGCATGATGTCATAGTTGGGATCGCCCGGGGTCACCTGGCTCCACACCACCACCGCGCCGTCCTTGGAGAAGACGAAGTCGCTATTGCGGGTGTCGGGCGCCGTCAGCCGCACCTCCTGTCCGTCCACATCCCGCAGGAAGCCCTGATAATATTCCGAGCCGCCCTCATCCCGCCGATAGGCGAAGCGGCTCGCGCCGGGCTGCGCCTTGGCTGCGGTGATCGGCTCAGCAAAGAAGGTGAGCTGGGTCCGCGCCGCGCCGGGCGCCGTCAGCCTGTGGATCTGCGTCGTCTCGCCGAACCGGGTGGAGATCAGCATGGAGCCGTCGGCCAGCCAGTCTTTGAACTCCGCCGAGCGAACCTCGTAATAGGGCGAAATGGCCGCCTGCAGCCCGGGCGGGGCGGCGGGAACGCCCTCATAGACCAGTTGGCCGATCTCCCGGCGCTCGACCTGGGCGGCCGCGCCTGCGGCCATGCACAGGGCCAGCCCCGCTCCAAGACAGATTGTACGCAACACCATGACCGACCCCTGGGCGAACGAAGGGGTGGAGCCTTTCGCGTCCCACCGCCGCCGTCAATGGCGGCCGACGACAATCACCGCTGTCGGCGCAGGGCGCTCCACAGCAGGGTCAGACCGGCCAGGATCAGGACCTGGCCGATGGCGGCGATCAGGGTGGTAGCCCCCAGACCCAGCTGAAACAGGGCCTGTTCCAGCATCGGGGTGCGGCCGTAGGAGACGGCCAGCATCGCGCTGACCAGGGTGAACCCGGCCAAGGCCGCCGCCATGCCCCACGCTGCGCGACGCAGCATGGGCCGTCTGCCGATTTGCGGCTGGGGGTCTTCACCGTCCATCATCATGCTCCTGACGCAGGTTTAGCTTGGTCTGTCGAGGAGGCGGCGCCTTGATCAACGTCAAGGCTTCCCGTGGCGGTGGAGCCTTTGCCCCCCCGAAGGGTTGATGGCCCATGCGCTCGCCCCATCTTCGCCTCCATGTCGCCTGACGCCCTGTTCACAGGCTGGGACCCGATCGTCCGCATCCTGGTGGTCGGGGCCGCAGCATATCTCGCCCTGGTCGTCGTCCTACGGACCTCCGGCAAACGGACCCTGTCCAAGCTCAACGCCTTCGATCTGGTGGTGACAGTGGCGATTGGTTCGACCTTTTCCAGCATCCTCACCTCCAAGGATCTGGCCCTGGCCGAGGGCGTGGCGGCGCTCGCCCTGCTGGTCGGCCTGCAATACGGCGTCACCTTCCTGTCAGTCCGCATCAAAGGGGTCGACCGGCTGGTCAAGTCAGAGCCCAGCCTGTTGCTGAAGGATGGGGAACCCCTGCCGGGCGCCTTGCGTCAGCAAAGGGTTACGCAGGAGGAATTGGTCGCCGCCATCCGCACCTCGGGCGGCGCCCAGCTTTCGGACGCCGCCTTCGTGGTGCTGGAGTCAGACGGCAGCCTCAGCGCCGTCCTGAAGGGCTGAAGCCCCTCAGGGCTTGGTCGGCACATAGACCTCGCCGCCTGTCGCCCGGAACTTCTCGCTCATCTCCGCCATGCCGCGATCGGCGAACTCATTCTGGGCGCGGGCGGCCTCGCGAATGTCCTGGCTGATCTTCATGGAGCAGAACTTGGGGCCGCACATGGAGCAGAAGTGCGCCGTCTTGTGCGCCTCCTTGGGCATGGTCTCGTCGTGATAGAGCCGCGCCGTCTCTGGATCGAGGCCCAGGTTGAACTGGTCCTCCCAGCGGAACTCGAACCGGGCCCGGGACAGCGCATCGTCCCAGGCGCGGGCCGAGGGATGGCCCTTGGCGAGGTCGGCGGCGTGGGCGGCGATCTTGTAGGTGATCACCCCGTCCTTCACGTCCTTGCGATCGGGCAGGCCCAGATGCTCCTTGGGCGTGACGTAGCAGAGCATGGCGGTGCCGAACCAGCCGATCATGGCGGCGCCGATGGCGCTGGTGATGTGGTCATAGCCCGGCGCCACGTCGGTGGTGAGCGGGCCCAGCGTGTAGAAGGGCGCCTCGCCGCAGACGGCCAGCTGCTTGTCCATATTGGCCTTGATCTTGTGCATGGGCACGTGGCCTGGCCCCTCGATCATGGTCTGGACGCCGTATTTCCAGGCCACCTGGGTCAGCTCGCCCAGGGTCTCCAGCTCGGCGAACTGGGCGGCGTCATTGGCGTCGGCGATGGAGCCGGGCCGCAGGCCGTCGCCTAGGCTGAAGCTGATGTCATAGGCCCGCATGATCTCGCAGATGTCTTCGAAGTGCTCGTAGAGGAAGCTCTCCTGGTGGTGGGCCAGGCACCATTTGGCCATGATCGAGCCGCCGCGGGAGACGATGCCGGTGACCCGGTTGGCGGTGAGCGGCACATAGGCCAGGCGCACGCCGGCATGGATGGTGAAGTAGTCCACCCCCTGTTCGGCCTGCTCGATCAGGGTGTCGCGGAACACCTCCCAGTTCAGGTCCTCGGCGACGCCGTTCACCTTTTCCAGGGCCTGGTAGATGGGGACGGTGCCGATGGGCACGGGGCTGTTGCGGATGATCCAGTCGCGGATGTTGTGGATGTTGCGGCCGGTGGACAGGTCCATGACCGTGTCGGCGCCCCAGCGGATGGCCCAGACCATCTTGTCGACCTCATCGGCGACGGTGGAGAGCACCGCGGAGTTGCCGATATTGGCGTTGATCTTGACCAGGAAGTTCCGGCCGATGGCCATCGGCTCCAGCTCGGTGTGGTTGATATTGGCCGGAATGATCGCCCGGCCGCGGGCGATCTCATCGCGGACGAACTCCGGTGTCACCAGGTCGGGGATCGAGGCGCCGAAGTCCTCGCCGTCGCGGATGAAGGCCTCGCCCTCCTTGCGGCGCAGGTTCTCGCGGATGGCCACATATTCCATCTCCGGCGTGACGATGCCGCGGCGGGCATAGTCCATCTGGGTGACGCTGACCCCGGGCCGGGCGCGGTAGATCCGGCGAGGCTGGCTGAACTCCGGCGCCAGGTGGGCGCCCCGGGCGAAGCCATTGTCCTCGGGCTTGACGTTCCGGGGGTCGGCGACGACCTCCACATCCCCACGGGAGACGACCCAGGGCTCGCGGGTGCGCGGCAGGCCCTTGTCGATATCGATGCTGGCCGCAGGATCGGTATAGGGACCCGACGGATCATAGAGGGTCACCGGCGGCTCGCCGGCGCTTTCATGCACAGCCACCTCCCGGAAGGGCACGCGGATATCCGGCCAGAGCCGCCCGGCCTCATAGACCTTCTTCGAGCCCGGGCGCTCCCCGGTCGGGATGGCGTCGGCGTCGAGACTGGGGGTCAGCGGCTTGTTCATGGAGGGTCTCTGTGAGGATGTCGGAATGAGGTTCAGGCGGCGGCCTGGCGGTATCCCACCAGGGTCAGCCAGACCCCGACGCCCACGGCGGCGAGGCCAGCAGCCACCACCAGGGGCGTCGAGGCGATGACATTGTCGGCAAGGTCGAACAGGACGCTGGGGGCGAACAACAGGAAGGCGCCGCGCAGGGTCAGCAGCCAGATCGTCACGCTGAGCGCGATTTCGGCCGGCGTACGCCAGCGTTGGTGAACCGCCATCAGGGCCAGCCCCGCCAGCAGAAGCAGCATGCCGGTGACGAAGGTCAGCGCCGGGTCGGCCTGGAAAGCCTGGATCAGGTCCACCAGATCATCACGGCGCAGCACCGCCGCCGCGCCAGCCAGGGCGAGGAACGGCCCGAGAATCCGGGCGGTCAGTCGTGTCGATTCCAGCACACGCGCCATGGCGCTCTCCGTTCCCTTCGCCGGCATGACCCGGATCAGGTTCAACGGGTCGCGGGCTCCCCCGCCTCTCAGCCGCCCAAGCGCGGCCCCCCGAGGACGAAAGAACTCTAGTCCGCACCGACCGGTCCGCCAAGGGGCGGCGGGTCAAGCTTTGGCCCCATTGTGCCGCGAGACCGGCTGACGGACTGGAACATCGGGGGCAGGCCCCTCGTTTGGCCACAGGAGGAGACAGCAATGACCGTCCCGTTCGCTACGGCCTTGGCCGCCCTCGGCGCCCTCACCCTGGCCGGCTGCGCCGCAGGGGGGCCTCAGGCTCCCGTCGGCGGGCCGACCGCCCAGTCCATGGCCGCAGGCGGTCCCGAAGCCGGCCGCGCCTGCTTCCGCCTGAACGCCATTCGCGGCCAGAAGATTGTCGACCGCAACACCGTCCTGTTCCGCACCAGCGTCGGTCCGCAGGACGTGTTTCGCGTGACCATGCGCAACGCCTGCCTGACCACCAGCGCCTCCGACCCCCTGGTGCTGATCCCGTCGGGGGGCTCGGACATGGTCTGCGACCGAATGGACCTGGATGTGCGCGTGGCCTCGCCCATCGGCGCCACGCCCTGCCTGGTGCAGGAAATCCGCAAGCTCACCCCCGCCGAGGTCGCCGCCTTGCCCCGCGACCAGCGGCCCTGAGGAAGCGGTCCTGAACCTGGCCTAATCCTCCACCTGAACCCCAGCCGCCTCCAGCGCCTGACGTAGGGGGGCAAGGCCTGGTCCATAGCGACGCCAGCGTCCGATGGAGGTGGCGTAGATCGGGCTGCGCACCTGGACAGAACTGGCTGTGGCCACCGGGGCTGTGTTCTCGTGGAAGGCCAGGCAGCGGGGATCGAAGTCCAGGCCGCAGAAGTCCAGGAGCCGCCGCGTCTCAGCCTCCTGGTCGGCGACCAGATCCTCATAGGCGAGTTCGGTGAATCGGTCGGCGGGCAGGACGTCGCGCCAGTGGGCCACCAGCCGGTCGAAGCCGCCATAATAGGCCCCCGTATGGGCCAGGTCGTAGGCGTAGTCGTAATAGGAAAAGCCGGTGGCGAAGAGCTGCCGGAAGTTCGACAGGCAGGCGTCCATGGGATGGCGCCTCAGGCAGATGATCCGCGCATCGGGCAGCGCCCGGTGGATGAGCCCCGCATAGACGAAGTTCAGGGGCATCTTGTCGATGAAGCGACCACTCCCCGAGACCAGGGCTTCCACGCTCTTCAGATAGGCCTCGCCAGCCTTGCGCAGGTCGAGGTCGCCGGCCGCCTCAAGGGTGGTCTCGTCGAGCACGAAGGCGCCCGGCGAACCGGTCATGCGCTTGAGGACCAGACCGAAATTGGTCAGTTCGCCCGCCGAGGCGACCTGTGGATGGCTGGAAAGAATGCGATCCACCAGGGTGGTGCCGGTGCGCGGCAGACCCACCACAAAGATCGGCCGATCCGACCGGTGGCCCAGGGCCGCTGTCCCTGGCGGGAAGGTCGCCTGGGCGGCGGCGAAGAGCTCGGCGTCGGCCCGGGGATCGTAGCCCACCTGTCGGCCCTTGGCCGCCTTGGCCGCGATCAGCCAGTCGAGGGCCTGGGCGAAGTCGCCGAGATCCTCGTGGGTTTTCGCCAGGGCGTGGCCAAGGTGCAGGCGCGCCTCGGCTGAGTCCGCTGCCGAAAACCGCGCCTCAAGCTCCGGCAGGAAATTGGCCTCTGAGGTCTGACGTCTGAGCTGAACCCTGGACGACCAGGCGCGGTGCAGGTCGGGATCCAGGGCCAGCGCCTGGGCGTAGGCCGTCTCGGCGCCGTCGAAGTCCCCGGAAAACTGCCGTGACGCGGCGAGGTTATAAGCAAAGCTCGCATGGCGTGGCTCGCGCGCAAACGCCGCCTCGAAATAGCCGATGGCGCGATCATGCAGACCCGCCCGGCTATAGACCACGCCCAACGTATCGAGGGTCAGGGCGTCCGCAGGCCCGCGGCCAGCGGCGACCTGGGCCTGGGTCAGGGCCTCGTCTCGGCGGTTCAGCGCAATCAGGCAGCGGGCCAGCTGGGCCGGCGCCCGGGGATCATCGAGATCAAGGGACGCGGCCTTGCCAAACAGCTCGGCGGCCTTGCCCGGATTGTCGTGATCGGCCGCCAGCACGCCCAGCAGGAACCAGGCGCCGGCCGCTTGGGGATCGGCCGCCAGGGCCTCCATGCAAAGGGCGTGGGCGGGCTCATAGGCCTTTTGCGCCATCAGGCGCTCGGCCCTGGCGAGGCGACTCCCAGGGCCGTCCGCGTCGGCCTCAATGGACGTTTCGGTCATGGGGCGCCGTCAAACGAGCGCATACGCGCACATAATTTCGTCATACTGAATAATTGCGTTCTGCGGTGCAACAAGGCCCTTGAGGCCCGGTCCAGCCGTTCCGCAGCCTGCCTCTCAGCAAAGCCGAGGGGAAGAACCATCATGCGTCTCAACCTGTCTCCGCGGGCCATCCTGCTGACCTCGATCAGCACGCTCGCCGTCACCGTCGCGACCCCGACCATCGTCTCCGCCCAGCCGGTCGAAGTCCAGGAACTGGTCATCACCGCCACCCGGAGAGACTCGACCGTCCAGGATGCGCCCATCAACATCGCCGCCGTCGGCGCCGTCGAAATGGAGAGACAGGGGCTCAAGGACCTGTCCGACGTGGCCAAGTGGGTGCCCGGCATCCACATCGTCGACCAGGGCTCCCGCGGCGACAACCGGATCATCGTTCGCGGCCTCAACGCCGACCCCCTGGGGTCCGCCGAAGGGGTCAGCGGCGGCGGCGGCACGGTGGCCACCTATGTCGGCGAAATCCCGCTCTATGTTGACCTGCGGACCAACGACCTGGAGCGGGTGGAAATCCTCCTGGGGCCGCAGGGCACGCTCTATGGCGCGGGCACGCTTGGGGGTGCGATCCGTTATATCCCCAACAAGCCCAGCTTCCTCGCGCCGATGATGGAGGTCCGCGCAGACGCCTATCAGTACAGCGAGGCCAGCAGCCTGTCCCGGGACCTGGGCGTCACCTTCAATGCGCCGCTCAGCGACACCTTCGCCCTGCGCGCCTCCTTCGATCAGCTGAGCGACAGCGGCTTCATCGACTACAACTTCCTGGTCCAGCAGCCGGGCATTTCCGACCCCGATCCAGACTTCAGCAACCCGACCGCGGTCTCCCAGAACCTCACCAGCAAGAAGGATGCGAACTACGAGTCAGTGGCCTCCGGCCGCCTGGCGGCCCGCTGGGCTCCTACCGACTGGCTGGACGGGACCCTGACCTATCACTTCCAGGAAAAGGACATCGGCGCCCGTCAGGTCAGCCATCGCCGCAGCACCCTGGCCACCGGCGACTATGTTTCGGCCGAGCGGGTCCTGGAGCCCAACCGCCGGTGGAACGAACTGATCGCCCTGGAGATCGCCGCCGACCTGGGCTTCGCCCAGCTGACCTCGTCCACCGGCAAGTCGCGCTACACCGAACGCGGTCAGCGCGATCAGACAGACCTGCTGATCAGCCTGGAATACAGCTACGAGGCCTTCCCGACCTTCACCGCCTATACCCTGGAGGAGGCCGGCCAGCAGGTTGTGAGCCAGGAACTACGCCTGGTCTCCGACCACGGAGGCCCCTTCAACTGGATCCTGGGCGGCTTCTATTACGAGCTCGACTCGAACGCCTCGAGCAAGGAGTTCACCCCGGGCTATGCGGAATGGCTGGGAGGAGAGCGACCTGACGCCCTGGAATACTACAATGTGGGCCTGACCGACCTGAAGGAGCAGGCCCTCTATGGCGAAGTCTCCTACGACATCACCTCGGCCTGGCAGGTGACCGTCGGCGCCCGGCGCTATTCCTACGAGTTGGAGACCTTCCAGGCCGTCGACTTCCCGCTGCTCTACAGCGTGTTTTTCGGCGCCGGCCCAGACGAGATCAATTTGAACTTCGAACCCGGCGGCCAGAAGGACAGCGGCTGGCTCTACAAGTTCAACACCTCCTACAAGTTCAGCGAGAATATCCTGGGCTATCTGACCGTCAGCGAGGGCTACCGGATCGGCAACTCCAACGGGGTCGGCCCCTGCCCTGTGCCCCTGCCGACCAACCAGATCAGCTGCGCCCTGCCCAACGAACTGGCCTATCAGCCGGACAAGACCCTGAACTATGAGATCGGGCTGAAGACGCAGCTGTTCGACAATCGCCTGACCCTGAACGGCTCGGCCTACTTCATTGAATGGAGTGACCCACAGGTTTCCTCGGCCACCGAGAACGGCCTGATCCCGATCACCAAGAATGGCTCGGCCGCGGAGTCCAAGGGGGTCGAGGTGAACTTCATCGGCCGGCTGGCTGAGTCCTGGACCGTGCGGGGCAGCTATTCCTACAACACCTCAGAGCTCACCGAGGTGACTCCGAATCTGGTGCCCCGGTTCAATCCTCCGGGTTTCCAGAGCACCATCACCTATGAGGACGGCATGCCCGGGGATCGCCTGCCGGGATCTCCGGAGCACCAGGGCAGCCTGTTCGTCGACTATGAGCGGACCCTCGCCAACGGCCTGGACTTCGGCTTCAACTATGGCGTCACCGCCCTGTCGGACGTGCTGACCCGGACCGGCGGCCGGGCCGAGAGCCTGACCCTCGAGGGCTACCAGGTTCACAACGCCGCGGTCTCCCTGGGGACCAGCGACTGGACGGCGACGCTCTATGTGAAGAACCTCTTCAATGAGTTCGCCGAGACCGGCGCCCGGGGAACCAGCCAGTTCAATCAGCCGGTCTTCGACGGGAACGGCGACCGGGTCTATGTGCGCAGCCACTACACCTATGTCCTGCCGCCGCGGGCCATCGGGGTGCGCTTCAGCCGCAGGTTCGGGGGCTGAGTCCGTCCCGCACCTGACCGCGTTGACGCCGGGTCGTCCTTGACGGCGGCCCGGCGCCGGCGTCCCCTCCTGCGCTGAAGCTCCGCCAGGGAGCGAAAAGGGGGACGACGCGATGACCATTGAACTCGTCATGCTGGCCTGGACGCTGGTCCTGGCCTTCATCCAGATCCTGCTCTTCGACATGGCCCGGACCGCCCAGTACGGCCTGAAGTGGAACACCGGCGCCCGGGACGAGGAGATGCCGCCCCTCAGTCCCCGCGCCCAGCGACTGCAGCGGGCCCAGGCCAATCTGTTCGAGACCCTGCCCATCTTCATCGGCGTCGTGCTGATCGCCCATGTGACCGGTCGCGGAACCGAGCTGAGCGCCATCGGCGCCCAGGTCTATTTCTGGGCCCGGGTGGCCTATGTGCCGCTCTACGCCTTCGGCGTGCGCGGCCTCCGGTCCCTGGCCTGGCTGGTCAGCATCGTCGGGCTTGGCCTGGTGGCGGCGCCGATCCTCGTTCCCTGACCGGGTGGAACGCAGACGACGGGTCAGGCGCGTGACAGGGCGCGTTCTGATAATCAGACAGTTCCGTCTGATCGCTTCATGCTCTAGGGCACGCTCGAGTTCATCGAGGAGCCGATCATGCACCTGGCCCGCTTTCCCCGCGTCCGTTTCGCCCACCTGCCCACGCCGCTTGAGGCTGCTCCCCGACTGGGGGAAGCGCTGGGCGGTCTGAACCTGTTCATCAAGCGGGATGACGCCACGGGCCTGGCCGGTGGCGGCAACAAGACCCGCAAGCTGGAATTCCTGGCGGGCGAAGCCGTGGCCCAGGGCGCCGACACCCTCGTGACCCAGGGCGCGATCCAGTCCAACCATGTGCGCCAGACGGCCGCGGCCGCCGCGAAGCTCGGCATGGCCTGCGAGATCATCCTGGAGGCGCGCACCGGCTCCAGCGCCGTGGACTACAACCAATCGGGCAATGTGCTCCTCGACCGCCTGCTGGGCGCGAACATCGAGACTGTGCCCGGCGGCAGCGACATGAACGCCGCCCTTGAGCGCGTCGCCCAGGGGGTGCGTGAGCGCGGCGGCCGGCCCTATGTGATCCCCGGCGGCGGCTCCAATGCGGTCGGCGCCCTGGGCTATGCCGACTGCGCCCGGGAGCTGGTGGTGCAGGCCGACGCCATGGGCCTGAAGATCGACCGCATCGTGACCGCCACCGGCAGCGCCGGCACCCATGCGGGCCTGGTCGCGGGCCTGGCGGTGATCGGCGCCGACATTCCGGTCCTGGGCATCGGGGTGCGCGCGCCCCAGGCCGCCCAGGAGGCCAATGTGTTCAAGCTCGCCCAGGAGACCTGCGCCCTGCTGGGTCAGGAAGGCCGCGTGAGCCGCGATCGCGTGGCGGCCAACTGTGACTATGTGGGCGCCGGCTACGGCCTGATCGACCAGGCGGTGATCGACGCCTTGAAGCTGGCGGCCCGCACCGAGGCTCTGATCCTGGATCCGGTCTATAGCGGCAAGGCCATGAAGGGGCTCATCGACCTGTGCGCCCGGGGCGCCTTCAAGGACGAGACCGTGGTCTTCCTGCACACCGGCGGCGCCCAGGGCCTGTTCGGCTATCAGGGCGAGTTGGAAGGCCAGCTGTCATGAGTCTGATCCTCGGGGTTCTTGGGGGAATGGGGCCGCGGGCGACCCTGGAATTCCTCGCCAAGCTGCAGGCCTACACCCCTGCCGAGCGCGATCAGGACCACATCCGGGTCCTGATGGATCTGAACCCCCAGGTCCCTGACCGCAATGTTCCTGGCGCAGCGGCGGGTCCCGTTCTGGCGGAGATGGCCGGCGGTCTGGCGGGTGGCGGGGCTGAAATCCTGGCCATGCCCTGCAACACCGCCCATGCCCATGCCGACCTCATCGTCCGGGCCACAGGTCTGCCGCTGATCGACATGATCGGCGGCGCGGCCAAGGCTGCGGCCGAGACCGGCGCCCGCCGGGTCGGCGTGCTGGGCACCAAGGGGGCGCTTCGGCTCTATCGGGAATATCTCGCCGCCCGGGGCCTGGGCCTGGTCACGCTGCCGGCCGAGCGGCAGGGGGCCTTCATGGCGCTCCTCTATCGGATCAAGGCCGGCGACCTCTCCCGGGAGGCTTGCGCGGAGATGGCCGGGCTCGCCCGCGAACTGGTGGCCGAGGGGGCCGAGGCCCTGATCGCCGGCTGCACCGAGGCGCCGCTGGTGCTGGGACCGGCCGACACCCAGGTCCCCCTGATCGACGCCGGCGACCTGCTGGCCCAGCGCTGCGTGGCGGTGTGCCTGGAGCACGAACCGCCGCCGCCCATCTGACGCCTACAGGCGCGCCGCGCTGAAGGTGTCGCAGGCGTTGGGGTCGCCGGTCTCTGCGCCCCGCCGGAACCAGGCCATGCGCTGGGCGCTGGAGCCGTGGGTGAAGGCGTCGGGCACGACCCGGCCCTGGCTCTGCTTCTGCAGGGTGTCGTCACCAATGGCCGAGGCCGCCGCCAAGCCCTGAGCGATGTCGTCGGGACCCAGGGCGACGGCGCCCCCCGACGTACGCTCAGCCCGAGCCGCCCAGACGCCGGCATAACAATCAGCCTGAAGCTCCAGGCGCACCGCCCCGCTCTCGGCGCCCTGGGAGCCCATGCGCTGGGCCTGGTTCATCTGGCCGGTCAGGTTCTGGACATGGTGGGCGATTTCATGGGCGATCACATAGGCCCGGGCCGCCTCGCCCGCGGCCCCGAACCTGTTTTCCAGGTCATCCCAGAAGGACAGGTCCAGATAGACGCTGCGGTCAGCCGGGCAATAGAAGGGCCCCATGGCCGCCTGGCCTGTCCCGCAACGGGTGCCGGTCGCCTGCTCGTAGAGCACCATGGCCGCCGGTGGTTCATAGGTCTGGCCCGCCTGGGCGAAAATCTCGGTCCAGACCTCAGCGGTCGAGGTCTCAATGACGTCGACGAACTGGCCGGCCTCATCGTCAGGGGCGCCGCGAACCCCAGAACTCTGGGCCGCTGGAGCGCCTGCGCCATTGACCACGCTGAGCGTCGTCGAGGGGTCCACGCCAAACACGAAATAGCCGATCAGGGCCAGGACGACACCGCCGATACTGAGCCCGCCCGCCACAGGGCCGAGCCCTCGGCGGTCGTCAATGTTCCCAGAGCGTCGTCCCCCGCGCCACCGCATCCGCCGTCCCTCTCAAAGCCTTGCGCCAACCATGCCCTGATCGGAGGGCTGCGCCTACTACCGGCTGCGCTCCAGGATCGCGGCGACCCGCGCTCGAGAATCGGCCAGGCGACCGTCAGGAATCTGCACACGCTCGGGCGCGCCGCTGGTGTCGAGGCCCGGAGCGGCGCCGAGCCAGGGGACCTCCGGCCCGGTCATCCAGATCGGCGGGGCCTGCTGGCGACGTAGATCCTGCGAGGCGCGCTCGGTCTGAGCCTGGGCCGAAAGGGCGTTCAGCTCATTGTTCAACGCCACGGACCGCTGGCGCTCCAGCTGCAGCTCGGCCTCCAGCACCCCGATCTGGTGCTGCAGATAGGCGTCCTGAGCCGCCGCCGGCGCGGCGGCGGCCAGGGTCAGGACCAGGATCGTGAAGGGCAGGCGCATGCGTCGACTCCGGCGGAAGCTCCCTACCCAACGCGCGGAGTCCCACCCGGGCTCCGTCCTTCGGGTCAGTTGGACTCCGTTCGGGTGGTCACCGAGAACCGGGTGAGCTGCTCGGCCGGCGCAGCCCACTCCGGCGCGAGCTCCTGAGCCTTCTGGTAGTCGAGATAGGCCGAGCGGGCGTCCTCCAGGCCCTCATGGGCCAGGGCGCGGTTGTAATAGGCCTTGGCCGGCTCTTCGACCCCCAGTTCCAGACCACGGTCGATGGACGGGAGGCTCTCAGCATACTTCCGCTGGCCGATCAGGGCTGCGCCGCGATTGACGTGGCCCTCGCCCAGGTCTGGCTTCATCTTCACCGCCAGATCGAAATCGGCGATGGCCGGCGCGTACTCCGCCCGTCGCATGCGCAGGACGCCGCGATTGACATGGGTGCCAGCCCGATCGCGGGCGTTCATGAACTCGGTTTCCAGAGCGATGTCGCAGAACTCTTCGAAGCGCCTGTCGGACCGACCATCGACGGCGGCGCGGGAACAGGCCTCGGCCATGCCCCCGCCGATGACGGTGACCGCGCCGTGGGCGCCGCCGGGGACAGCGGCGATGGCGGCGAGGGCCGCCAGGATGGAAAGGCCACGCACCATGGTGGGACCTCCTGTTTGGAGTCTTTCGCCGGCCCAACGCCGACGACAGGGGCAGAGTCTTCTCGTATCGACGTTCCGTCAATGTGACAGAACACGTCAGGGGCGCAATTTACCGTTGAATATCAACCGGGGGAGGACTCAGCTCCGGGTCTCGCGGCGCCGGGTCGTCTCCCGGTAGAGGATGTAGAGACCGCTCGCGGCGACGACGCCGGCGCCGACCAGGGTGAGCGGTCGGGGCAGTTCATCCCAGACAAGGAAGGCGAACAGGCTCGCCCAGACCAGTTGGGTGTAGTCGAAGGGCGCCACGACCGCGACCGGGGCCACCCGGATCGCTTCGGTCAGCAGAAGCTGCCCGACCCCGCCCAGCAGGCCCATCAGCACCAGCAGCGCAAAGGTCTCCCGGTCGGGCATGACCCAGCCGAAGGGCAGGCTGGCCAGTCCGGCCAGGGCGCCGGCGACGGTGAAGTAGAAGACGATACGCGGCCCGGGTTCGGTCATGCTGATCTGGCGGATGGTGATCATGGCCAGCGCCGAGCCGACGGCGCCGATCAGGGCGAAGATGACGCCGATATTGGCCAGATTGGCGGGGTCGGGCCGGATCATGATGAGCACGCCCACAAACCCCACCGCCACGGCGGCCCAGCGGTGCGGCCCCACCGCTTCCTTCAGGAGCGGAACCGACAGGGCGGTCATGAACAGGGGCGCGGAGAAGGACAGGGCCGTGGCCTCGGTCAGGGGCAGGTGCGACACCGCGACGAAACCGCCGATCATGCCGGTCAGGCCGACCATGGCCCGGATGGCGTGGGCGCCCGGTCGGCTGGTCCTCAGAACCCCAAACCCGCTGGTCCGCAAGATGTAGATGGCGATGGGAATGAAGGCGAAGGCGTTGCGGAAGAACAGGGTTTCAAAGATCGGGACTCCCCGCTCCGACGCCACCTTCACCAGGCCAAACAGACCCGCCAGACAGGCCATGGCGCAGACCCGCAGAAGGACCCCCAGCCCGATCCTCGCGGCAGGACGTTCCGGGCCGGAACCTGGGGTGGGGACGGAACTGGCGCTGGCCATGGCTGGCCATGACCCGACGAGGGGCCAAGGTCAATCTCTGGCCGCAGGCGGCTCCTGTTTTCCGTCGAAGACGAGACCGAGGCGGGCCATGGCGCCAAAGGCGCGCTGAAGATCGCCCAGATGGGCCGCCATCAACCCCTGAGCCAATTCAGACTGGAGGGCGGCGGCCGGGGCGATGACCCCGCCCCGGGTGCGGGCGCACAGGCGGTCGCCGATCAGATGGTTCACATGGCGTCGGGTGGTCTCGAAGGGATGGCCAATCACCCCGGCCAGGGCCAGGACGCTGATGGGCGCCAGCATGTCATCCGGAGGCGCCCTTTTCAGGCCGCCGTAGCGCCGCGTCAGGACGGGGTCCTGCCGCAGGGGCTCGAAATTGTGCTGCAGGATGGCCAGCAGAATGAGGCCGCGACTGAAGTCGCCGGCTGCACCCACGAGCCGCTCGGCGAATCGCAGGACGTATTCCACCGTGATGCGAGCGGCCAGGCGCTCTGGCGCCGTGAGGGGTCCGACATCCGGCGGCGCGGCGACACCCCCCGTCAGATCGAGGCCCGGCGCCAGGGTGATGATCTCCCGCGAGAGCTGGCTCACGGCCAGGTAGCTGCGGGCCAGGGCGCCCCGATTGGCCTCCGTCATGAGCACGGCGCTGGGCACATAGACCCCCTTGGCGGTGCGCACGCAGATCCCGGCGGCCTCCAGCGCCGCCACCCGTCGGCGCACGGCGTCATAGGGAACGCCCAGGGAAGCGGCGAGGGCCCGGGCGCTGATGGGTCGACGGGTCTCGTCGGGTGGCGGCGTCTCGAACTGGGCGTGGCGGCGGGCCAGAACCGGGTCGCGCGACACGTGGCGGACATTGGCCTCAAGAATCCCCAGGGTGAGCAGCCCGGACAGGGAGTCGCCCCCCGACAGGTGTTCCAGCCGCTTCATGCTGCTCAGAAAAAACGGGATGGCGCACTGGAGCACCAGCCGGGCGACGTCTGGTTCGCCCGGCTTTCCTCCGTCTGGGGATGGTCCGTGGGGCGGGACCAGCTCCGGCTCATTCCCGGCCGTGGTCTTGGTCTCGTCCATGAGGTCTCTTGATGGCGTCCGAGGACGTTGATTGACCTTAGGTTAGCACGACTACCGCCGGAGGGGGACGGCCACGGCTGGCGCCGCGGGCGGCCTTGGGTCCATATTGCCGTCGGGGAGGCCGCTGCGACGCGGCTAAGGGGGGACTCCAAGGGTGCAGTTAGAGTTTCAGGACAGGTCGGCCAAAGCCGAGGGGCGCGGCCGTTTGGCTGGCTTGGCGCTCGCCCTCGGGGCGTTTGTCGCCATTCTACTGGCGCCGGACTTCGGCTCCGGCCCGGCCGTGCGGCCGGTGGCGGCGGTGACCGTCCTGATGGCTATCCTCTGGATGAGCGAGGCCGCCCCCCTGGTGATCACCGCCCTCTTGCCTCTGGTGCTGTTTCCAGCCCTGGGCGTCAGCGACATCCGCGAGGCGGCGACGCCCTACGCCGACCCCGTGATCTTCCTCTTTCTGGGGGGCTTCGTCCTCGGCGCGGCCATGGAGCGCAGCGGGCTGCACAAGCGGATCGGCCTCGGCTGCGCCGCGGCGGCCGGCGCGACCCCGCGTCGCCTGGTGGCCGGAATGCTGGGCGCCACCGCGCTCATCTCCATGTGGATCAGCAACTCGGCGTCGGCCGTGCTGATGATGCCCGTCGCCCTGGCGATCCTGGCCCTGGCGCAGGACCATGGCGGGCGGGAAGATCCGGTCTCCCTTCGCAACCTCGGAATCGCCCTGCTTCTGGCCGTGGCCTATGGGGCCAGCATCGGCGGGATGGCGACCCTGATCGGCACAGCGCCCAATGCGCTGATGGCCGGCTACATGGCCCGGGAACACGGCGTCGAGATCGGCTTTGGCCAATGGATGATGATTGGCGTGCCCGTCGCCCTGCTCCTGCTGGCCGGGGCCTGGCTGGTCCTGACCACCTTGAACCCCGTCAAGCTGACCCTGCCGGAAGCCAGCGTCCTTTTCCGTGAGGAGCGCGCCCGCCTCGGAGCCATGACGACAGCGGAAAAGCGGGTGTCGATCGTCTTCGCCCTCGCCGCCTTCGCCTGGGTCTTCCGCCCGCTGTTGACCCCCTACGCCCCGTGGCTCAACGACACCGGGATCGCCATCGCCGCAGCGGCGGCCCTGGCCTTCTTGCCTTCAGGCCAGGCGCCGGGCGACCGCCTGGTGACCGAGGCCGAGCTCAAACGCCTTCCCTGGGGAGTGCTCACCCTGTTCGGCGGCGGGCTCAGCCTGGCGGCGGCGATTTCCAGCAGCGGACTGGCCGCCTGGCTGGGAGAGCTTCTCAGCATCCTGGGGGGATGGCCGGTGGCCGCCCTCATCGTCCTGGTCACCGTGGCGATGATCTTCCTGACCGAACTGACCAGCAACACCGCCTCGGCCGCCACCTTCCTGCCCATCGGCGGAGCCCTGGCCCTGGCGATCGGGGTCGATCCGATGCTGTTCGCCCTGCCCCTGGCGATCGCAGCCTCCTGCGCCTTCATGCTGCCGGTCGCCACGCCCCCGAACGCCATCGTCTATGGGGGCGGCCTGATCAGCATCGCGCAGATGAGTCGGTCCGGCCTCTGGCTCAATCTGATCGCCGCCGCCGTTCTCTCAATGGCGGCCCTGATCGCCGTGCCGCTGGTCTTCGCGGCGACCTAGGGCGCGCTCCGCAAAAGTGGAAACCGGCTTTTTGCGTTGAAAGCGCGCTCCAACCCATAAATCTGGAGCGTTTCGGCCGCCAGGCCGGCGTCCGCCGCCGCCATCAAGGTCTGGTGCCCCCGGTCGGACTCGAACCGACACACCTTGCGGTACCGCATTTTGAGTGCGGCGCGTCTACCAATTCCACCACAGGGGCCCGCGGGTGGCGCAATCTAGCGGGAGGATACGGCGCGTCAACGGAGCCTCGCGCCGGACAGGCCGCAAGCCCAGCCACAGGGCTTGCATCGCGGGCGCCTCAGTCGTAACTGATAATCGTTCGCAGGCATTCCGCCGCGTCCCACGCCCCCGTCGTCGGATTCCGCCATGGACGATCTATCCCTCTCGCAGCCCCTAACCGCCGCGGCGGACCTCGCCACAGGCGAGCTTCGGTTGAGCCAGGCGCGGCGGGGGGATCGAGGCGTGATCGGCGCAGTTGGTTCGGGAGTCGCCGCCAGTCCTGGGGGTCTGGACGCTCAGGAGCTTGAGCGCCGCCTGCTGGAGCTGGGCTTTGTGGAGGGCGCGACCATCGAAGTGATCCACGAAGGCGCCATCGGCCGCGATCCCATCGCCGTTCGACTGGACGACATGCGCGTGGCGCTGCGCCGGCGGGACGCCGTCGACATCGTGATCCGCCTGGAGTCCTCGGCGGCTGGACCCGACGCCCGATGAGCATAGCCAGCGCCCGCATCGCCCTGGTCGGCAATCCCAACTCCGGCAAGACCGCCCTGTTCAACGCCCTGACCGGCAGCCACCAGAAGGTGGCCAACTATGCCGGCGTGACAGTGGAGAGGAAGGAAGGGACCATCACCACCGCCAGCGGGCGCACCGTCTCGGTGCTCGACCTGCCCGGCACCTATTCCCTGCGCGCCCGCAGCCCCGACGAGGCGGTGACCCGGGACGCGATCCTCGGCCAGCTGAAGGGGGAGACCCCGCCCGACGTTGTGGTCTGCGTCGCCGACGCCACCAATCTGCGCCTGGTGCTGCGCCTGATCCTCGAGCTGCGGCAGGTCGGTCGGCCCATGGTGCTGGCGCTCAACATGTTCGACATCGCCCAGCGCCAGGGCCTGCGCATCGACCTGGAGGGCCTGTCCCGCGACATCGGCGCGCCGATCGTCACCACCGTGGCCACCCGCAAGCGGGGCATCGAGGATCTGGTCGCCCAGATTGAAGCCAAGGTCGAGGCCCTGGCGGCGACCGGCGCCCTGGAGGCTCCCAACACCTGGCACGAGCCTTCGCCTGCGGAGATCCGCCAGGCCCACGCCGAAGCCCAGCGGACCATGAAGGCCCATGTGCGGCCGGCCGAACGTCCCGACACCCTGACCGGCAAGATCGACGGGGTGTTGCTGCACCCGGTGGCGGGCCTCGCCATCCTGCTGGCCCTGTTGTTTGTCATGTTCCAGGCGGTGTTCGCCTGGGCCGGTCCTCTGATGGACGGGATCGAGGGGGGCATGGGGGCCTTGGGCGGCCTGGTGGCCACGGTGCTGCCGGACGGTCTTTTGCAGAGCCTGATCGTCGATGGCCTGATCGCCGGGGTCGGCAGCGTGCTGGTCTTCCTGCCGCAGATCCTGATCCTGTTCCTGTTCATCATCCTCCTGGAGGACTTCGGCTATATGGCCCGGGCCGCCTTCCTGATGGACAGGATCATGGGCGGGGCCGGCCTGCACGGCCGGGCCTTCATTCCCCTTCTGTCGTCCTTCGCCTGCGCCATTCCAGGGGTCATGGCCACCCGGGTGATCGACTCCAGGCGCGACCGCCTGACCACCATCATGGTCGCGCCGCTGATGACCTGTTCTGCGCGGATCCCGGTCTACACCCTGATCATCGCCGCCTTCATTCCCAACCAGACGGTCTGGGGTTTCGCCAGCCTGCAGGGGCTGGTGATGTTCGGCCTCTATGTGGCCGGCATCACCAGCGCGCTGGCCATCTCCTTCATCGCCCGCAGGCTCTTCTGGCGTGGCCAGGTCGAGCCCTTCCTGATGGAGCTGCCGACCTACAAGACCCCTGACCCCAAGAGCGTGCTGCGCAATCTGTGGCAGCGGGCGGCGATCTTCATGAACCGCGCCGGCCGGATCATCCTGCCGCTGATGGTGCTGATCTGGGTCCTGTCCACCTTCCCCTATCCGCCGGAAGGCGCCACGGGGCCGGACATTGATTACAGCTTCGCCGGCCAGCTGGGCCACCTGCTGCACCCGCTGTTCGCCCCCATCGGCTTCAACTGGCAGATGACCGTGGCCCTCATTCCGGGCATGGCCGCCCGGGAGGTCGCCGTGGGCGCACTGGGCACCGTCTATGCGGTGGCCAACGCCGAGGAGCAGGTGGGCACCCTGGCCGGCGCCCTGTCGGCCGACTGGTCCCTGGCCATGGGGCTGGCCTTCCTGACCTGGTACGTGTTCGCGCCGCAATGCGCCCCGACCCTGGCCGTGGTGAAGCGCGAGACCAACAGCTGGCTGTGGCCCTCTGTGATGTTCGCCTACATGATCACCCTGGCCTACCTGGCGGCCATGGCCGTCTATCACGGTGCGGTCGCCCTGGGTTGGGGCTAACTCGCCTCGGTTCGCTCCCCGGCCAGGACGCCGGCGGCGCCTTGCAGGCGTAACAGCAGGCGCTTGAGCAGGGCCACTTCGCTGGGGTCGAGACCCGAGATCAGGGCGGCCTCATAGGCCAAGGCCAGGGGCGCGATCTCGGCGTGCAGGCGAAGGCCTTCCGGGCTCAAGGCCACCACATGGGACCGGCCGTCCAGGTCATTTTCCGACCGCACCAGCAGGCGCCGTTTGGCCAGGCCCTGGGCCGCGCGGCTGACAGTCACCTTGTCCATGCCCGTGCGGCTCACCAGGGCGCTCTGGTTCATCGGGCCATCCTCGGCCAGCACGCAGGTCAGCCGCCATTGCGGAATGCTAAGGCCAAACCGGTCCTCATAGGCCCGGGCGATCAGTCGGCTGACGGCGTTGGAGGCCACCGACAGGCGATAGGGCAGATAGGCGTCCAGCTGGAGGCCGGTAGTGTCAGCCGGCATCGTCCTGGGCTGTGCGGTCATAGGGCCTGGACCTCCTGTTCGATGGCGCCGAACATCGAGTGTCGGCGCCCATCGCGCATTTCAATCCGCACCGTGTCGCCGGCTTTCAAGAACGGTGTTCTGGGCGCGCCATGGGCCAGGGTCTCCACCGTCCGCACCTCGGCGAGGCAGGAATAGCCGACGCCGCCCTCAGCCACCGATTTTCCTGGACCGCCGTCGGGGCCGCGATTCGACACCGTCCCCGATCCGATGATCGTGCCCGCCGCGAGCGCCCGGGTCCTGGCCGCGTGGGCGATCAGCACACCGAAGTCGAAGGTCATGTCGACGCCGGCGTCGGCACAGCCCAGGACCTTGCCATTCAGCTCCACCTCCACCGCCCCGTGCAGGCGGCCGTCCCGCCAGGCCTCGCCGAGCGCGTCCGGCGTCACCGCCACGGGCGAGAAGGCCGAGGCCGGCTTGGACTGGAAGAAGCCGAAGCTCTTGGCCAGTTCGTCAGGGATCAGGTTGCGCAGGGACACATCATTGACCAGCAGCACCAGGCGCACATGGTTCAGCGCGTCGGCCGGGCTCACCCCTTGCGGGACATCGCCGGTAATCACCGCCACCTCGGCCTCCAGGTCGCAGCCCCAGGCCTCATCGGCCAGCGGGATGGGATCGCGGGGCGCCAGGAAGCCGTCGGAGCCCCCCTGGTACATCAGCGGATCGGTCCAGAAGCTCTGCGGCATCTCCGCCCCGCGGGCCCGGCGCACCAGCTCCACATGGTTCACATAGGCCGAGCCGTCGGCCCACTGATAGGCCCGCGGCAGGGGGCTGGCGGCCTCGTGTTCGTGGAAGCGTTCCTTGGGCACCCCGCCGTGCTCCAGGCTCTCGGCCAGGGCCCGCAACATGGGTTCGCATCGCTCCCAGTCGTCCAGGGCCGCCTGCAGGGTCGGCGCCACAGTGGCCGCATCCGTGAACCAGGCCAGGTCGTTGGAGACCACCACCAGCCGGCCGTCACGGCCGGACTTCAGCGAGGCGAGCTTCATCTTGGGGGTCTCCGCTTGAGGGCTAGGATTGTTGTTGAATCAGGGTCTGCACCAGACGCACACCGGCCTCGAAGGCGCGGGGCTCATAGACGTGGACCTCCACGCGGATGTCGCCGCCGGGGCTGTCCTCCCACATGTAGTTCCGCTCGAAGCACACCGGCCGGCCCTGGGGGCTGAAACCCTCGAAGGTGTCGCCCCACGGCGTGCAGGGCGCCAGCGCCCGCCAGCCGAGATCACAGGCCTGGGTCAGCTCCTCCTGGGCGGCGGCCTCCAGGTCGTCATGGATGGCGGCGGTCATCGGGCCTTCCAGCTGTCGACATAGGCGGTGTTCTCCACTGCGCCCGCAGCCTCGCCCACCTCCAGCGGATCGCGGGTGTCGATCATCACCGCATATTCGTCGGTGGCCGGCTTGGGCTGGGACAGCATGTTCTTCAGCGCCTTGGGATGGGGCCCATGGGTGAAACCCGACGGGTGGAAGGTCATCATGCCCGCATCGATGCCGTCGCGGCTGAAGAAGTCGCCCGCGTGATAGAAGAGCACCTCGTCATAGTCGTCATTGTTGTGGAAGAACGGCACCTTCAGCGCGCCCGGATCGGTCTCGAAGGGCCTCGGCGCAAAGGTGCAGACCACGAACCGGTCGGCCAGGAAGGTCGTGTGGGCGCTGGGGGGCAGGTGGTAGCGATGGCTGACCACCGGGCGGATATGGCTGACGTTCAGGCGCACCGGCGCCAGCTCCCCATGCCAGCCCACCGCGTCCAGGGGATTGTAGGGATAGGTCACCGTCGAGACCTGGCCGCGCTTCTTGATGGCGACCGTGGTCTCGTCGTCCTGAGCCTGGTGGTCGCAGAAGGCCTCGTCCATCACCGGGGTGTCCAGCAGGGCCGGGTCGAAGATGGCGTGGGGACCCAGCAGACCTTTGTCGGGCAGGGTGAAGTGGCTGTTGGTCGCCTGGATGGTCAGGATGGCGCAGGGCTCAGCTGGCGCCAGGCGCCACATGGTCCCCCGGGGCAGATAGAGATAGTCCCCGGCGACAAAGGCGATGCGGCCATAGTCACAGAAGAGATCGCCCGCCCCTTGATGGACAAACAGCAGCTGGTCGCCATCGGCGTTGCGCGCCAGGCCTGGCATGGGTTGGGCGAGCTTCCAGAAGCGGATCTCGGTGGCGGCGTTGTGCAGCACCACCGGCGCGCTCCAGGGCGAGGCCTGGGGTTCGTTCAGCCGCGCCAGGTCGAAGGCCCGGGGCCGCAGAGGGCCCTCGAAGCTCGTCCAGCCGGTGGGCGGCCTTGGATGGTGCAGAAAGGCGGCGGGGCCGAAGAAGCCCTCCTTGGAGATCTCGCGCTCATAGGTGCCGGCCGGCATGTCGGCATGGGCTTGGCGCGAATGCGTCCCTTGCGCCCCACGCACGGGGATCCAGTTGCGGGTCGCCATCAGGGTTCGTCCTTGTAGATCCCCACGCTCAGGGGTTCGCCGTCCGCCAGCCGGGCGCGGTACATGCCCGAGGTGTTGTAGCTCCAGGCCATCTGGCCGTCGGGGGCCACGGCGATGACGCCGCCGTCGCCGCCCAGGGCGGTGAGCTTGGTCTGGATCACCTCGTCGGCGGCGGCCTGCAGGGACAGGCCCTTGTGCTCCACCAGGGCGCAGATCTCGCGCGCCACCGTCAGGCGGATGAAATACTCGCCGGTCCCGGTGGCCGAGACCGCGCAAGACGCGTCCGAGGCGTAGTTGCCCGCGCCGATGATCGGGCTGTCGCCCACCCGCCCCCAGCGCTTGCCCGTGGTGCCGCCGGTCGAGGTGCCGGCCGCCACATGGCCGGCCTGGTCCAGGGCCACGACGCCCACAGTCCCATACTTGCCCTCGTCATGGGCCAGGGCCGCGGCCTCATCGGCGACCACCGCGCCCGCAGGCCTCGGCGGAACCGGCAGCTTCTGTTCAGCCAGGAACTTCTCCAGGGAGCGCCAGCGACGCTCGGTGAAGAAGTAGCTCGGCTCGACCTGCTCCAGGCCGGCCTCCTTCGAGAAGGTGTCGGCGCCTGAGCCCATCAGCATGACGTGCGGCGACTTTTCCATCACCGCCCGAGCCAGCGAGATCGGATGGCGGGTGCGGGTGACGCCCGCTACCGCCCCGGCCCTCAGGGTCGCCCCATCCATGATCGAGGCGTCCAGCTCGTTGCGGCCCTCGGCGGTGAACACCGCCCCCCGGCCGGAATTGAACAGGGGGTCGTCCTCCAGCAGGTGAATGGCCGCCTCGATGGCGTCCAGGGCCGAACCGCCCTTGGCCAGGACCTCGCCGCCGGCTTCCGTCACCTTGGTCAGGGCCGCGCGATAGGCCGCCTCCTGCTCAGGGGTGAGATCGGCGCGCTCGATGACGCCCGCCCCCCCATGCACCACAATCGCCCACTTCGGCTGCGCCATCGCACTTCCCGTCACCAAACTCGCCAGCACCACCGCCAAAGCGAACGTCCGCATGTCTAGTCCTTCTTCGGCAGCACGCCCCGGCGGATCTGGTCGAGTTCGATGGACTCAAACAGCGCCTTGAAGTTGCCCTCGCCGAATCCCTCATTGCCCTTGCGCTGGATCATCTCGAAGAAGATCGGACCGACCATGTTCTCCGTGAAGATCTGCAGCAGCAGACCTTGGCCCTCGGTCGGCGCGCCGTCCACCAGGATGCGGTCGGCCCGCAGGCGCTGCAGGTTCTCGCCATGGCCGGGCACCCGGGCGTCGAGCTGGTCGTAATAGGTCTCCGGCGTGTCCTGGAAGCGGACCCCACGCTCCCGCATGGTCTCCACGGCACCGTAGATGTCGTCGGTCCCGAGCGCCAGGTGCTGGATGCCCTCGCCCTTGTAGTCCTTGAGGAACTCCTCGATCTGGGAGTGGTCGTCCCGGCTCTCGTTCAGGGGGATGCGGATCTTGCCGCAGGGGCTGGTCATGGCCTTGGACAACAGGCCTGTCTGGGCGCCCTCGATGTCGAAATAGCGGATTTCGCGGAAGTTGAAGATCCGCTCATAGAAGTCCGCCCACTTGGCCATGTTTCCGCGAAACACATTGTGGGTCAGGTGGTCGAGATAGGTCAGGCCGACCCCGCGCCCGGCCTCCTGCTCGGCCGCGCCCGGGATGGGGACGAAATCCACGTCGTAGATCTCCTGAGCCCCATAGCGGTCCACCAGATAGAGGTTCGAGCCGCCGATCCCCTCGATGGCCGGAATATTGAGCTCCATCGGACCCACCGGTCCCTGCACCGCGCTCGCGCCGCGCTCGACCGCCAGGGCCAGCGCCTTGGCCGCATCCCGCACACGGAACGCCATGGCGTTGGCCGAAGGCCCATGGGCGGCGCGGAAGTCGGCCGGCTGGCCCGAGGGCTCCATGTTGAGCAGGAAGTTGATGTCCCCCTGCCGATAACGGACCACATTCTTCGACCGGTGCCGCGAGACGGCGGTGAAGCCCATCAACTCGAACAGGCCGCCCAGGCGCTCGGGCTCAGGCGAAGTGAACTCCACGAACTCGAACCCGTCGGTGCCCAGGGGGTTTTCGAACAGGTCGGTGGCGGAGGCGGCGGCGGTCGCAAGAGCGGTCATGGTGGTCTCCCGTCGGCGAGATAGTATCAGATGCAACTATCTACCAAAACGGCGGCGGGAGACAAGCCGCCTGGGGGGATTCAGCTGCGGCGCTTGCGGGCTAGTGGCGCTGCGCCTCGATTTGCAGTTCAATCACCTCCCATGAT
This sequence comes from Phenylobacterium sp., assembly GCF_030651755.1. Taxonomy (GTDB): domain Bacteria; phylum Pseudomonadota; class Alphaproteobacteria; order Caulobacterales; family Caulobacteraceae; genus Phenylobacterium. Next base: position 11,193 of record NZ_JAUSBZ010000100.1, on the reverse strand, counting down.
CTCAGGCCTTGATCCCATCCTTCATCGCTGGCGCCTCTCAGCCCTGCTCGCCTCGGCGGGCATGCTGGCGATCGCCCATGGCTTCCAGACCTTCGGCGATCTGGCGCCCTGTACCCTCTGCCTGCGTCAGCGGGAGGTCTACTGGGTGGCCGCCGGCGTGGCCCTGGCCGGAATGATCCTGACGCGGCTGCAAGGGGGCGCCCGTTTCCGTCCGGTCTTCAACCTGATCCTGGCCCTCGTCTTCCTGGTGGGGACGGCCGTGGCCGTCTATCACGCCGGCGCAGAATGGAAGTGGTGGCCGGGGCCGGCCGCCTGCGCCTCGGCCGGGGGGGCGGTCAGCCTGGAGGCCATGAGCGGGCTGCTGGCGGGGGAGAGGATCACTGCGCCGGCCTGCGACACCGCCCCCTGGGTTTTCGCCGGACTGTCCATGGCCGGCTGGAACGCGGTCATCTCCCTGGCCCTGGCGGCGATGAGCCTGGCCGCGGCCGCCTATGAAAGAGCCAAGCGATGAGCGACAAACCCGTCCCCGCCCGCCCGGGCGCCGGAACCCTGGAAGCCAGGCTGGCCGAGATTCTGCGGGTCGACCATGCCGGCGAACTGGGGGCGGTCCACATCTATCAGGGCCAGCGCGCCGTCCTGGGCGCCGCCAAGGGCAAGGAACGCCTGGCCGCGCAGTTGGAAGAGATGGAGGGGCATGAGGCCGTCCATCTGGCCCGCTTCGACGCGCTTCTGAACCAGCACGGCGTCCGGCCCACCGTGATGACGCCCCTGTGGCGCCTGGCCGGCTTCGCCCTGGGCGCCGGCACGGCCCTGATGGGCGAGAAGGCCGCCCATGCCTGCACCGAGGCCGTAGAATCGGTGATCGAGCAGCACTATGCCGGCCAGGTGGCCGAACTGGCCGACCGCGATCCCGAACTGGCCGCCGAACTGGCCAAGTTCCGCGATGAGGAGCTGGCCCATCGCGACCTGGCCATTGAGGAAGGCGCCCACGACGCCCCCGGCTATGGCCTGCTCTCGGCGGTGATCCAGGCCGGCTGCCGCACCGCAATCAAGATCAGCGAGAAGGTCTGACCGCGACCACGCCCTAGTCGCCGCCGCCTGATCGCGCCCACAGAAATCCTGCGATTGACCCCGGGGGCGGCCGGCCTTCTGATCGAGGAATAGGCGGCGCCAGATCGCGGGGGGAACTTGGCCATGCAGAACATCCTTGGGCGCTGCGGCGTGGGACAAGTCGCCGGGCCGCTCCATTGAATTTCCGCGTCTTTGTCCTGGCCCTGTCGACCTTCGCCTTCGGGTCCGGCGCCTTCATCTTTGCAGGCCTCCTGGAGCCCATGGCCGCTGAACTCGGCGTTTCGGTCGGGGCGGCGGGTCAACTCCAGACCGTCTATGTCCTGACCTCGGCCCTGGCGGGACCGCCGCTGGCCTTCCTGGTGGGCCGGTTCGAGCGCAAGCGGGTCCTGACGGTGGCCCTCAGCGTCGCGGTTCTGCTCAACCTCGCCTGCCTGATGACCCCAGGCTACGGAACCCTGATGATCCTACGGGCTATCCTGGGCGCCGTCGGCGCCATGGCGGGCCCCGCGGCCTCGGCTGCGGCCAGCGCCCTGGTTCCGCCGGAGCGGCGGGGCTCGGCCCTGGCCATCGTCATGGGCGGCATGACGGTCGCCTTCCTGATGGGGATCCCCATGGGCAGCGTGGTGGGCGCGGCCTTTGGCTGGCGGGCAACCTTCCTGCTGTCGGCGGGCCTGAGCGCCTTCGCCCTGGCGGCCATCCTCGTGTTTGTCCCCCGGGTGACGCCGCCGGCGCCTGGCCTAGGTCAGGGGCTGCGCGGGGCCGGGGTTCTGCCGCTCTTCGCCGCCACCTTCCTGGCCTTCGGGGCCAATATGACCATCACCACCTACATCGCGCCGATCCTGCGCCTGCAGATCGAGGTGACCGGCGCCAGCGTCGCCGCCTTCCAGATGCTGGTGGGCGTCGGCAGCTTTCTGGGCCTCACCCTGGGCGGGCGCGCCGCCGACCGGAGCGCCGGGAGCCTGAGCGTCACACTAGGATTCCTCGCCCTGGCGGCGGCTGCGGCCCTGCATGGCCTGGAGCTTGCGCGGACGGCCGCCCCGGGCGCCCTGGCCTACGCCATCGTCGGGATGGCGGTCCTGACCGGATCGACGGCCCTCTTCTCGATCATGCCGGTCATCCAGACCCGCCTGATCTCCAGGGCGCCGGCCTCAGCGCCCCTGGCGCTGGCCTTCAATGGGTCTTCGGCCGCCCTGGGACAGGCCTTTGGCGGCGCCCTGGGCGGCGCCCTCCTCACCCAGACCGGCGCCCTGTCGGTGACCTTCGCCGCCGGCCTGATCGCCACTGGCGCGGCTGTGTTCTGGCGATTCACCGAAGGTCGTCGCGCCATCGGCTGAGCGCTGACACGGCCCCATCCCTGGGCGTGCAGACTTCGCTTTCTGGGCGAGCGCAAATGCGCTCCGAACCGAATGCTTCTAGAAACGGGCCGATTCTAGGAGCCCGCGTTCATGACGACTCGACCTCAGATACTACTGGTCGATGATGATGTATCATTGTTACAGGCGATCGCCGCCATTCTGGACCTGGAAGGTTTTGAGTCTGTTCTTTGTGAGTCGGCCCCACGCGTTGTCGAGTTCCTGAGAAATCTACCGATCTCACTGGTGATCATTGACATTTTCATGCCCGACCAGGATGGGATGGAGACCATTCGCGCCATCCGCGAACAGTGGCCCCAGCTTCCCATCATCGCCATGTCCGGGGGATGGCGCAGCATCAACCCGGAAACCATCCTGGAAACCGCCCGCGCCCTCGGCGCCCAGGGCGCCCTCGAAAAGCCCTTCGACCGGGCGGCCCTGGTTGCCGCGATCCGCGCCGCCCTGCCTGACAGTTAGGGCGATCCTCACGCCTCCAGCTCGATGTCCCAATAGAGGTAGTCGAGCCAGCTCTGGTGGAGATAGTTGGGGGGGAAGCGCCGGCCCCGCTCCTGCAACTCATGGGCCTGCGGTCGCCGGGGAATCATCAGGGGTCGCATGCCGGCCTCCAGGGGGGTGCGGCCGCCCTTGGCCAGGTTACAGGGCGCGCAGGCGGTGACGATGTTTTCCCAGCTGGTGCGGCCGCCCCTCGACCTCGGCACCACATGGTCGAAGGTCAGATCCTCGCCCGAGCGGCAGTACTGGCAGGCGAAGCCGTCGCGGAGGAACAGGTTGAAGCGGGTGAAGGCCGGCGGGCGGTCCTGCGTCACATAGCTCTTTAGCGCCACGACGCTGGGCAGACGCATGGAGAAGGAGGGCGAGCGGATCATGTGGTCATAGGTGGAGACCACGTCGACCCGATCCAGGAACACCGCCTTGATCACCTCCTGCCAGGGCCAGACCGACAGGGGATAGTAGCTGAGCGGCCGATAGTCGGCGTTGAGCACAAGGGCTGGCCAGCCCGACGGGGGATGCTGGATCACCTGCATCGCCGGAACGCCAAAATCAGGGGCGCGGCGCGCCCTATGTCCAATGCACTGAGACTGAAGACGCAGATCCTCCCTCTCGTGTCGCCCCTGGGAGACCCAGGCGCCTCATCACCATAATCGCGATTCTGTGACGGCTCCATGGCGACCTGCGCACCTTGGCGCACACAAAAAAGAGGGGACCCGATGGGTCCCCTCATGGCGACAGACTGAGAGAAACGGTTCGCCCTCAGGCGAAGGCGCCCAGAAGCGCGCCCGCCAGGGCGAGGCTGAGCGCCACGAACAGGGCCGGGGTGAGGCGGTCGAAAACGCGTTCGGCGGCCGACAGGGAAGCGAGAGACATGACACACACCTTTTGAGTTTGCGCCCCGGGGAGGGGGCGGGTTTCTTATTTGAACAACGCTAAGATAGCGCACATCTAAGCGGCGTCAAGATGATCTTTACGGCGATCAGATAGAGAATTACACTCGGGGTAATGAGAGAATCTGATTCCCCCGAGGCTCGGCCCTATCACCATGGCGATCTGCGGCGCGCCCTGGTCGAGGCGGCCTGCCGCCTGTTGGAGAAAGAGGGCGCCGGCGCCCTCTCCCTGCGGGCCGTGGCCCGGGAAGCCGGGGTCAGTCCGGCCGCCCCCTATCACCACTTCAAGGACAAGAGCGAACTGCTCGACGCGGTGGCCCACGAGGGTTGGGAGAAGCTGGATGTCGCCTTCCAGGCGGCCCGCGACGCCAAGACCTCGCCGCCTGAACGGGTTCGGGAGCTTGGGGTGGCCTATGTGCGCTTCGCCAGCCAGCATCCCGACCTCTACCGGGTGATGTACGACTGCTCCCGGGACAAGGCCGACATGCCCGCCCACGTCCATGAGAACGAGGAGAGCGCCTATCGCCGGGTGCGCGAGGTGCTGATCTCCGCCGGCGCAGATCCCTCAGACGAGATCGGGCTGGAACTCGCCACCATCGCCTGCTGGTGCGCCGCCCACGGCCTGGCCGAGATGACCAGCTTCAAGCAGTTCGAGCCCCTGAAGGAAGCCCTCGGCGGCGAGGAGGCCTTCCTGCGCGGCGTGCTCGCCCATGTGGGGGTGTTCGCCAAGGGCCTGTAGGGCTAGAGCCTGATGCGATCAGACGGAATCGTCTGATCGTTGAATCAGGCTCTACACTCAGAGACTTGAGCGCGTTTCGTCCCGATAACCGGTTCCCACTTATCGGAACGCGCTCTAGAGCCCATGGCGTGAACGCCTCTTTCGTCACCCGTTTCGCCCCCTCCCCCACCGGGCTGCTGCACCGGGGGCACGCCTATTCGGCCCTGCTGGCCTATCAGGCGGCGCAGGCGGCCGGCGGGACCTTCATCTTGCGGATCGAGGACATCGACGCCACCCGTGCGCGACCGGAGTTCGAGGCGGCCATCTTCGAGGACCTGGCCTGGCTCGGCCTTTCATGGCCAGAGCCCGTCCGCCGCCAATCCCTGCACCTGGCCGACTACGAGGCCGCGCTCGCGCGCCTGCAGGGCGAAGGCCTCGTCTATCGCTGCTTCCGCACCCGCAAGGAGGTGGCCCAGGCTATGGCCAGCGCCCCGCACGGCGCCATGGACACCTTCCGCAGCGCGCCGCTTCCCGCCATCGAGGAAGCCCAGCGCCTGGACCGGGGCGAGCCTTTCGCCTGGCGCCTGTCCCTGGAGGCCGCAGCGGCGCGGCTCGGCGGGTTCGACCAACTCACCTTCCAGGAAGAGGGCGCAGGGCCAGACGGCGAAACCGGCCTGATCTGCGCGCGCCCGGAGCTTGGCGGCGATGTGGTCCTGGCCCGGAAGGATGTGGGGGTGGCCTATCACCTGGCTGTGGTGGTGGACGACGCCCTGCAGGGGGTGACCCATGTCATCCGCGGCTGCGACCTCTTTGAGGCCGCCCATGTGCAGCGTCTGTTGCAGGCCCTGCTCGCCCTGCCCGCGCCGGTCTATCGCCACCACCGACTGCTGGCGGGGCCCGACGGGAAACGTTACGCCAAGCGTGACCGGGCCGAGACCTTGCAGGCCCTTCGCGGCGCGGGCCTCACGCCTGAGCGTCTGCGCCAGGAGATTGGCCTGTGACCTCGCCGCAAGCGTCCCAGACCGGCGATGGCCGCGCCCTGGCGGTGCTGATCTTCGGCGCGGTGGTCATCGGCTTCGTGCCGATCCTGGTCCGCCTGTCCGACACCGGCTCGGCCGCCGCCGGCTTCTGGCGCCTGGCCTTCGCCCTGCCGCTGCTGGCCCTGATGCCCCGGCGGGCGGGCGCAGGGCTCGGACGCGGGCCCTCGCGCCTGGCCATGATCGCCGGGGTGATGTTCGCCCTGGACCTCGGCTTCTGGCACTACGGCATCGCGCTCACCTCGGTGGCCAACGCCACGGTGCTGACCAATCTGACCCCGGTGGTGGTGACGGCCTTCGCCTGGATCTTCCTGCGTCAGACGCCCCGCAAACTCTTCCTGCTGGCGGTGACCCTGGCGCTCGCCGGCGCCTTCACCATGGCTGCGGCCCGCAACGGCGCGGTGGGGCCAGCCCCAGGCCTCGGCAATGCGGCCGCCGCCCTGACAGCCCTGTGGTACGCCTTCTACTTCCTCGCCGTCAGCGCCGCCCGGCGCACCGAGGCGGCTCTGAAGATCATGTTCTGGTCGAGCCTGACCGGCGCCCCCCTGCTGCTGATCGCCGCCCTCTTGCTGGGGGAGAGCGTGATCCCCGCCAGCCTGGGGGGCTGGGCGGCCTGCGCGGGCCTCGGCGTGCTGCATGTGGCCGGTCAGGGCGCCATCGCCTGGGCCCTGGGTCGCCTGCCGCCAGCCACCGCCTCAGTCGTGGTGCTGATCCAGCCCGTGGTGGCCGCCGCCGCCGGCTGGCTGCTGTTTGCGGAGGCGCTCGGTCCAGTTCAGGCCTTGGGCGGCGCCGTCACCCTGGCCGGGGTGGCGCTGGCCCAGTGGAGCGCCAGGCCGCCGCGGGTTCCGGCGGCCAGCGCGCCCAAACCCCTCTAGTCGCTGCTCAGGCCATAGGCCTGGCGGGCGGTTTCAAGGGCGGCGAGCTTGGCGTCGAAGGCGCTCCAGTCATCGGCCTGATCGATACGCGCCCAGATCGCCTCGATCTCCTCATAGATCAGCTCCTGGGGCTCGGATGCTGCGAAATAGGCGTGATTGAGCGCATCTGGCTTGACCGGCTCAAAGGTCGCCAGCTGGGCGCGGAAGTCCGCAAAGCCTTCCTGGCGATAGATGTCGCCGCGGACGCCGGCCAGGGCGCGGGCCTCATCACCGCCAAACCAGTCGAAGAAGAAGGGCTCCCAGCGCAGGGGCTCGCCCCCGGCCGCCAGCGCCTGAAAGGCCGCCTGGGCGAGGCTGGAATCGGCCTCGGCGCCCCGGCTGCGAACGCCCAGCCTGCGCACCATGGCCGCGGCGAGCTCGGTCCTGTAGCGGCCGGCGAACCCGTTGAGCGCCTCGACCAGGGGCTCCGATTCGCTCACCAGACTAAGACAACCCCCCAATTGCCGCAGGTTCCAGAACACCGCCTCGGCCTGACGGCCAAAGCTGTAGAGCCCGCTGTGGTCGAAATAGGCGGCGACGAAATTGGGATCATTGCGCGGCAGGAACCGGTAGGGGCCGTAGTCGAAGCTCTCGCCGGTGATGTTCATATTGTCGGTGTTGAGCACCCCATGGACGAAGCCCGCCGCCATCCAGGTCGCCGCCAGCCGCGCGGCCCGACCGGTCACCGCCTCCAGCAGGGCGGCCGGGCGATCCTCCGCGCTTTCAAGCTCGGGATAGTAGCAGGCGATGACGTGGTCGATCAGGGCGCCGATGCGCTCGGGCGCCTCCTCGAAGGCGTGGCGCTGGAAGGTCCCAAAGCGGATGTGGCTGTGGGACAGCCGCGTCAGCACCGCGCCGCGGGTGGGGCTCGGCTCATCATTGCGCTCCAGCGCCTCGCCGGTCTCGACAAGCGAGAAGGAGCGCGAGGTGGGCACGCCCAGGGCCTCCAGCATGGCGGTGGCCAGCACCTCGCGCACGCCGCCCTTCAGGGTCAGTCGGCCATCGCCCGACCGCGACCAGGGGGTCTGGCCCGACCCCTTGGTGCCAAGATCCAGCAGGCGGCCGGTCCCGGCCTCCCGCAGCTGGGCGAACAGGAAGCCGCGGCCATCGCCGAGCTCGGGATTGTAGGTGCGGAACTGGTGGCCGTGATAGCGCATGGCCAGGGGCTGTTTCAGATTGTCCGGCAGCGGCGCAAACCGGCCGAAATGGGCGAGCCATTCCGCCTCGCTGAAGCTGTCCAGCCCTACCGTGGCCGCGGCCCGGTCATTGCGATAGCGCAGGATCGTCTGGGGAAAGTCGGCGGCCGCGACGGGATCGGCGAAGTCCGGCCCCAGGGTCAGGAACTGCGGATCGGGCTGATAGGCGGGCGAGATCGGCATGGTCGGCGGCTCCCTTGGCGGCTGCGGATCAGATAAGCGCTCCGGCCCAGTCCTGCCCGCCCCGCGGGGCTGGAATCACACGAACGCCTGGCAGGAAGCGCGCCACATCGCTGATCGTTTCAGCGAAGTCCGGCGCGTCCGGCGCCGCGTCCTGGCTGATGACAACCGCCGCCAGGGTGAGGCCCTCGCCCTGGATCACCTTGGCCGCCGTCAGGGTGTGGCTGATGGCGCCGAGATAGGAGCCGCCCACCAGGATGATGGGCAGACCAAGGGCCGCCATCAGATCGAGATTGGTGGCGTCCTCGCTGAGGGGCGACATCACCCCGCCGGCCCCTTCAATCAGCATCAGGTCGGGGGAGCTGGCCGCCAGCGCCGTCTGGCAGAGACTGACCAGGGTCTGCAGGCGCAGATCACGGCCCTCCCGCCGGGCGGCCATGGGCGGCGACAGGGCGGCCGCAAACCGCAGCGGCGACATGGCCTCAAGGGCAGCCTCTGTCAGGGGGCGGCCCAGGGCCGCCAGCAGCCGCCCGGGATCGCTGTCGCCCCAGTCGGCCGGATCAATGCCGCTGACCGCCGGCTTGAAGGCCTCGACCGACAGGCCCCGCGCCAACGCCGCCGCGATCAGGGCGCAGGCGGCGTAGGTCTTGCCCACATCGGTGTGGGCGCCGGCGACGAATAGGGCGCGCATCAGGCGGTCTCCATCAAGGCGCCCACGGCCTGGGCGAGGCGGTCGATGTCGGCGTCATCGTGGCCCGCCGTGAAGGCCAGCCGCAGGCGGGCGCCGCCAGCCGGCACGGTGGGCGGGCGGATGGCCACGGCCAGGAAGCCCTGCGCCTCCAGGGCCTGCATGGCGCCGAGCGTGCGGCTCGCCTCCCCCAGCACCACCGGCACGATGGGGCTCTGGGCGTCCGGCAGGCCGAGCGCCCTGGTGAACCTCCGCGCCTTGGCCAGGGGGCGGGCGGTGAGCTCTGCGTCGCCCGCGATGATGTCCAGGGCCGCGAGCGCCGCCCCGGCGCTGGCCGGCGGCAGGCCCGTGGAATAGACGAAGGTCCGCGCCCGGGTGCGCAGCAGATCGACGACCGGACCGCTGGCGCAGACATAGGCGCCATAACCGCCCACCGCCTTGGAAAAGGTCCCCATGGCCAGGTCGATCCGGGCGCTCGGATAGAGGGCGGCGGTTCCGCGCCCCTGCCCGACAACCCCCAGGCCATGGGCGTCGTCCACCAGCAACCAGGCTTCATGGGCCTGCGCCAGATCGCTGATGACGTCCAGCGGCGCGAGATCCCCGTCCATGGAGAAGACCCCGTCGGTGGCGATCAGGGCGTGACGCAGGCCGACGCGCTCGGCCTCGAGTTTCGCCGCGAGGTCCGCCACGTCGTTGTGGGCGAAAGAAATGATCCTCGCCCCTGACAGCTGCGCGCCCGCCCAGATGCAGGCATGGGCCAGTTCGTCCACGAATACCCCATCGCCAGGACCGACCACCGTCGGGATCAGGCCTGCATTGGCCAGATAGCCCGAGCCGAAGACGCAAGCCGCCTCCGTCCCCTTGAAAGCCGCCAGCCGCGTCTCAAGCTCGCCCAGCAATGGATGGTCGCCGGTCACCAGCCGCGAGGCCCCGGCCCCGGCCCCGTAGGCGCGGGCCGCCGCAGCCGCAGCCTCGATCACGGCCGGATGGTGCGACAGGTTCAGATAGTCGTTGCAGGAAAAAGACAGCAGCGGCCGCCCGTCCCGCTCCACCCAGAGGCCGTCCAGGCGATGGGTCGCCGTCAGCCGGCGGCGCAGGTGGGCGGCGTCCAGATCGGCGAGCTTGGCGGCGGCGAAGGCGGAGAGGCTGTCGGTCACGGGGCGCGGTATGCACGAGGCCGCGCCCGCGTTAAAGCGCCCTTGCTTGGCGAAGGAGGCCTCCATGACCGACTGGCTCGACCGGGGCGCCCCCCATGTGTGGCGGCCCTACTGCCAGATGAAGACTGCGCCTGCGCCCCTGGCGGTCGCGCGGACGCAGGGCGCGCGCATCATCCTCGAGGACGGCCGCGAGCTGGTGGACGGCATCGCCAGCTGGTGGACCGCCTGCCATGGCTACAACCACCCCCATATCGCCAAGGCCGTTTCGGACCAGCTGGCCCGGGCGCCGCATGTGATGTTCGGGGGCCTGGCCCATGCGCCGGCCTATGACCTGGCGAGGCGCCTGGCGGCGCTGCTGCCCGGCGACCTCGATCACGTCTTCTTCGCCGAAAGCGGCTCGGTCTCGGTGGAGATCGCCATGAAGATGGCCATCCAGTTCTGGATCAACCGCGGCGTCTCAGGTCGCTCGAAGTTCGTCAGCTTCCTCGGCGGCTATCACGGCGACACCCTGGCCACCATGACCATCTGCGACCCGGAAGAAGGCATGCACAGCCTGTTTTCCGGCGTCATGCCGAGTCAGCACGTGATCGCCCTGCCCCGGGACGCCGACAGCGAAGCCGCGCTGGACGCCCTGCTGGCGCAGAAGGGCCACGAGATCGCCGCCCTGATCGTCGAGCCCCGCATTCAGGGCGCCGGCGGCATGCTGATCCATGATGACGAGGTGTTGCGCCGCCTGCGGGCCCTGGCCGACCGGCATGACGTGCTGCTGATTTTCGATGAGATATTCACCGGCTTTGGCCGCACCGGCGACCTGTTTGTCTGTCAGGGCGCAGGCGTGACGCCCGACATCGTCACGCTCTCCAAGGCGCTGACCGGTGGCACCCTGCCCCTGTCGGCCGCCGTGGCCAGCCGGCGAATTTTCGACGCCTTCTGGTCTGACGATGCGGGCGCGGCCCTGATGCACGGGCCGACCTATATGGCCAATCCGCTGGCCTGCGCGGCGGCCGGCGCTTCGCTGGACATCTTCGAGGCCGGCGGCTGGAAGGCCGATGTGGCGCGGATCGAAGTCGCCTTGCGCGACGGGCTTGAGCCCTGCCGCCAGGCCAAGGGGGTCGTCGATGTCCGCGCCCTGGGCGCCATCGGGGTGGTGGAGTTCAACGCTGTGGTGGACGCAGGCGATCTCTGCCAGCAGTTCGCCGCGCTGGGCTGCTGGATCCGGCCCATGGGCAAGGTGGTCTATCTGACCCCGCCCTTCGTCACCACCGACGCCGAGCTGGCGCAGCTGACCGGGGCGATCCGAAAGGTCCTGGGCGTCGCGGGATCGCAGGGCTAGGCTGGTGGTCATGAACGCCCAGGCCATTCTCGACAGTCTAGACCTGATCGCTGAGCGCAGCGATGACCCGACGCCTCTGGTCTATGCGCGGCTGTTCGCCCGCTATCCCGAGACCGAGGCCCTCTTCATGGGCGACACCCGCGG
>NZ_JAUSBZ010000094.1 GCF_030651755.1 Phenylobacterium sp. | reverse complement strand
CTGCAGTTCGAAGGCGTCGTCGCCGCGCCCTTCGCCTCGGCCCTGGCGGCCCTGGAGGAGGACGAGATGGACCTCGGCGCCGTGTGCATCGACATGGGCGGCGGATCGACCTCGGCGGCGGTGTTCACCGCCGGCAGCCTGGTGCATGTGGAGACCCTGCCGGTGGGCGGGCAGCATGTGACCGCCGATATCGCCCGGGGACTTTCCACCTCCATGGCCGGGGCCGAGCGCATCAAGACCCTGCATGGTTCGGCCATCGCCTCGGCCAATGAGGACCGCGAGATGATCGAGGCCCCGCCCCGGGGCGACGATCCGGGCGCGGGCCCTGTCATCGCTCCGCGTTCTCTGCTCAAGGGCATCATCGCCCCGCGGGTGGAGGAGACCCTGGAGCTGCTCCGTGACCGCCTGAAGGCGTCAGGCGCGCCGGTGGAGCCGGGGGCGAGCCTGGTCCTGACCGGCGGCGCCAGCCAACTGGCTGGGGTGCGCGAAGTGGCCGTGCGCGTATTCGACCGACCCGTGCGCCTGGGCCGGCCGCGGCGGGTGCCCCATCTGGCGGACGCGGCTTCGGGTCCGGCCTTCTGCGCGGCGGCTGGCGTCCTGCACCGGGCGGCCTTTGGGCCCAGGGAAGCGGTCTCGGCCAAATCCATGTCGGGCGCGCGGATTCGCCGTGAAAGCCTTGATCCCCGGGCCAATCCGGTGACAAAGGCCGCAGCCTGGCTTCGCGAAAACCTCTAGTCGCAAGTCTAGCTCGCCCGTGGTCAAGGTTAGCGGCGCCAGAATAAACTTGGCGCGATGACCTGCGCCATGCGGCCGCAGGCGGCCCAGGTTAAGTCTCCCGGATTGCCGAAAAGCTGCGGTTAAGCCTTATGGGGCAACAAAAATATGCGCGGCGCCTGGGTCGACGGACCTCCGACTCAATGTAAGCGGTTTACGTTCGATTAAGGATGATGGTCGCTAAGTTAACCGCATCCCAATCGGAGCGTGCCGCGGCGGGTCGCGTGCGCTTCAACAGATTTGCGGAGGACGGTGGGTCCTATGGCTATTGCATTAACGGCGCCGCGTGAGACAGAGCTGAAGCCGCGCATCGTGGTGTTCGGCGTTGGCGGCGCAGGCGGAAACGCCGTGAACAACATGATCGAGGCCCACCTCGAGGGCGTCGAGTTCGTGGTCGCGAACACCGACGCCCAGCAGTTGGCGTTCTCCAAGACAGACCGGCGCATCCAGCTTGGCGCGACGGTCACACAGGGCCTGGGCGCCGGCGCCCATCCCGAGGTCGGCATGAGCGCCGCCGAAGAATCCATTCCTGAGATCGGTGAGCACCTGGACGGCGCCCACATGATCTTCATCACCGCCGGCATGGGCGGCGGCACCGGCACCGGGGCTGCGCCCATCATCGCCAAGTGCGCCCGCGAGCGGGGCATCCTGACGGTCGGCGTCGTGACCAAGCCCTTCCACTTCGAGGGGCGTCACCGCATGCGCCTGGCGGACTCCGGCATCGCCGAGCTGCAGCGCTATGTCGACACCCTCATCGTCATTCCGAACCAGAACCTGTTCCGGGTGGCCAACGAGCGGACCACCTTCTCCGAAGCCTTCGGCATGGCCGATCAGGTGCTGCATTCGGGCGTGCGCTCCATCACCGACCTGATGGTGCTGCCGGGCCTGATCAATCTCGACTTCGCCGATGTTCGCACGGTGATGACCGAGATGGGCAAGGCGATGATGGGCACCGGCGAAGCCTCCGGCGACGACCGCGCCCTGATGGCCGCGCAGAACGCCATTCAAAACCCGCTGCTGGACGAAGTCTCGCTCAAGGGCGCCAAGGCCGTGCTGGTGAATGTCACCGGCGGCCTGGACATGACCCTGCTGGAGGTCGACGAAGCCGCCAACGCCATCTCCGAACAGGTGGACGCTGACGCCAACATCATCTTCGGCGCGGCCTTTGATCCGTCCCTCGACGGCATGATCCGCGTATCGGTGGTGGCCACCGGCATGGACGGCGCCTCGATTTCGGCGATCGAGCCCAAGGCGGAGGTTCGCCGTCCGCCTGCGCCGGCCCAGCCGGCGCCGCAGCCCGCCCATACCCCTGTCCGCCAGGCTGAACCGGTCCGTCAGGTCGCGCCGCCGCCGGCCTATGTGGAGCGGCCCGCCCCCGCGGCCTACGCCCCGGAGCCCGCCCGTGCGCCAGAGCCCGCGCCCCAGGCCTACGCCCCGCCAGCGGCGCCCCAGGTTCAGCCCCAGGCCCAGGCTAGGCCCCCTGAGCCGCCGGCCCCTTCGGCCTATGCGGCGCCGCAACCCGATCTCTATGCGCGTCCGACCCCGGCCGCCGCGCCGGAGGCGCCCGCGGAACGTCCGATCACCCGCATCGTCGACCCAATGGTCGCCGATGAGGATGATGAGCCCCTGTTCGGTGAGGGCGCCTTCACTGACGACCGTCGCCAGCGTGGCGGGTTTCTAAGCCTGTTTGGCGGCCGCCCGCGCTATGACGCTCCCGCCGCGCCGCCGGCGCCTGTCGCCGGACGGCCGCAGGCCACCAGCCGTGGCGGCGCCCAGCCGGCCGAGACCGCCGACCCAGAGCGGGATGGCGGCGAGGACCTGGAAATCCCGTCCTTCCTCCGGCGTCTGGCCAACTGAACCCTTGAGCCTGTCTGGGCTTTTTATTGGACGGCCGGTCCCTCGGGGCCGGCCGTCATTCATTGTGGATGAGCCTGGCGCCGCAGGCTTTGTCTAGCTGCCGGAAAACGAACAGAAATCTGCCGCCTTGTTCAGGCGAAACATTCGGAAACAGGACTTGTGTTGCGGCGCCGCAGTCTAGGTTTTAACCGGCCTATGGGGGCGTGCGTCGTCAGGTGCGCGCCCGCCTGAACGAGTTCTGGTCAATCAAGGTTCTGTCTGTGCCCGCAACCATCGCCCACGCCCAGCCGGCCTTGCAACACCCGGCGCTGCAACACGCCGCCCTCCAGCACACGGTGCTGGGACCCGCCATCTTCGCCGGGATCGGCGTCCATACCGGCGCCCATGTGCGGGTGGCTGTCCGCCCGGCGCCGACGGACACCGGGATCGTCTTTGTCCGCACCGATGTCACCGACCAGGACAACCGGATCACGGCCTCGGGGGAGGCTGTGTGCAAGACCCAACTGGGTACGGTCATCGGCAACGCCGCAGGCGTCACGGTCTCGACCATCGAACACCTGATGGCCGCCTTCGCCACCCTGGGCGTCGACAACGCGGTCGTCGAGCTGGATGGTCCGGAAATGCCGATCATGGACGGCTCGTCCGAGCCCTTCGTCCAAATTCTTGACCAGGCCGGCCGCCGCCAGCAGGACGCGCCCCGCCGCTATATCGAGATCCTGGCGCCGATCGAGGTGGTCGATGGCGACAAGAGCGCGCGCCTGCTGCCCAGCAGCCAGTTTGAAGTCGCCTTCGAGATCGTGTTTGATTCGCCGGTGATTGGCCGGCAGTCGGTCGATCTGGTGATGAATGAGGCGGCCTTCCGCGCCGAACTGGCCAATTGCCGCACCTTCGGCTTCGCCCACGAGGTTGACGCCTTGCGGGCCATGGGTCTGGCCCGCGGCGGCTCGCTGGAAAATGTGGTGGTGATTGAGGGCGATCGCATCCTCAACCCCGAGGGCCTGCGCCGGCCTGACGAATTCGTGCGCCACAAGGCCCTGGACGCTATTGGCGACCTCTATGTCCTCGGCGCGCCGATCCTTGGGCGCTTTGAGGGCCGTCTGGCGGGCCACGCCATCAATAATCAGCTTGTTCGGGCCCTGATCGAACAGCCTGACGCCTGGCGCATCCGCACCTTCGCCCCTGAGCTCGCCCTGGCGGTCTGAGCTTCCGTTTGCGCCGGCGCCCGCGTGGTGTAGAAGCGAGGGCTCGCGGCGCGGGGGCGCGCGTTGGTCTTTTTGAGGTGAAGGTGTCTCTGCTTCACAATGCCCTTCGGGGTCCCGCCCTGGCGACGGTCATCGCCGCCCTGGCCCTTACGGCCTGCGCCGGACGCACGGAGCGCCCGCGGCTGGCCTATGAGGAGCGGCCGGTCGAGCTGCTCTACAACACCGGCGCCAATCGGCTGGACCGCGGTCTTTGGAACCAGGCGATTGATTATTTCGCCGAGGTTGAGCGTCAGCATCCCTATTCGGTCTGGGCCCGGCGTTCGATCCTGATGACGGCGTATGCGCAGTATCAGGCCAATGACTATGCCGAGGCGATCGCCAGCGCAGACCGCTTCCTGACCCAGGCTCCCGGCAATCCCGCGGCGGTCTACGCCTACTATCTCAAGGCCATTTGCTATTTCGAGCAGATCGTCGATGTGGGTCGCGATCAGGCGGCGACGGGCCAAGCCCTCAACGCCCTCCAAGAAGTCGTGCAGCGCTACCCCAACAGCGAATACGCCAAGGATGCGCTTCTGAAGATCGACATGGTCCGCGACCAGCTGGCGGGCAAGGAAATGACGGTCGGCCGCTATTATCTGCGCAATGGCGACATTCTGGCCGGGATCGGCCGGTTCAAGACGGTCGTCGATCGCTACGACACCACCAGCCACACACCCGAAGCCCTCTACCGCCTTGTGGAGGCCTATCTGTCCCTGGGCCTGACCGAAGAGGCCAAGCGCAACGGCGCCGTGCTGGGCTTCAACTATCCCGGCAGCATCTGGTACCGGGACGCCTATAGCCTGCTCAACAGCCGCGGACTGCGTCCGACGACGGCGCCACAGTCCGAGGAAGGTCGTGGGTTTTTCTCGCGGCTGCCCTTTGTCGGCGGCGGCCGATCCGACGAGTTGGAGCGCAACAAGGGCACCACCTTGCAGCCTCCGGCGAGCGAATAGAACCTAAGGCGAACGGACGGGCTTCCGCCCGCGGTGATTCCAGGCAATCTTGCACCCCATGCTGATCGGACTGTGGATCCGCGACGTGGTGCTGATCGAAGCGCTCGACCTGCCCATCGGGCCGGGGCTCACCGCCCTGACCGGAGAGACAGGTGCGGGCAAGTCGATCATCCTCGACGCCCTGGGCTTGGCCACCGGCGCACGGGCCGAGGCCGCCCTGGTGCGTCAGGGTGCGACCCTGGCCCAGGCCACAGCCCTCTTCGCCCCCCCACCCGACCACCCGGCCTGGGCGCTGCTGGACGAGAAGGGCTTGTCCTACGATCCCAGCGAGGACTTGGTCCTGCGCCGCACCGTCAGCGCCGATGGCCGCAGCCGCGCCTTCGTCAATGATCAGGCCACCAGCGTCGGGGTCCTGCGCGAACTGGGCGCCCTGCTGATGGAGGTCCATGGTCAGCACGAGACTGTCGGCCTTTTGGACACCCGCACCCATCGTCCCCTGCTGGACGCCTTCGGTCAGCTGGGCGTCCCCCTGGCCAAGGTCGGTGAGGCCTGGAAGACCTGGCGCGGGGCTCTGACCCGTCGGGACGATCTGGCCGCCGCCGCCGATCTGGCCGCCGCGGAGATGGAGGAGCTCAATCTGCGGCTCTCCGAACTCGATCGCCTTGAGCCCCGGGAAGGGGAGGAGGCCGACCTGGCCGAAAGCCGGGCCATGCTGGGCGCCGCCGAGAAGGCGCTCTCCGACATCGCCTCGGCCCGTGAGGCCTTCGATGGTCTGTCGCCTCGCATGGCCCAGGCCGTCCGCGCCCTCGACCGCGCGCGGGAGCGCGCCGTCCATGCGGGCGCGGCTGAGACCGGCCCCACAGTGACGCGGCTGGCCGCGGCCACCAGCGCCATCGACCGCGCCCTGGTGGAGGCCCAGGAGGCCGAGGCCGCCATCGACGGCGCGGCCGAGGCCTTCGACTTCGATCCCGACCGGCTCGAAAAGACCGAGGAGCGGCTGTTCGAACTGCGGGGCATGGCCCGCAAGCTCAATGTCAGCGTCGAGGAACTGCCCATACTGCGGGTCCGCTTCGCCGAGCGCCTGCGGGCCGCCGAAACCTCGGGCGAGGACCTGAAGGCCGCCGAAGCCGCCCTGGCCGCCGCCCGCGCGGCCTATCTGGCTGCCGCCGAGCAGCTCAGCGCCCAACGTCGCGCCGCCGGCGAGCGTCTGGCCCTGGCGGTGATGTCCGAACTCGGGCCGCTGAAACTGGACAAGGCCCGTTTCCGCACCACAGTCGAGACCCTCCTGCCAGAGAAGGCCGGTCCCCAGGGTCAGGACAGAATCGCCTTCGAAATCTCCACCAACCCCGGGGCGCCGTTTGGGGAACTTGGCCAGATCGCCTCAGGCGGCGAACTTGCCCGCCTGGCGCTGGCGCTGAAGGCGGCGCTGGCCGGCCGCGCAGAGGGCGCCCAGCCACTGATGATCTTCGATGAGGTGGACCAGGGCGTCGGCGGCGCCGTGGCCGATGCGGTGGGCCTGCGCCTGCGTCGCCTGGCCTCGGCGGCTCAGGTCCTGGTGGTCACCCACAGCCCGCAGGTGGCCGCCCGGGCTGACGCCCACTGGCGGATTTCCAAGGCCGGCGACGCCGAAATGGTGCGCACCGCTGTCGAGGTGCTGTCGCCGCCCGACCGCGAGGAAGAGATCGCCCGCATGCTGGCCGGCGCCCAGATCACCGATGCGGCCCGCGCCGCCGCCCGGGCCCTGATGGATGCCTGAGTTTCCCGCCTCCAAGCCGGCCGCCGACCTCTCCGAGGCCGAGGCCGCCGAAGAACTTACCTGGCTCGCCGACACCATGGCGGCCCACGACATCGCCTATTATCAGGACGACGCGCCCAAGGTCTCCGATGCAGAGTATGACGCGCTCAAGCGCCGCAACGCCGAGATCGAAGCGGCCTTTCCGGGCCTCATCCGCGAGAACTCCCCCAGCCTGAAGATCGGCGCCGCGGCCTCGGCCCAGTTTTCGCCCGTCGAGCACGGCGTGCCCATGCTCAGCCTCGACAACGCCTTTTCCGACGAGGAGGCCATTGAGTTCGAGGCCCGGGTGCGCCGATTCCTGCGCCTGGATGACACTCCCATCGCCTATACGGCCGAGCCCAAGATCGACGGCCTGTCGGCCTCAATCCGCTACGAGAAGGGCCGGCTCGTCCGCGGCGCCACCCGGGGCGATGGTCGGGTCGGCGAGGACGTCACCGCCAATCTACGCACCCTCTCCGACATCCCCGAGCGCCTGACAGGCTCTGGCTGGCCCGAGGTCATCGAGATCCGCGGCGAGGTCTATCTGGAGCATGAGGGCTTCAAGGCCCTGAACGCGGCGGCCGAGGCGGCGGGCCAGAAGACCTACGCCAATCCCCGCAACGCCGCGGCCGGCTCGCTGCGGCAACTGGATCCCAAGATCAGCGCCCAGCGACCGTTGCGCTTCTTCGCCTATGCCTGGGGTCTGGTCAGCGCGCCCTTCGCCGAGACCCAGTGGGCGGCGCTGGAGGCCTTGAAGGCCTGGGGCTTCCAGACCAATCCCCAGTCCCGCCGCGTCGAGGGCGCGGGCGGGCTGCTCGAGGCCTATCGGGAGATGGAGGGACTGCGGCCGCGCCTGGGCTTCGACATCGACGGGGTGGTCTACAAGGTCGACCGCCTGGACTGGCAGCAGCGCCTGGGCTTCGTCTCGCGCTCGCCCCGCTGGGCCATCGCCCGCAAGTTCCCCGCCGAACAGGCCCGCACGGTGCTGAACGCCATCGACCTGCAGGTGGGACGCACCGGCGCCGTCACCCCTGTAGCCCGGCTGGCGCCGGTGACCGTGGGCGGCGTCGTGGTGGAGAACGCCACCCTGCACAATGCCGACGAGATCGCCCGCAAGGACGTGCGCATCGGCGACACGGTCATCGTCCAGCGGGCCGGCGACGTGATCCCCCAGGTGGTGGGACCGGTGATCGAGCCGGGCGCAAAACGCAGCGAGCCCTACGTCTTCCCCGCCCACTGCCCCTGTCCCCTGAAGACACCGCTGGCGCGGGAGACCACGGCCTCAGGCGCCGAGACGGTGGTGCGCCGCTGCACCGGCGAGCTGGCCTGTCCGTTCCAGCGCATCGAGCACCTGAAGCACTTCGTCTCCCGCCGGGCCTTCGACATCGAGGGGCTGGGGGAAAAGCAGCTCCAGGCCTTCTTCGACAAGGGCTGGGTCAAGGCGCCGGCCGACATCTTTCGCCTGGCCGCCGACGAGGCCAAGCTGGACGAGTTGCGGGCCACTGAGGGCTATGGCGAGACCAGCGTCGCCAATCTGAAGGACGGCATCGACGCCAAGCGCAACATTCCGCTCGACCGATTCATCTACGGGCTCGGCATCCGCCATATTGGGGAGACGACCTCGCTCGCCCTGGCCCGCCACTTCGAAACCGTGGACGCCTTCCTGGCCGCAGCCCG
>NZ_JAUSBZ010000087.1 GCF_030651755.1 Phenylobacterium sp. | reverse complement strand
CCGGCATCATCACCGACCGCCTGGAAGCCCATGAAAAACACGCCTGGATGCTGCGCGCGACGCTCGGCGGCAAGTAGGCTCAAGGCTGGGGTCCGAGGCGGGCGGCGATTTCGCCCGCCCGGGCCGTCCAGCAGCACTCATGACGCTCTCGCCAGGTCTCTACCTGGCCCTGCGGCCCGGCCAGGCGCCGGGCCGTTCGCTTGACGGCGGCTGGACGCACCACAGGGTCAAAGGCGCCGGTCAGGTGAAGTTGAGGCGCAGCGATCGGCGGCAGGTCGGCGGGGTCGAGACCCTGCAGCGGACTCAAGCCCCGGCTGGCCGTCCAGGCGCCCACATCCAGCGGCGCGGCGATGGTCACAAGACCGGCGAGATCATCCCGCCGCGCGGCCACCAGCGCAGCCATCACCCCGCCCCCTGACCAGCCCACCAACACCACCTTCTCCGCCCCGGCCCTGGCCATCAGGGCGCTGACCGCGGCGTCGGTCATCGCCACGGCCTCTGACGAAAACCGGTGGGTGGTCCAGTGGGCGGCCTCGCAGGCGACGTCCTCCACAAATTGGCAGGAGCGTCCCAGCCAGGCGGCGGGCCCCGGCCAGGCCTTGGCCAGATCCAGCCCCACGGCCCTCAAAGGGGTCGGATTGGCGCTCGCCCGACCATGGCGGTCATGGGCCTGGCCGTCACCCTCGATCACAATGGTCAAGATCTCGACCGGCGTGTCCGCAGACGGCATGGCGGCGGCGAGGGGACGCCCCGCCGCCGCCACTTCGAACCGCATCCATCCGTCGTCCAGGGGGTGGACGTGTCGGGCGGCGACGGGGGATGCGATCAGCAGCGGCGCCAGGAACAGGGGTGTCAGGCGCCGCCACATGAGGTGATCAGAAGGCCCGGCGCAGGGTGACGCCGAAGGTCGACTGGGATTCGTTGGACTTGCCGACCAGGGTCTGGGCGGTGAAGGCCAGGCTGAACAGCTCCGACACCGGAATGGCCACACCGGCGCCGATCAGGCCGTAGTCGGTGTCGACGCCGGGGGCGCCATCGGTCTGATGATTGAAGCTGGCCGAGACATAGGGCAGCCAGGCGCCGCCTGTGTAGAAGAGCGAGGCGCCGCCGGAGATCACGGTCATGTCCACCTTGTTCCCTGCGACCGGCCGGTTGGCGTTGTCCCGATAGGCGTCAGTCTCCGAAGAGGAGGCCGAAACGCCCAGGCCAGGGGTGAGAACCCAGCTGTCGCCCAGGGCGAACTGGGATTCCGCCGACAGCGAGCCCACGAACTGGGTCCGCTCGGTGGCGCCGAAACTGCGCAGCCCGGCGATGGTGCGGCCGTACTCGACGTCGAACGCGCCGTAGCCGACCGAGGCGGTCAGGCGCAGGGCCGGATCCTGAGACCAGCTGGCATAGAGGCCGACGCTCCATCCATCGGACTCATAGCTGGCGTTCGCCCCATCCAGGTCGATCTGGCTGTGCGCCACATAGCCGCCGAGGACCATGTCGCCAGCGCTCATATCAAGGCCAAGGGCCACGGCCCCGCCATAGCCGTCCTGGCCGACGCCGGGCCGGCTGTCTTCCACATAGGAGCCCGTGGCGTTGAGCCAGAGCCCCGCGCCGGAGGTTGAGGCCCCCGCTGAAGCGCCGCGATAGCCCCCCTGGTCGGTACGGCGCATGGGAAGCTGAGCGCTCAGGGCCGCCATCCCCATGGCCCGCAGGCGGCCATTGACGAACCCATCCAGGCTGCCGATCTGCATCCGGTCGCCGATCAGGGCCATGATCAGCTGGTCGGCCTCGGCCACCGAAATCAACTGCTCAGGAACCGAAAGGGTGACCACCGAGCCATCGGGATTGGTCACGGTGATAGAGCCATCATTGATCACCGGGGGCGCGGGCGGCGGCGTCGGGTCTGTCGGAGTCGTGGGGGGCGGGGTCGGCGTGACAGGGGGCGTCGGCGGGATCGGCGGCGGCGTCACCGGCGGTGGGGCGGACGACGGCTGGCCGAAGGCGATGGCGCAGGCGCCGGTGCCGGTCACCGCCTGGGTGATGGTGTTGACCTGGCAGGTGAAGGGAGAGGTGGTCCCGCCCTGGCTGATGGTGCCCACATAGTCGATGACGCCGGCCCCCGGCGCGACGCTGGTGAAGTTCACCGTGGCGGGATTGGCCCCGAAGTCCGGCCCGCCGCTGATCTGGACGGTGATGTCGTTGAGCCCACGGATGGTGGTCACCACTGTGGTGCCGTCGGCCAGGGTGACCGTGCTGCCCGCCGCCTGGGCCAGGGCTGCGCCCCCGGGGACGGCGACCGCCAGGAGAAGGGATGAGAAGAAGCTGGCCGCGAGCAAACGCATGATGAGGTACCCCGTGAAAGACGTGTGCGAAACTGTCGCACCTGCTCCACCACGGGTTGGCCTTCGGCCGCATGATCCATCTGGACTATGCGGCGGCCCTGGAAACGAAACGGGCGGCGCGGAAGTCCGCGCCGCCCGTCCTTCAGACCTCTGACAAGGTCTAGAAGCGGTACTGGAACTCCACGCCGAAGGTGCGCGGGAAGTTGAGCTTCACCGTCTGGCGGAAGGTCCCCAGGGCGGTCACAGCGCTCGGGGTGGAGCTCTGATAGGCCACTTCGTCCGTGACGTTCTTCACATAGCCGATCACGCTGAACCGCCGATCGACGTCGCGCCACAGGGCCCGCAGATCGACATTTTCATTCGACGGCGAGGTGTAGCGCGGCGAACCGAACACGCCGGTCTGCATCTCATCGGTATAGGTGTAGGTGACACCGAGCGTCAGGCTGCCCGGGGTGAAGTCCATGGTGTAGTTGCCGCCCAGATTGACCTTGTGTTCCGGCGTCATGGGCAGACGGCTGCCGACCAGGCTCTGGTTGCGGTTGCCATTGGGCAGGGGCGCGCCGACCGGACGGGCGCCCGGCTGGGCGGCCCTGGGATCGCTGGTGTCGACGTAGCAGCAACCCTCCGTGATCTCGGCGTTGATGTAGGCATAGCTGCCGAACAGTTGCAGCCCTTGCACCGGCGCCCACTGGCCTTCGACCTCAAGACCCCAGTTGCGCGCTTCGAGATTGAGGAACTGGGTGCCGGTCGAGCCGGTGGTCGGGTTAAGCACCACGGTGAGCGGCGCCTGGAAGCCCTGATAGTCAGCGTAGAACAGGGCGGTGTTGAGCTGGAACACCCCGCCCCAGGTCTTCTTCAGACCCAGCTCGTAGTTGTCCACATACTCAGCATCGGCATAGGGGAAGGGCGTCAGGCCGTTGGAGGCCAGCCAGCCCCCCGACTTGTAGCCGCGGCTATAGCGAAGATAGGCGTTGGTGCTGAAGTCCGGCTGCCACTGGACGCCGAGGGTGCCGGTGAAGGCGTCGTACTCAGCCGAAAGATCCCGCTCCAACCCGCCGCCGGAAACCTGACGCAGGTTGCTGTAAAGGGGATTGGCCAGGCAGGTGGCGATGGTCGGACCGCCGCAGACCACGAAGGTGGTGAAGTCGACGGCCGCAGCCTGGCCCTGCGCGGCGGGAATGCCGGCGGCGGCCAGCACCGTGGTGGTGGTGTTGGTCCGCGAGACATAACGGGCGAAGTCGGTGCCGGTCTTTTCATCCTTCGACCAGCGCAGGCCGGCCGTCAGGGTCCATTCGTCGTTCAGGTCATAGTCCACCTGGCCGAAGACGGCGTAGGAATTGACCTCCAGAGTGCCGTCAACGTGCAGATAGTTGCCGTTGGGGTTGGGCGGCGCGAGCCCGCCCGTGGCGAGGTTGAGGGGGTTCTGGACCGCCGGATCACCCAGCACCCGCAGGCCCTGGGGCTGCGAATAGTCCTGATGGTACTGATAGATGCCGGTGATCCACTGCAGCGGACCATCGGAATTGGACGACAGGTTGATCTCGTTCGACCACCACTTCTGCTTCTCCTGATAGAAGAAGCGCTGGTCTGGGGAGATGTTGGTGGCGGTGTAGGCGCCGAAGGGCGTCGCCGTGGGAATGCTGAATAGGCCCGTCCGCGCCGAGCGATCTTCGTCCCCGTTGGTGTTGTAGACGTAGCTCTGGATGCCCGCCAAGTACTTCAGCGTGGCGCCGCCCAGATCCCAGGTCAGGTCGAAGTGCAGGCGCTGATGGTCGCTGAGCTTGCCCTCGTTGGTCTGGTTGGTGTTGATCCTGTAGGGATCAGCCGTCCCTGGATTGACGCCCGCGAAGCCGAAGGTCGGGTTGTAGTACAGGGCCGAATTGCCAAGGCCGGTGGTCGAGGCGGTGTCATAGGGCGTGATCACCGCCTCATGGACGTTGCCGACGCCGTAGCTGTCATCCCAGTCGAACTTTGTGTAGCGCAGCCGGGCGACGATGTTCTCGCCAAGATCGGCCTCCACCTGGGCTTCGAACATCCAGCGCTTGACCGCGCTGGTGTCGCCGGCCGGGCCGATGTTTTCGATGAAACCCTCTTCGCGGCGCTGGACTGAGCCGCCGACCAGGAAGCGGAGGCCGTCAGTGACCGGCCCGCTCATCAGCAGGTCGGTCTGCCAGGTCCCGTAATTGCCGACCGTGGCGCGGAACTCGCCTTCGAATTCGTAGGCCGGCCGCTTGCCGATGATGTTCAGGGCGCCGCCGACCGAGTTACGGCCATACAGGGTGCCCTGGGGACCGCGCAGAATTTCCGTCCGCTCGATGAACAGGGACGGGGTCGAGGAGTCGGCCATCGAGTTGGAGAAGATGCCATCGGAATAGAGCGCCACCGACGGGTCGGTGCCGATGGCGTTGGTCAGGCGGCCAAAGCCCCGGATCGAGAGACGGTCATTGTTGGTGTAGGCCACGCTGGGCGAGTTCCGGGCCAGGTCTTCGACCGTGGTGATCCCTAGAAGGTCGCGGCGCTCGCTGGTGTAGGCCGTCACGGCGACGGGCACATCCTGCAGGCTCTGGTCCCGACGCTCGGCGGTGACGACGAGCTCCTCGAGCATGGTGGCCTGTTGGGCCAAGGCAGGCGTCGCGGCGGCGATGGCCGCAGTTGAGGCGCCCATGATGAATAGGCTGCGCAAGCGCAGGATGTTGGTCATTGTCTTCCTCCCAGCCGCCGCAGGCTCTTGATTGGCCCGTCGTGCGAAGTTGATAAGGGTCAAGCTGGACCAGTCGAACACTGTTCGGATAGGTGAAAATTCATTCCGGGGTCCTGGCGCCCGTCACAGGCGAATTGGACGCCCCGCAACCAGGATTTCCAGCCCCAGAACGGCTTCGCGGACCGTGTTCTCGTCCAGTCGACCGGGGCCGCCGCGGGCCAGGGCCAGGGCGGCGATTCCCCGGGCGCAGGCCCAGGCCGCCTGGGCGACCTGGCGGATCGCCTCGGTCTCCGCCCCCGCCCCGGCGTCCTCGGAGACCGCCAAGGCCATTTCGGCGAAGGCCTCGCCTTCGGCCGCCTCAACCTCCTCGCGGCGGCCGATGTCCCGCATCTCATACATCAGCCCATACAGGGCCGGACGAGCGCTTACGAAATCAAGATAGGCCATACCGGCGACTCGAAGACGGCCTTCCGGACCCAGCCGCTCCCGGGCCAGCCGCAAGGTGGCGGCCAATTCGCGGAACCCCTCAGCGGCGAGCCCCGCCAGCAGGGCGTGCTTGTCGGCATAGTGATAATAGACGGTGCCCAGAGCCACGCCGGTCCGGCGCGCGATGGCCCGCAGGCTGAGCGCCGAGGCCCCCTCGGACTCCAGCAGAGCGCTGGCGGCCAATGACAGCTGCGAGCGCACATTGCCCACATGATAGCTGCGTCGCCGCGCCAGCACCGCCGATGTCGTCTCCGTCGTACCCATCTGTGCTCCGGGGTGACGTGTGAACATCGGTAACCTACGCCAATTGACGTGGCGGCGCCCAAATCAATGCGCAGGGTCGGGGGGGTTCAACTGAAGGATGCGACCTGGGCGCCCAGCACAGCCACCAGGTCGGCCGGGGCGATACCGAGCTGAAGCCCGCGCTGGCCGCCATTGACGAAGACCGTGGGGCGCTCAAGGGCGCAGGCCTCGACCATCGTCGGGACCCGGCGGCGCTGGCCCAGGGGACTGACGCCGCCCACCTTGTAGCCGGTCACCCGCTCAGCCTCCTGGGGAGCCATCATCTGCGCGGTCTTGCCGCCGGCCGCCTGGGCCAGACGCTTCATGGAAACCTCCCGGTCAGAGGGCAGGACCACACAGTGGGGCTTGCCGTCCACCAGGGTCATCAGGGTCTTCAGCACGAGGGCGGGATCGACCCCGAGGCTGGCGGCGGCGGCCAGGCCGATCCGTCCAGCGGAGGGATCATAGACATAGAGATGCAGGGCGTAGGCCACGCCGGCGCGATCAAGGACGCGGGTGGCGGGCGTGGCTTTCGACATGGTCGCGCCCTTGCACCGGCCGCAGGCCGGGGTCAAGGCGTCGGCGCTCCTGGGCGGGCGCGGCGCCGGGCAACCGCGCCTGAAACAGCGTCGGGGTGAAAAGCGGTCCCGGCGCGATCATCGACGACCGCCCTTGACCGCCCGGAGCGCCGGCCTCGGGGCCGGGGCGGGGGGCGAGGCCTGCCAGACCTCTTCGTCCCAGGCGTCTTCCCACCAGGCGGGGCCGGCTTCGATCTTGCGACGTAGAGGGGCGTCGTCGATCACCCGCACCACCTCGGCCTCGGCCTCGTCCCAAATCACCGCCAGATCGAGACTGCGCGCGGCCTCCACAGCATTGAGTCGGCCCGCCTCGCGCAGTTCCGCCGCGCGGTAGGGCGACAGGGAGCGGCGCACCCGGCGGGGGCTGAGCCTGGCCTCCAGATCCGCGTGGGTCAGCACAGCGGCGATCAGGTCGGCGCCAGGGGCCTCCGGGCGCGCGGCCATGTCCACCAGCGGCGCAGCGGGACCGGTTCTGCGGCGGGTTGTATTGCGGGCGGCGGCCATGGGGTGTCTCCGTTTCCTCTCGACACCCTGGACCCTAGAGGGGGGATGCGTCAGAATCGGACGTAAGGAGCCGTCCATGCGACATGAAAAGGCCGCCCTGCTGCTGGAGCTGGCCAGGGCCCTGGCCAGCACCGCCGAAGGTCTGACCCTTGATGAGATGGCCGACCGGGTCGGGGTAGGCCGGCGCACCGCCGAGCGAATGCGCGACGCCCTGCGCGAGCTGTTCCCGCAGTTCGAGGAGATCGAGGATCCGCCCACCCGTCGGTTTCGTATCCCGGCGGGCCTGGACGCCCTGTTCCAGACCCCCGACGCCGAGGAGCTGGGCGCCCTGCGCGCTGCGGCTGAACAGTTCCGCGCCGCCGGCGCCCGGGGACGGGCCGCGGCCCTGACCCGGCTGGAAGCCAAGGTGCTGTCGGCGATGCGGGCGCCGGCCCGCCGACGTCTGGCGCCAGACCTGGAGGCCGTGTTGCAGGCCGAGGCCATCGCCCTGGCCCCCGGCCCTCGCCCGTTCGAGGATGAGATCGTCCTGCGGCAGGTTCGAGAGGCGATCATCGGCCTCAAGCGCCTGGCCTTCACCTATCTGGGCGGCAGCACCCCTGGCCGGCGGCGGGAGGTGACGCCCCTCGGCCTGCTGTTTGGCCGCAGCAATTATCTGCTCGCCGCCGAGGGAGAGGCGGGGGAGCCCAGGACCTGGCGCCTGGACCGGTTGGCCGAGGTCGCCGTGCTCGACCTTCCCGCCACGCCGCCCCCCGACTTTTCCCTGGCCGCCTTCGTCGATCGCAGCTTCGGCATCTATCAGGACGAGGTGGAGGCCGTGCGCCTCCGGGTCCGGCCCCATGGGGCGGAGGAGGCCTTGGGCTGGCGGTTTCACTCCACTCAGGAAATCTCCCCCCAACCGGATGGGTCGGTGCTGATCGCCTTTCGGGCCAGCGGCATGCGGGAACTCGCCTGGCACCTGTTCAGCTGGGGCGACAAGGTGGAGATTCTGGCGCCCCAGCGCCTGAAGGACATGATGGGTGAGCAACTGAGCTTGGCCTTGGCCGTTCATCAGGCTTAAGCATGGGCCTCTCATGACGCCGGAGCTTCAGCCTGTCCCGCCGCAACAGTCAGGTCCCCCTATGACCACGCGCCTCTCTGCGGCGGCGGGCGCCGCCATACGCCGGCTCCGGCGGGACCGCGGCTGGACCCTGGCCGATCTGAGCGCCCGCTCCGGGGTCCCCCTGTCGAGCCTCTCCAAGGTTGAGTTGGGCCAGACCTCCCTGGGCTACGAGGTGCTCATCAAACTCTGTCAGGCCTTGGAGATCGACATTGACCACCTGGTCAAGCCTGTCCCGGAGGGGGGCGGGCCGCCGCCGGCCGCCGGGCGTCGATCGGTGATCCGCGCCGAGGCCGGCGAACCCTGCGACCTCGGCGGCCTGTCTGGCCTGGCCGGCGCGACCGACCTATTGCGACGAAATTTCACGCCCCTGGTGCTTGAGGTGGTCGAGCCGCGACGGACCGGCGGCCTGCTGCGGGCGGCGGGCGAGGCCTATCTGATGGTCCTGGAAGGTCGCGCT
Source organism: Phenylobacterium sp. (assembly GCF_030651755.1). Classification (GTDB taxonomy): domain Bacteria; phylum Pseudomonadota; class Alphaproteobacteria; order Caulobacterales; family Caulobacteraceae; genus Phenylobacterium. The sequence continues at coordinate 9,137 of NZ_JAUSBZ010000087.1, read as the reverse complement.
GTGATGCATTCCGACGTCTATGCGCCCCTGTCCCTGTCCAAGGGCGACGGCGTCTATTTCGACGCCGAGATGGGCTTCGCCCTGACGGCCCAGGACGAAACCCCTGCGCGGGTGCTCTTGATCCACCAGGGTCAGAACGTTTCCGAAACCTAGCCTTCACCTGCACAGCGGCGCATGCCACGGGGCCGGAAGCTCCGCTTTGGACTTGCCAGAACCTTGGTCGATGGCGAGGATTTCCTTGTCCAGCCTATGCATGCCGAGGGCTCATGTTGCGATCAGTCATCCAAGCTCTCGCCGCTCTGGCGCTGGGCGCGCTGGTGGTCTCTCCCAGTCAGGCGGCGTCTCCACAGGCCGAGGCCCGCTTCAAGGCCGGCCAGCAGGCGCTGTATGGCGCCGACCCCGTCACAGCGCGCCGCGAACTTGGACAGGCTTGCGACGCCGGTCATTTCCGAGCCTGCACCCTGTTGGGGGACATAACGGCCAACGGCCGTGGCGGCCCAGCCGATCCGAAACGCGCCCGCGAACTCTACGCCAAGGCCTGCGTCGTCAACATCGCCTGGAGCGCGCTATCGGAGCCCGAGGCCTGCGTCTCTCTGGCGAAGATGCACATGAAGGGCGAAGGGGGCTCCAGACAGCCCGCACGCGCCGCCTATCTCTATTCCAGGGCCTGTGACATCGGCGACGGCGAGGCCTGCCATGCCCTGACGAACATCATGCTCGACAGTGTCATCATCCCCGTGAACTCCGACGCGACCCTAGGGTTGATCGCCACCCGAGCCTGTATCGCAAAGGACGCCGACTACTGTGACGCTCTGTTCGACAGCGGCCTCATCACCGAGGAGGAGTACCATGACTTCAAAAATGCCGTGCAGATCTTCAAGAGCGCCCACAGCCTGCCTGGCCTAGGCTACAGCGAGAAAAAGGCCATGCTGACAGACGCCTGCGAGATGGGTCTAGGGCGCGCCTGCGCCCGCGCGTCTTGGGAATGGCAGCACGGCTTCCAGAACATGCCTGTCGACAAGGCCCGCGCCCTGAACCTGTATCTGTCCGCCTGGGTCCTCGCCGACGGCGCCGGATGCGCGGAGTTGGGCGATGGCCTGCGCCGCGGGGATATTGCGCCAAAGAGCTTCGCCGAAGCCGCCGACGCCTACGCCCTGGCCTGCGAGGTGGCCTATCCGCCAGGCTGTCAGGCGCTGGCTGGCATGCACAGACGCGGAGAGATCACCGCAGACCTCGCCCTCGCCCGAGACCTGGAGCGCTTCGCCTGCGATAGCGGTTGGGGTTGCATGGCCTATGCCGACATGTTGGCCAAGGGCCAAGGCGGCGCCCCCGACCGGACCCGCGCTCGCCAGATTCTGCAGGCGGAGTGCGACGACAAGGACTTTTCCAGCAACGCCTGCGCCGCCGCCGCCCGCCTCGCAGCCACGCCCTGAGCGGGGCGCCCCTCGCGGCAAGCCCCGGGTGTGACATCGACGCCGCAGCGCGCCGGTTGAAGCCCGCCTCGGTTTCTCATATTGGAGAATCCTGCTCGGATTAACCCTATCTTTCATCGTATCCGGGAAAGAGTGCGAGGAGTCGCAGCCTGATTCGTCTTCGAGGCCACCCCCGCCATGTTCCTCGCCATCGCCCCTTCGGAGCTGTGCATGTCTGCGCCTGAGACACGCATGCCCCAAAAGGTGCGCGGGGCGACGCGAATCCTCGTGGTTGACGATTCTCCGGTCATCCGACTGCTGCTGGACGATGTGCTGAGCGCTGTGGGCTACGAGGTCCGGGTGGCCGAAGACGGGGCGAGCGCCCTCGAAATGATCGCCGCGCGGCGGCCAGATATCGTTCTCAGCGACCTGAACATGCCTGGCATGGATGGGTTCGCCCTGGTGGCCGCGATCCGCGCCCAGCCCTGTTTCGCCGATCTGCCGGTGGTGATCATCACCAGCGAGGAAGCCGAGGCCAAGCAGGCGCGAGGACGGGCCGAAGGTGTCGCTGGCTGGATCGTCAAGCCCTTCGAGCCGGCCGAACTCATCGAAGCCCTCTGGGATCTTGAGGTCTGAGGCGCGATGCCTTTGAGCAGATTCCCGCACAGGGGGATCCGAGGCCGTCTCCAGACTCTAGCCAGAGCGGCGTTGGGGTTCCTCATAGGCCCCGTCGCCGTCCAGGCGCGCAGCCCGCTCCACCAGGGCGCGCTCCAGATCCCGAGCGAGCCTGGCCTGGGACAAGCGCAGACCCTCTGAGCCGGGTGCGAACAGATCTGCCTGTCGGCCGTCATCAGTCTCCAGGCCAAGAGTCTCCCGGCCTAGAGCCTCGGTCAGGGCGGCGTGGGCCGCCGGTGACAAGGTCGCGATGGCCGCGACCATGGCCCGGCCGTAGGCGCTGATCTGGCGCACCTCAAATTGCAGGTGGTCGAGCCGACGACGAAGATCGTCGAGGCCCGCCGTCGGCGGTCCGTCCATGATGCCTCTGTGAACGCGCGCGGCGCCGTGGGGTCTGAGCGGCGCGGGACGATCCGCGCCAGCCGCATAACGGCGTCTTGTGACTGTTGAGGCCCACCTAGGGGGCGATGGCGGGGCTGTCAACGTGTAGGTGCGTTTGCACCATTTGTATCTGACCCTTGTGCGTTTGCACGAAGAGGTGTTCTGTCCCGCCTGGGGGACGCGCAATTGACCAAAGAAACCAAGCCTTACTTGAGGTCTGTGGACGCCGAGGCGGAATTTGGCCTCAATGTGCCGGAGTACTTTTTCTACCTGTTGTTCCAGGCGGTGCGACGGCGTGACGCGGCTTTTGAGCGGGCCCTGGCGCCCCTGGAGCTGAACCTTGGCCAGTGGCGAGCCATTTCCACGGTCCGCCGGTGCGGGACCTGCTCCATGTCTGACCTGGCGGCGTTCACCGCGGTCGACCGCACCACCCTCACGCGCAGCGTCGACCAGCTGGTTCGCCGAGGCCTGATGGTCCGGGAGACCCCCGCCACCGACCGTCGGCAGGTCCATCTGACCCTCACCGACCGAGGTCGGGCCATGTACGACAAGGCCGTGGACCAGCTGCTGGAATTCAATCGCACCGCCCTCGAGGGAGTGGACGAGACCCGTCGGCGAGAGATCAGCCGCGGCCTCGCCACAGTGATCGGCAACCTCGCCCCAGACCCGAAGGTCGCTGAAGCCTTGATCCGGTTTGAACCCGACCTGATGCGCGCGGCGCGCGGCTGAGCTCCTAGGGCGCGTCCCGATAAGTGGGGAACCGGTTATCGGAATGAAACGCACTCAAGACCTAGAGTTTAGAGCCTGATTCAACGATCAGACGATTCCGTCTGGTCGCGTCAGGCGATTGGCTCCGACAACAGGTTTTTTGCGACCTCCTCGCAAGACATGTGGCATGCTGGGGCCATGTCCGCGCCGCGCGATCCCGCAGATTCCTCTGAGGAGGACGCCCCGGCGCCGCCGGCGATGGCGCCCCCCACCTTGGCGACCCCCACCTTGGCGACCTGGGCGACCTTGATGTACCGCGCCCTGGGTATGGCGGCCCTGGGCATGGGCATTCTCGGCGCCTTCCTGCCCCTCTTGCCGACCACCGTGTTCCTGATCGTCGCCGCCTGGGCCTTCGGCAAGAGCGCGCCGAAGCTGCGCGCCCGTCTCTACGCCCACAAGCGTTTTGGCCCCACCCTGCGGGCCTGGGACCAGCACGGGGCGATCCCGCCGCGGGCCAAGCTCGCCGCTGTCATCGGCATGGGTCTGAGCCTGGTGATGGTGATGCTCACCGCCACCAACACGTGGGTTCCGATGGGCGTCGGCGTGGTCCTGACCTTCTGCGCCCTCTATGTGCTGACACGGCCCTCGGCCTGAAGCGGCGTCGCGCCAAACCGCTGGCGCAGCTGTGCGGCCCGCGCAGTGATCGCCTGGCGCTCGACCTCGCCCAGGCGGGCCAGGTTCTTGTAGGGAAGGGCCATGCGCGGGTTGGCGTCCAGGCGCGCCGCGTTCCGGTCGAGAAAGTCCCAATAGAGACTGTTGAACGGACAGGCCCGGTCGCCCAGCCGATCCTTCACCTCATAGGCGCAGGCTGAGCAGTAGTCGCTCATCCGGTTGATATAGGCGCCGCTGGCCGCATAGGGCTTGGACCCCACCAAGCCGCCATCGGCATAGGTGGCCATGCCGTGGGTGTTCGGCGCCTCCACCCACTCATAGGCGTCGGCATAGACCCCCAGGTACCAGGCGTTGATCTCGGCCGGCGCGACGCCGAGCAGCATGGCGAGATTACCGGTGACCATCAGCCGCTGGATGTGGTGGGCGTAGGCGTGGGCCCGGGTTTCGGCCACCACCGCGCCGACACAGGCCATGTCGGTCTCGCCGGTCCAGTAGAAGTCCGGCAGGCGGTTGGCGGCGCCGAGCGCATTGGTCTCCAGATAGGCCGGCATCTTCAGCCAGTAGACCCCGCGCACGAATTCCCGCCAGCCGAGGATCTGGCGGATGAAGCCTTCGACAGCGTTCAGGGGCGCCAGGCCCGCCCGCCACTCGGCCTCGGCCCGGCGACAGAGGTCGAGGGGATCGAGCAGGCCAAGGTTCAGCGCCGCCGAAAGCCGCCCATGCCAGAGCCAGGGCGCCCCCAGGGCCATGGCGTCCTGGTGGTCGCCAAAGCCGGCCAGGATGTCGGAGAAGAAGTGGTCGGCCAGTTGCTCGGCCTCAGCCGCATTGGTCGCCCAGCCAAAGGCCGAGAGGTCGCCAAACCCGTCGGGGACCAGGGCTTCGATTTCGGCGATCAGGCCTTGGGTCACCGCATTGGGCGCGATCATCACGCGTTCCGGCGCGCGGGCGTCCCTGGGCAGCCGGCGGCGGTTCTCCGCATCGAAATTCCAGCGGCCGCCCGCCGGCTGGGCGCCGTCCATCAGCAGGCCGTGGCGGCGACGCATGTCGCGGTAGAAGAACTCCATGCGAAGCTCCCGACGTCCCGTCGCCCACCGGGCGAAGGTGTCCGCGTCACAGAGGTAGCGGTCATCTTCGACCCGACGCAGGGGCGCTGGCAGGCTCAGCTCAAGCCCATCAAAGGCGCGCTCCAGGCGCCACTCTCCCGAGCGGGTAAGCCAGATCTCATCCGGCTGGAGAGCCTGGGCGGCGCGCTGCAGCTCGCCGCTCAGGCCGCCGCTGTTGTCGGGATCGTCGTGGCGGACGTAGCGCACCTCAAATCCGGCCGTCCGCAGGGCCTCGGCGTGCTGGCGCATGGCCGACAGGACCAGGACCAGTTTCTGGCGATGGTGCGGCGCGTAGGTCATCTCTTCGACGACCTCGGCCATCAGCACCACGTCCTGGCCGGGGTCGGCGTCGCGCAGGGATCCGAGCCGTTCTGGCGGCGACAGCTGGTCGCCCAGCACCAGGATCAGGCGTCTCACCATGGGATGGCCTGACCGTCCCAGGCGAAGAAGCCGCCACTGTCGGCCGGCGTCAGACCCTCAAGGACAGCGAGAAGCCGCCCAGCGGCGACGTCGGGGCTGAAGAGTTTTTCGGCGCTCACCCCGGCCTGGAACGGCGCCGACAGGCCGGTGTCCACCGTGCCCGGATGCAGGGCGACACAGATGGCCTGGGGCCGCTGGCGCGCCAGTTCGATGGCCAGGGTGTGGATCAACTGGTTGAGGGCCGCCTTGGAGGCCCGGTAACCGTACCAGCCCCCCAGATGATTATCCCCGATGCTGCCCACCCGGGCTGACAGGGCGGCGAAGACGCTCCGCCGATCCCGGGGCAGGCGCGGCAGGAAGTGTTTGGCCACGAGCGCCGGCCCCACCGCATTGTCAGCGAAGGCGGCCAGGAGCGCCTCGGCGTCCAGATGTCGCCAGGTCTTTTCCGGCTGCCGCCCCAGGGCCTGCAACCGCCCCGTCGCCACCAGGATCCGGTCGAGGGGCGTATCAGGGTCGATCGCCGCCGCCGCGGCGGCGATGGAGGCTTCCTCGCTCAGGTCGATAGGCCCCCAGGTCGCCTGCGGTGGCAGGTTTTCGGGGCGCGTGCGGGAGAGGGCCAGGATGGGTCCGCCGCCGGGGCGGGCGGCCAGGCGGGCGACCAGGGCCCCGCCGATGCCGCCACGGGCTCCAATGACGACGCTCGCGCCCATGGTTTCGGCTCCTGGAAACAAAGAGGTTCCGGCCCATCTACGGCCCGCGCGGACCCATTGATGCGCCCAAGTTCCGTCGGCGCACCGAAATCAGGGGCGCCAAAGAGTCGCAGGCGCTTGAATTTTTACCCGGCAATCCAATCTGTTGGAGGCGCTGGACGGCATCCCCCCACGACTGTTGAAAGACAGTTTGCCGTTTCCGCGCAGGGCGCGCCGGGCGTGAGACTGAGACGCTTCTCTCCCCCCAAGCCCCGTCCGGACTTCGTCGGGCGCGCCCACTTCTCTCGACCTATGGCGGCGCGCCGACCAGGATTTCGCGCTTGCCGGCATGGTTGGCGGGGCTGACCACGCCCTCCTGCTCCATCCGCTCAATGAGCGAGGCCGCCCGGTTGTAGCCGATCTGCAGACGGCGCTGGACATAGCTGGTGGAGGCCTTGCCGTCCCGGGTGACCACGGCCACGGCCCGGTCATAGAGATCATCGCCCGAGCCGCCGCCGGCCCCGAAGTCATCCCCGCCGCCATCCTCGTCATCGCCGCCAGCGGTGACGTCCTCCACATATTGCGGCTCGCCCTGGGCGCGCAGGAACTTGGCCACCGCCTCGACCTCCTCGTCGGAGACGAAGGGGCCGTGCAGGCGGGTGATGCGTCCGCCGCCGGCCATATAGAGCATGTCGCCCTGGCCGAGCAGCTGCTCGCCGCCCTGCTCGCCCAAGATGGTGCGGCTATCGATCTTCGAGGTCACCTGGAAGGAGATCCGGGTCGGGAAGTTGGCCTTGATGGTGCCGGTGATCACATCCACCGACGGACGTTGCGTGGCCATGATCAGGTGAATGCCGGCCGCCCGGGCCATCTGGGCCAGGCGCTGGACGGCGCCCTCCACGTCCTTGCCCGCCACCAGCATCAGGTCAGCCACCTCGTCGATGACCACCACCAGATAGGGCATGGGCTTGGGATCGATCCGCTCGCTCTCATAGACCGGCCGGCCGCTGTCATCGAAGCCGGTCTGGACGGTGCGCTCGAAATGCTCGCCCTTGGCCGCGGCCTCCTTGGCGCGCTCATTGTAGGAGGCGACGTTGCGGACGCCGATCTTCGACATCAGGCGATAGCGGTCCTCCATCTCGCGGACGGTCCATTTCAGCGCGACGATGGCCTTTTTCGGGTCTGTCACCACCGGCGCCAGAAGGTGCGGGATACCGTCATAGACCGACAGCTCCAGCATCTTGGGGTCGATCATGATGAACCGGCACTGGTCCGGCGCCAGGCGGTAGAGGATCGACAGGATCATGGCGTTGACCCCCACCGACTTGCCCGAGCCGGTGGTGCCGGCGATCAGCAGGTGGGGCATTTTCGAAAGGTCGGCGATATAGGGCTCGCCACCGATGTTCTCGCCGAGCGCCATGGGCAGGGCGAGCGTCGAGCGCTCGTATTCGGGGCTGGCCAGCAGGTCGCGCAGATAGACGGTCTCGCGCTTCTGATTGGGCAATTCGATGCCGATGGCGTTGCGGCCGGGCACCACGGCCACCCGGCAGGCCGCGACACTCATCGAGCGGGCGATATCGTCCGACAGCGCCACCACCCGGGCAGACTTCACCCCGGGCGCAGGCACGAGTTCGTAGAGGGTGACCACGGGGCCGGGGCGGATCTGATCGATCTGACCGCGGACGCCGAACTCGGCCAGCACGCCTTCCAGCAGCTGGGCGTTCTGGCGCAGGGCGCCCTCGTCGAAGGCCGCCGCCCGGGGCTTGGGCTTGGCCAGCATGGACAGCTCAGGCAGCGAGAAGCCGTCGGGGCGGACGAAGTCGAACACCCCCTGGTTCTCGCGGCTCTCACGGGAGGAATCTCGCGGCGGAGTCTTGGGGGCGCGGATACTGAGGTTCGGCGTGGGCTCGCTGGCCTCATCACCCGCCATGGCGGCCTGAGGGTGGGCCACGGGGGCGGCCCCCAGGGCCTCAGGGGGAATTTCGGCGGCGCGGGCGGCCCGGCGAGCCCGGGCGGCCCGGGCCGGCGCTGGCGGCGCCGGGGGTTCGATTTCCACCTTGGGTCGGGGAGTCAGGGCGTGGGCCATGCCTTCGGCCAGGCTCGACAGGTTCAGGCGCCGGACCCCAAGGGCGTAGGCCATGGCGACGGCCCCGGCCAGACCGAGGATCAGGGCCGCCAGGGGGCGTGCGCCTGGAATCCGGGCAAAATCCAGAAGACCTGCGAGACCGGTCAGAAGCCCATGGCCCCAGAAGCCGCCCAACCCTTTGGCCAGGGGCCAGACCGCCGGAGGGGCGGGCCAGGCCAACAGGGCGGCCAGGCCGAGCACGCCGGCCAGCCCGACCACCGCTCGGAGACGCAGGTCGGCCCGCGTGGCGTCCGGATCGGGGGACAGAGCCCGAGACAACCCCAGCAACACCATCATCAGGGCCGCGAGGGCCGCCGTCAGCCCCAGGGACTGGATGGCGACATCGGCGATGGTCGCGCCAGGCCCTCCCAGGACGTTGAGCGGCGGATGAGGCGTGGCCGAATTGAAGCTGGGATCAGCGGCGTTATAGGTCGCCAGGGCCAGGGCCGCGGCGACGCCGGCGGCCGCCAGCAGCCCGCCGCGCAGCCGCGCGGTCAGGGGATGGGTCCATGCGAGCCGGGCGATGTACAGCCCAAGCTCCAGACCTGACTTCCGCGCCGCCCGCGCCATAGGGCCTCCAAATCAACTGGCGCCCATCTATGGGGATGGAGGGTTAAGAGGCGTTTACCCCGTCTCGTCCGGACGCCGCGGGCCAGTGACGCAGGAAGCCGCCGTCTTGGCGATGATGGCGCTTCCGCTTCGCCCCGCGCCGCTCTAGGTTTCGGCGCATGTGGACCGTTCCTCGACCCGTTCTGCGCCTCGTCGCGCTGCTGCTTCTGGCCTGCGCCGCCGGGGCCTTCGCCCTTGGCATTCTGGGCGCCGAACCCCGGGGGGGGCGACTGCCAGGAGAAACCCTCGCCAGCGAGGGGGTCGCCCCGGTGACGGCTACGGACGCCCAGGCCTTGGACGCCGATGTGCGAACCCTGGCGCCGGTGCAGGCGGCGGCCGACGC
>NZ_JAUSBZ010000086.1 GCF_030651755.1 Phenylobacterium sp. | reverse complement strand
TGGGGACAAGTGACACCTGCGCACTATGGAATTGGCCAGCGACCCATCCTTTGGATCGCACAATCAGAAACGCTTACAATGCCGAGGCGGCCTGACCTATACTGGGGGATGGGTTTGATGGCCCTGGCAGCGACGCCGCGCCCGGGCGTCGCCACCTAAGTCCTCGAACGACCAGCGCCAGCGGCGGCCTCGCGCCCGTATCCGCATCTGGCGGGGCGGATAAGGGGCCTGACGACGGCCCATCGTGGTCGACCAGCTTCCTGCCCGCCCGCGCGACAAGGGCGGCGCCGCGGCCTGCGCGGATCGGAAGGAGCGCTACTTTACGTGACCAATGCTGGAAATCCCCCGACCGTGTCCAAGTTGGACGTGACCCATGGCTGCTACCGGATCCTGGCCGGCCCCCGCGGCGAGGTCGGCGAAGCGATCGCCTATGTGGGGATGCGCAAGCTCGATCAGCTGACCGACGACACGGTTGATGCGGCCTATGCGGCGATGATCGTGCGCCTGGACGCGCGCCGCGACGCCTTCGTCGCTCAGCGGGACGAGCAGGGCCTGCCCAGCGCAGATGAGTATCGTGAGGCGCTCGATGCTACGCCCCTGATCGCTGACTCAAGGCTCGACAACACCCTGCACGCCCATTCGCAACGCGCGAACGCCCGGGCCAATGCGGGAGATCTGGCTCGGTCCTGCGGGCTGACGGAAACCGCCTTCTGGCTGGAATATGGACGACTGGGTCGGCGGCTCAGCGCCCTGCTGGCCATCGACCCACCCAAGGACAAGACTGTCCGGCAGCTGGCCTCGCTCTACAGTTTCGCGACGTTTGAGGCCGGCGCCCGCCCCAGCGACCTGACGATCACCCTGCGGCCCGCCTTTCTTGAGGCCCTTCAATAGGGCGACGGCGGCGGGCGCTCAGAGCGCCCGGCCGTTGTTGATCTTGTAAAAGACGCCGCCTTCGTCCTGACCGGCCAGTTCCAGCACCCCTTCGATGGTCTTGACGCCGTAGTCGAAGGTCACGCCCTTGTCGGTCTTCACCTCGATGAACTGCATCGGGCCGGGATTGAGGTGGAAGGGGCAGTCTGGCGGATAGGCCAGCAGGACGAAGTGGGTCTGGGTCTTGCCGTTCTGCAGCGGCATCATATAGCCCGAGACCTTCACCTTCTTGCCCTTCAGCGCCAGCACCCCTGGCGGAAAGTCCGGCTTGGACAGCAGATAGCCGCGGGAATCGGTGCGGGTGATCTCCTTGGTGGATTCCAGCAAGGCCCAGGCGACGCCCCCTGGGGGAGTGTCGGCGGGCTTCCACACGCTCTCGGTGGGGGCGTCTGCGCGAGTCAGGGCCACAGCGCTCAGGGGCGCAGCCTGCAGGGCGAGGGTCGCGGCGAGCAGCAAGCGAACGAACATGGACGAACTCCTTAGCGGGTGTCGGCGAGCGTCTTGGCGATGTCGACCCGAAAGACTTTGAGCGCCGGGATCAGGGCCGCAAGCCCCCCCATGCCGATTGCAGCC
>NZ_JAUSBZ010000068.1 GCF_030651755.1 Phenylobacterium sp. | reverse complement strand
CGGGGGTGGGCGTCGCCGGGGCAGGGCCGCCGCGGTCCGGGCCAATTCGGTGATCGCGTCCCAGTCGCCGGCCGCCACCGCGGCCTTGGGGGCCACCCAGGACCCGCCGATACAGGCCACATTGGGTTCATCCAGATAATCGGCCGCCCTGGCCGCGTCGATGCCGCCGGTGGGGCAGAAGACCGCCTGGGGAAAGGGGCTGGCGAAGGCCCGCAGCAGGGGAACGCCCCCCACCACGCTGGCGGGGAACAGCTTGAAGGCCGAAAAGCCCCGCTCCAGCCCCGCCATCAGCTCCGTGGCCGTGGCCACGCCGGGCAGCAGGGGAATGGGTCCTTCCAGACCCTCGCCGGCGATCAGGCCAGGACTGACGGCGAAGCGGGCGCCCGCCCGGGCGGCGGCCTGGCGGGCGGTGGCCGAGGTCACGGTGCCCGCGCCGACCACGGCGTCCTCCACCTCGCCGGCGATGGCGGCTATGGCCTCCAGGGCCGCGGGGGTCCGCAGGGTCACCTCCAGGGCCCGCAGGCCGCCCTTGGTGAGAGCCCGGGCGAGGGGGACGGCGTCGGCGGCGTCCTCGATGATCAGCACCGGCACCACCGGGGCCAGGGCCATGATGTCGTCCAGGGTCACAGGCGCACGCCTTCCAGTTGGCTCAGCTCCCGGGCGCAGCCCACCAGGGCCGGAAAGGGATGGGTGATGAGAAAGGTCGGGATGTCACGGACATAGGGCGACAACCGCCCCTTGGCCTCGAAACGGTCGCGGAAGCCCCCGGACATCAGCCGCTCGACCATTCGCGGGGCGATGCCGCCCCCCACATAGACGCCGCCCCGGGCGCCATAGGTCAGGGCGAGATCACCGGCCACGCCCCCCAATATGGCGCAGAAGCGGTCCAGCACCGCGGCGCAGGCCTCATCGCCGGCGGCGCCGGCGGCGATCACGGCCCGTTCGTCGGGCAGCTCCGGGGTTCGGCCGGCCATGTCCTCCAGGGCGGCATAGAGATCGAACACCCCCTGCCCCGACAGGACCCGCTCCACCGAGACCCGGCCATAGCGCTCCCGAAGACGTCGCCAAAGCTCAGCCTCAACCTCGTCATGGGGGGAAAAGCCCGCATGCCCGGCCTCGGTGGCCACGGCGATGTCCACGTGCAGGGAGCGGGCCACGGCGGCCACGCCAAAGCCCGTGCCCGGACCCAGCACGACGATGGGACAGGTGGAGGCGCCCCGGAGCTCCGGACCGATCGAGCGCATGTCGGCGGCCGCCAGGACCGGCGCGGCCATGGCCTGGCCGGCGAAGTCATTGACCAGCTTTATGGCGTCAAAGCCGAAGGCGGCGATCAGGTCGGTCTCGGACACCTGCCAGTCGAGATTGGTGAACTCGATCTCCCCGTCGACCACCGGGCCGGCCACGGCGATCACCGCCTTGGCGGGACGCTTCTTGCCCGCCGTCTCATTGAGATAGACCGTGATGATCTCGTCGAGGGCTCCGTATTCGGCGCAGACATAGGTCTTGGTGTGACGCAGATGGCCGTCGCCGTCCACCAGGGCGAACCGGGCGTTGGTGCCCCCCACATCGCCCACCAGACCTGAATAGATTTGCGCCATCAGGTGACTTCCTCAAACAGGACCGACGCCCCGGCCTCGGCCGGACCGGCCGAGCGACGCATCCATCCAAACAACTCCCGGCCAAAACCACGGGCGTGGTCCGGCCCCCGTGCGGCGGGCCTGGCCGCCAAGACGCCCGGCTCTACCTGGATGTCCAGCCGTCCGGCCAGGGCGTCCACCAAAATCATATCCCCATCCTGCACGCGCGACAGGGCCCCGCCATCGGCGGCCTCCGGCGTCACATGAATGGCGGCCGGCGCCTTGCCCGAGGCGCCGGACATGCGACCGTCGGTGACCAGGGCCACCTTCTGCCCCCGCTCCAGCAGGAGGACCAGGGTCGGCGTCAGGCTATGCAGTTCGGGCATGCCGTTGGCCCTGGGGCCCTGGAACCGCACCACGGCGACGAAGTCGCCGGTCAGCTCCCCCCGTTGGAAGGCCGCCAGCAGCTCGTCCTGGTCGTCGAACACCCGGGCTGGCGCCTCGATCACCAGATGCTCGGCCTTCACCGCCGAGGTCTTCATCACCGCCCGGCCAAGGCCGCCCTCCATCAGACGCAGCCCCCCCTCCGGCTGGAAGGGGTCGCTCACCGGCCGCAGGATGTCGAGATTGAGGGAGGCCGTCGGCCCCTCCCGCCACACCAGCCGCCCCTCCTCCAGGAAGGGCTCGCGCTGATAGGATCTGAGGCCGCCGCCGGCCACGGTGACCACGTCGTCATGGGCGAGGCCCGCGTCCAGCAGCTCCCGGATGACAAAGGCCATGCCGCCGGCCGCCTGGAAGGCGTTCACGTCTTCCGAGCCATTGGGATAGACCCGCACGAGCAGCGGCACGGCCCGGGACAGGTCATCGAAGTCCGACCAGTCGATCAGGACTCCGGCCGCCCGGGCGATGGCCACCATGTGCAAGGTGTGATTGGTCGAACCGCCGGTGGCCATCAGGCCGACCATGGCGTTCACCAGGGCCTTCTCGTCAACGACCTGGGCCATGGGCGTATAGGCCTCGCCCCCGCCGATGATCTCCACCGCCCGCTGGGCGGCGGCCGCCGTCAGGGCGTCGCGCAGGGGGGTGTTGGGGTGGACGAAGGCCGCGCCCGGCAGGTGCAGGCCGGTCATCTCCATCATCATCTGATTGGTGTTGGCCGTGCCATAGAAGGTGCAGGTGCCCGGCCCATGATAGGACTTCATCTCGGAGTCCAGCAGCTCCTCACGGCTGACCTTGCCCTCGGCGTAGAGGCCCCGCACCCGGGCCTTTTCGGCGTTGGAGAGCCCCGAAGTCATCGGCCCCCCGGGGACGAAGATCACCGGCAGATGGCCGAAGGCCAGGGCGCCCATGGTCAGGCCCGGCACGATCTTGTCGCAAATCCCCAGCATCAGCCCGGCGTCGAAGGCGTCGTGAGACAGGGCGATGCCGGTCGACATGGCGATCACGTCCCGGGAGAACAGGGACAGCTCCATGCCCGGACGCCCTTGCGTCACTCCATCGCACATGGCCGGCACCCCGCCGGCCACCTGGGCCGTCGCGCCGACCGTCTCGGCCGCGGCGCGGATCACATCGGGAAACCGCTCATAGGGCTGATGGGCCGAGAGCATGTCGTTATAGGCCGTCACAACGGCCAGGTTCGGCGCCGTCGGGTTGCGCATCTTCGCCTTGCCCTCGTCCGGCATGGCGGCGAAGGCGTGGGCGAAGTTGGCGCAGGACAGCTTGGCCCGCCCAGGACCGGACCGCTGGGCGGCCTCCATCCGTTCCAGATAGGCGCCCCGGGCGTCCCGACTGCGGGCGATGATCCGCGCGGTGACCTCGGCGACGATGGGATGAAGGGGCATGGCGACTTCCTCAGGGGGTCCAGAGAACCCGCACGGGAACGCGGGTCTGGGTCAAGAGCGCGCCGACCGGCAGGTCGGCTCCGGCCTTGGCGCGGGCGATGACCTGGCGCTTTTCCGGTCCGGCGATCAGGATGATGATGGCTTGTGATTGTAACAACGCCGCCAAGCTCAGGGTGATCCGTGGCAGGGGCGGGTCGCCGATCGCCTGATCGATCCCCAGACAGACGCGAGCGCCCGTCGGGTCCATGGCGCTCTCCAGCCGGTCTGCGCCGGGGATCAGCGAAGCCACATGGCCGTCAGGCCCCATCCCCAGCAGGGTCATATGGAAGGGGGCCAGGGCCGCCACCTCGGCCTCGGCCAGGTCGGCGCTGGCGGCCGCGCTCGGCGCCGGCCGGCTCAGGGGAATGAACCCCGACGCCGCCGCCGCGCCCACCCGCAGCCGGGTCGAGACCAGGGCCTCATTGGAGGCCGGGTGATCGGCGGGCACGAAGCGGTCGTCCGACAGGGTGATGTCTACCCGCGCCCAATCCAGAGGCGCGCGGCTCAACAGGTCATAGACAAGGCCCGGGGAGCGGCCGCCCGTGACCACCAGGCTGGCCCGCCCGCCTGCCGCCAGGGGCCGCGACAGGGCCGCGATCGTGGCTTGAGCGGCGGCTTCCGCCAGGGCCGCAGGGGATTCGAAGGTCTCGATCATGGCTTCCTTCTAGTCCGATCGCCGCGCCCATGCAGCCCCGCGTTGCGGCGGAACCATTGGCGCAGCCGCCGGTTACGTCCAGGCGGTGGGCCATTGGGCGTCAGCACGCCGCCAGCGCCCAGACCTCGGCGTGCGCCCAGGACAATTCTGATGCGGATTGCACAGGTTTCTCCCCTGTATGAGGCCGTGCCGCCCCGCTTCTATGGCGGCACCGAGCGCGTGGTCGCCCACCTCACCGACGCCCTGGTGGACCTTGGTCACGAGGTGACCTTGTTCGCCAGCGCCGAGGCCCGGACAAAGGCGCGCCTGGTTCCCGTCCGCAATGAGGCCATCCGCCTGGACCCCAGTCCGCTGAAGTCCGACCTGGCGGCGCACATGAACGCCCTGGCCCAGGTGCGAGACCGCGCGGCGGATTTCGACCTGATCCACTTTCACACCGACATGATCCATTTCCCCTTCTTCGGGGACATGGCCCACCGGACCCTGACCACCCTGCACGGCCGTCTGGATCTCAAGGACCTTGCTGGCGTCTATGCCCGATGGCGGGACTTTCCCCTGGTGTCGATCAGCGACCACCAGAGGCTGCCCCTGCCCGAGGCCAACTGGGCCGGGACCGTCCATCATGGAATGGATGCGAACCTGTACCGCTTTCACCCCGAACCCGGCGGTTATCTCGCCTTTCTGGGCCGCATATCCCCAGAAAAGCGTCCTGACCGGGCCATAGAGATCGCCGTCAGCGCCGGGGTCCCCTTAAGGATCGCCGCCAAGGTCGATCAGGCCGACCGCGACTATTATGCGAGCCGGATCAAACCCCAGATGGACCATCCCCTGGTGACCTTTGTCGGCGAGATCGGCGATGGGGAGAAGTCGGACTTCCTGGGTGGGGCCCAGGCGCTGCTCTTTCCCATCGACTGGCCCGAGCCCTTTGGCCTGGTGATGATCGAGGCCATGGCCTGCGGCGTCCCGGTGATCGCCTATGATTGCGGTTCGGTGCCCGAGGTGGTCGAGCCGGGGCTCACCGGCCTGATCGTCCGCAACCAGACCCAGGCGGCAGCCGCCGTCGCCGCCACCGCGGGCTATGATCGCGCCAAGATTCGCGCCCGGTTCGAAACCCGGTTCTCGGCCCGGGCCATGGCCCAACGTTATCTGGACCTGCACGCGGCCCTGGGCGTTTCGTCCGGGGGCGCGCCAGGCCCCCTGGGCTTCCCCCTCGCCGTCAGCGCCTGAGGGCCCATGGATGATCTGACCCCCGACACCCTCACCACCACCGGAGACACCGGCGAGGCCCGGTCCCCCAACCGGCTTTACGCCCTGAAGGACAAGGACACCTTCGTGGTGTGCGACGCCTTTGGCGACATCACCGGCGACGGCGACGGCCTGTTTCACAACGACACCCGCATCCTGTCGCGGTTTCGCCTGCTGCTCGGAAATGCGCCGCCGTCCCTGCTGTCGGCGGCGATCGGTCAGGAGAATGTCTTCTTCTCCTCCAATGGGGCCAACCAGTCCCTGCCCTATCCCGGGGGGCCGGTCGGCCCCCCGGGAATCCTGCATGTGCAGCGCCGCCGGTTCCTGTGGGATGAGCGGCTCTATGAGCGGATCAGCATCGTCAACTACAGCCGCGACGTGGTGCTGGCGCCGCTCTGCGTGGAATATGGCGCGGATTTTCGCGACATGTTCGAGGTCCGGGGCGCGCGCCGCCCCCGACGTGGGGTCACCCGCCCCCCGATCTGCGACGGGCGCTCGGTGCGGTTTGGCTATGAGGGGCTGGACTATGTGGAGCGCACCAGCATCGTCGCCTTCTCCGACGCGCCCTGGCGCATCACGGCCCAGAAGGCCGACTTCATGTGCAGCCTCAATCCCGAGGGCCATTTCGAGCTCTATGTCGAGGTCGGCGCCCATGGGGGCCCCACCCCCAGCCGCGAGCGGTTCGATGAGGCCGCCATCCGCGCCCGGTGGGACATGCGCCGCCGCCGCCGGCACGGCGCCCGCCTGAAAAGCTCGGGCCGCCTGTTCAACGAATGGCTGGACAGGTCGCGCTCCGACCTCGCCCTGCTGACCACACGGCTGGAGACCGGACCCTACCCCTATGCGGGCATTCCGTGGTTCTCCACCGCCTTTGGCCGCGACGCCATCATCACCTGCCTGCAGCTGCTGTGGTTCGCCCCAGGCCTGGCCAAGGGCGTGCTGACCTATCTGGCCGCCCATCAGGCCGAGGAGGTGTCGAGCTTCCGCGACGCCGCGCCTGGCAAGATCATGCACGAGACCCGCAAGGGCGAGATGCCCGCCGTCGGCGAGGTGCCCTTCGCCCGGTACTATGGGGGGGTGGACACCACGCCCCTGTTCATCGTCCTGGCCGGCGCCTATGCCGAGCGGACCGGCGATTATGAGCTGATCGATGTGCTCTGGCCGGCCCTGAAGCGGGCCACGGCCTGGATCGAGCGGTTCGGCGACTCCAC
>NZ_JAUSBZ010000056.1 GCF_030651755.1 Phenylobacterium sp. | reverse complement strand
GATCTGGACGGATCAGCCTGCGCCGATTGTGCGTTCGCGACGCTAGTAACACTGGTAAGCGCGACGACCGCCGAAGCAGCAAACAACTGTTTCCTAAGGGCCATTGTCCCCTCCTGTTTCTTGTGACCCGCTACAGATGGCTCATCCTACCTGGTGTCGCAACATTTGTTTTAGATACCCAGGGCATGAAACATATAAATCTATCTGGTGGTCAGAATAGGGGCGCCAGTTCGCTACCCCGCGCACAAGGACTCGGCCCTCTTCGCAACGTGATTTCGGCGGAGGAGAGCAGCGCCGGGCAAATGTCGGCGGGTCGACAGCGGCGGCCCTGGCGCCGGCCAGCCCATTGCCAGACTGGATCAGAGGCCTTTCCAGACAGAGTCTGGCCTAGCTGTTTCAGCCACCCATCGCCGCGGTTAGGCCAAGCTCACCAAACCCATCTCGGCGGTCGCGGAACTGGAAAGCGTGGCAAATTTGGGTGGCGCTGAAACGGATGCTTCATCGAACCACGTCTGAGAAACAACTGCGCGGGCCGAGCCGCCCTCACCGGGTCCAGAAGGTCCGCCGGGTTCACCTCTTGCTCAGAGCGCCCCGCCGCTGCTCGAAGGATCGGCGCCGCTGCGATAAAGGCCTTGTTCCACCTGTTCGACCAAATTGACGACGCCGAGGTGCTTTCGACTGTCATACTCCGTAGGCTCGAGCACAAATCCGCGCTCGGCCAGATGACGCTGCACGCTCTGCGGCATGTCGCGATGAATTCGCACCTTGCCATCCTTTGGGAACAACCGGGGCTTCATCATCAGCTCGGCCATGTCACCGGGCAGGCCCAGCGAGAGCTTCAGGAAGAGCAAGTAGGTGAGAGCGCCGTAGATTCTCTCGCTGCCCGCCGCGCCGATCGCCAACCAAGGCAGTCCGTCGCGCTCAATGATCAGAGGCGACATCTCAGTGACATCGTGCGTCTGGCCCTCAAAGAGCCGCTGCGATTTCATCGCATAGCTGTAGGCCAGTCCAGCGCCAAACCAGGCGCGTTTCGACCCAAACCACGGTCCCAGCGAGGTGGTGAAGGAGAGAAGGTCACCGTCTGAGGCGATCGCAAAGGCGTTGGTGTTGCGATCATCGGTCTTGCTGCCTTCCCCCGGGAAATAGGTTTCGGCCAGCGCCGCCCACAGTTCGGCCGGTGGGGCCCGGAGCAGCAGTCCCACACGCGCCGCGATCGCCCGGCCTTCCACCTCGACATCGATATCCACCGAGGGCGAGGCGCTCTTCGGCATCAGCAACCCCACGCTGAAGGGTATACGGTCGAGCACCAGGATCGTGGCCAGCAGATAGGCCTCCATGGCCGTCTCAAGATCAGTGATGGCGCCCGTGGCCTGCAGGTGCGCGATCACCGCCGCGCCCAGCAGCGTCCAGGTTCCCCAAGTCTCAAGGTTGGCCGTGGTGCGCAATCGATAGCGGCGGCCATCGCGTCCAAGCACCTCAAGGTCGCGCGGCGGGCCAGATCGCGGCGAATTGTCCAGCAAGGTCTCAAGCGCCCACGGACCAGGACGTTGTTGATAGAGCTCCGTCCAGAAGGCGCGCTCATCAGGGGCGCGCCCGAGGACCTCGAGCAGGTGGCTCAACTGGGGGTTCCGGACGCGGGCTCTGACGCCCCCGCGGTCGTCCAGATAGATACGCCGAAAGTCGGGTTGCATGTCGGCGGCCGAGACCTGTGCGGCTGCACGCAAGCCGACGGATGGACGAAATCCACCGACTGCAACTGACCGCGCCGGTGCGAGGATCGTGCTGAGCGGAAGCTGCAGGCGACCTGACTGTCGCAGGGCGAAATAGGCGGCGATGTTGCCTGGAACGGGTACTGTGGAACCCGGCTCTTCGCGTATGCCCGTTGGGGCGTACAGGCAGTCATATCCTCCGCCGGTGCTGTAGACGCCCTGCATCCGCCCAAACGGGCTGCAATTGGCCGGATCCACCACCCAGGCCGCCGCGAGCGCGGCGAGATACATATCCAACACGCCGCCCCCCTGGAGGCGGATCCGGCGCGCCGCCTCTGTGGCGGCCGGATGGTTGCTGGATGCGCTAAAATCCCGGTTGGAGCGCGCATGCCCATAGGGCGGCGGTTTTGCCGGCAAGGGGGCCAGACTTTGGAGCGGCTCAGCCGCCGCGGTTCCAACGGCGCAGGACCACGCCCCCGCAGCCATAAGGGCGCGCCTTCGGGAGAACATCATCGACGGTTCGCCCTCAATGCCGGGCGTTTGCTTGAACATCGATCAGCCTTCCACAACGAGACACAGGGTTGGCCTTCCGGCGGGCCGGCGAGAGGGGCGCCGCAGGGACCGGTCACGCGCTCGTCTGATCACGGCGCCCGGCCACCCGCGCAGGAGCATCAGACGGACGCCGTGATGAGCGCCGCGTCGAGCGCCTCGGACAATCGGTCGGCGATGGTGTCGATGACGTCTGATGTGACGATGAAGGGGGGCGCCAGCAGGACATGGTCACCCTGCTCGCCATCTATGGTGCCGCCTGTCGGATAGATCATCAGGCCGCGCGCCATGGCTTCGCGCTTCAGGCGAGCGTGCAGCTTGAGTTGCGGATTGAAGGGCGCCTTGCTCTCACGGTCTGCGACCAGTTCGACCCCGCGGAACAGACCCCGCCCGCGAATGTCGCCCACATGCGGGTGTTGTCCCAGCCGCTCGCGCAATGCGGCGTCCAGTCGGTCGCCCATGCGCAGGACGTTCTCCAGCAGGCCGTCCCTGGCGATCACCTCTTGAACGGCGAGCGCCGCGGCGGCGGCCATGGGGTGACCCAGATAGGTGTGACCATGTTGGAACACGCCGGAGCCGTCTCTAAAGGCCTCGAAGATATGGGCTCCGATCACCACAGCGCCAATGGGCTGATAGCCGCCGCCGAGACCCTTGGCGATGGTGACGAGATCAGGGACGATATCTTCCTGCTCAAAGGCGTAGAGCGTGCCGGTGCGCCCCATGCCGCACATCACCTCATCGAGGATGAGCAGTACGCCGTAGCGGTCGCAGATCTCACGGACACGGCGCAGATAGTCGCCGACGGGGGGAACAGCGCCCGCCGTGGCGCCGACGACGGTCTCGGCCACGAAGGCCATGACCGTATCCCCACCCAGTTCGAGTATCTCATCTTCTAGGGCCTTGGCCGCGCGGGCCGCGTAGTCGGCGTCAGACTCCCCAGCCTTCTGGAAGCGATAGGCGTAGCAGGGGTCAATGTGACGGGTCTCGATCAGCAGCGGGCTGAACTGCTTGCGCCGTTGAAAATTGCCGCCTGCAGCCAGCGCGCCCAGGGTGTTGCCGTGGTAGCTCTGACGCCGGGCGATGATGTGGCGCCGCTGGGGCTGTCCGATTTCGAGAAAGTACTGCCGGGCCATTTTGAGCGCCGCTTCAACAGCCTCAGACCCGCTGCTGACGAGGTAGACGTGGTCGAGATTGCCCGGCGCCGAGGCCGCCAAGCGGTCGGCGAGGGCCTCAGCCGCCTCGCTGGTGAAGAAGCCGGTGTGAGCGTAGGCCAGCTTGTCCACCTGGGCGTGCAACGCCGCCAGGACCTCAGGGTGGCCGTGCCCCAGGCAGGAAACAGCCGCCCCGCCGCACGCGTCGATATAGATCCGGCCTGCGGAGTCGAAGAGCTCGACGCCCCGTCCGCCCACCGCGACGGGAAGCTCGCTATGGATCTGACGGTGAAGCAGATGGGTCATGCAGGTCTCTCGCGGTGCTTGGGATCGTAGTGGATGTGGAAGGCGGCCAGCTGCGCCTCGGTCTCTTCCAGCGCCTTCAGCGCATTCGCGCCGCCGCGGCCGGCGACAAGCGCCGCCAGGATTTCCACCGCGGTGAAGGCCGGCGTCATGGCGTGGAAGAAGGAAGGGCTATCGACTGAAACGAGGATCACATGCTGGGCGCGATCAGCGATGGGGGAAACGGCGCTGTCAGTGATCGCCACCACCGGCACGTTGCGGGTCTGGGCGTAGTCGACCGCCTCCACCACGGCGCGCGTATAGGGGCGTACCGTGTGGACAAGAAGGACGTCGTCGGACGCCGCATTGCGCAGGCCGTCTGCGCCCACGCCGCCCAGGCCATCGAACAGCACCACGCCGTCACGGACGAGCGAGGTCACATAGTGGAAGTAGGCGATGGCCGGGAAACAGGAGCGCATCCCAAGGCAGTAAATCCGCCGCGCGCGGGCCAGGGTCTCCGCCGCGGCGACCAGGTGGGAAAGGGTCTCAGGCTCCGCCAGGCCAGCCACCTGTGCGGCGAAGGACGAGGCGATTTCCGCGGCGAGCGCCTGATCGCCGCGCAGCTTCTGGCGCGTCACCTGCTCGTCGGCGCGTCGCGCGAAGTCGAGGCCGCCGTCACGAAAGGCTTGGCCATAGAGCTCCCGCACCCCGTCGTAGCCTTCCAGCCCAAGATGCTTCGCAAGTCGCGTCATGGTCGCTGGCTGGACGCCAGCGATGCGCGCCTGCTGGCGCATGGTCAGGAGGGCCACATCATGTGGACGATCCAGGACATAGCGGGCCGCCTGCTGCAGTTGAGGCGACATCTGGTCAAACTCGCTCACGATCTGACGGGTAAGGGGCGCTTGCTTCATTTCCATCTCGGCTCGAGGACTCGGGCCATCGCCTGAATCGGCCGAGCCGCCGGGACGGCGACTTGATTCGACCGGATCAAACGCTGACCGCACGACCAAGGCTAATGGCATTGTTGTCCCGTGTCTTTGCGAACGGCCGAGGCCCGAACGTGATCGCCTAGAGCGTCGTCAATCTACACGGCATCCTCTTGAATGCAACATTCGTTGCAGTCTGATTGATAATGCTTCATGTGTTTCCGTCCTAGCCGCGCACAGATGGGGAGAGAGCGTTTGGGCCAGACCGCGAACAACAAGGTGCGGCGCAATGCCGAGGCGGCGCTCTCGGGTGTGCTGTTCGACGGCATGACCATCATGGCCGGGGGGTTCGGCCTCTGCGGCATCCCGGAGAACCTGATCGCGGCCATCCGAGACACGGGCGTGAAGGATCTGACGGTCATCTCCAACAACTGCGGCGTCGATGACTTCGGTCTCGGGATCCTGTTGGCTGGCGGCCAGATCCGCAGGATGATTTCCAGCTATGTGGGCGAGAACAAGCTGTTCGCTGAACTCTACCTCTCCGGCAGACTGGAGCTGGAATTCAACCCCCAGGGCACGCTGGCCGAGCGCATTCGCGCCGGCGGGGCCGGCATCCCAGCCTTCTTCACCCGCACCGGCGTCGGGACCCTGGTCGCCGAGGGGAAAGAAATCCGCACCTTTGAGGGCCTGGACTATGTGATGGAGCGCGGCCTGACCGCCGACCTCTCCATTGTCAAAGCCTGGAAGGGCGACGCCGAGGGCAACCTCGTCTACCGGATGACCGCGCGGAACTTCAATCCGATGATGGCCACCGCCGGCAAGGTCACCCTTGCTGAGGTTGAGGAGTTGGTCGAGGTCGGGCGCTTCGATCCTGACCACATCCACACCCCCGGGATTTATGTCGACGGGGTGTTGGGTGGCGCGGCCTACGAGAAGCGCATCGAGCAGCGCACCATCCGCCAGCACGAGGGCGCCTGAAGTCATGGCCTGGACCCGAGATCAGATGGCGGCCCGAGCCGCAGCCGAACTGCGCGACGGCTTCTATGTCAACCTGGGGATTGGCATCCCCACCCTGGTGGCCAACCATATCCCCGCCGACGTCACTGTGACGCTGCAGAGCGAGAACGGCATGTTGGGCATGGGCCCGTTCCCCTTTGAGGGCGAGGAAGACGCCGACCTGATCAACGCCGGTAAACAGACCATCACCGCCCTGCCAAGCTCCGCCTATTTCTCCAGCGCGGATTCCTTCGCGATGATCCGGGGGGGCCACATCGACCTCTCCGTCCTGGGGGCCATGCAGGTGGCCGCCAATGGCGACCTGGCCAACTGGATGGTGCCGGGCAAGATGGTCAAGGGCATGGGCGGGGCCATGGACCTGGTGGCCGGGGTCAAGCGCGTGGTGGTGGTCATGGAGCACACCGAAAAGTCTGGGGCGCCCAAGCTGGTCGACACCTGTTCCCTGCCGCTGACCGGCAAGGGCGTGGTCGATCTGGTGATCACCGATCTCGGCGTCTTCGATGTCGGGCGAGGCCGGCGGCCGATGACCCTGCTGGAACGCGCGCCGGGCGTCACCCAGGAGGAAATCCAAGCGAAGACGAGCGCCCAGTTCGAAGTGACCCCATGACCCGCATCGCCCTGATTCATGCGCTGCGGCACTCGCCGCCGCCGATCGAGGCCGCTTTCGCCGCACTCTGGCCAGAAGCCCAGCTCACCAACCTTCTGGATGACAGCCTTTCCGCCGACCTGGCGGCGGCCGGGGCCCTTGATGAGCGCATGACCGATCGATTTCTAGCGCTCGGCAGATACGCCGCCTCGCTGGGCTCGGACGCCATCCTCTTCACCTGTTCGGCGTTCGGGCCGTGCATCGAGGCGGTCCGCACAGACCTCGCCCCCTTGCCTGTGAGGTCACCTTATGAGGCGATGATCGCCGAAGCCTCGGCGATCGGCGGGCGCATCGCGCTGGTCGCATCATTCGCCCCAACACTTGAGACGATGCCCGCTGACTTCCCGCCCGAGGTCGAGATCGAGTCGATCTACGTGGAAGGCGCCCTCTCGGCGATGAACGCCGGAGACCTCCAACGACACGATGACCTTGTGGCCGCGGCGCTTATGGGCCGACGCTTCGACGCCGTGGCCTTGGCCCAATACAGCCTTGCCCGCGCCGCCCCGGGCGTGGCGGCCGTCATCGACGCCCCAGTGCTCACGACCCCGGGGGCTGCCGTTCGGGAACTCCGGCGCGCCCTGCAGGCGTCCCCTGGCTGAGAAGCGCCCAAAGGCGATTTCAAACCCAGATGTCGGGCGCGCTCGATAACCTTGGACGACCGTCTGGGCCAATTTGATCCCGGACAAGGCAAGGTTGGCCACGGCCGGATTCTAGTGGTCGCGGCGGGAGATCCGGCATGGCGACGCTGATATTTCATTCGATGGCCGCAAGCGCCTATCTCTGGACGGCCATGATGGCCGCCGACGAGAAGGGCGTCGATCATGAGCTGAGCCTTCTGACGCTAGGCTCCGAGACGCATCTGCGGCTGCATCCGTTTGGCAAGATGCCGGTGATGCAGCACGGCCAGGTCATCCTCTACGAGACCCAGGCCATCACCCACTACATCGACCGCGCCTTCGACGGCCCGCCCCTGCAGCCGGCCGACCCCCTGGGTCAGGCTGAGACCTTGCGCTGGGTCAGCCTGATCAACGCCTATGTCTTTCCGGTGATGAACCGCTTCATGAAGGAGCGCCTGGTGCGGCCGGCCTGGGGGTTCGAGCCCGACCAGGCGTTTCTGGAGACCGCCCGCGACCCGCTACGTCTGCAGATACGGCTGATTGGCGAGGCGGTGGAAGGTCAAGGTTTTCTGGTGGGAGACCGGCTGACCCTGGCCGACGCCTTCCTGCTGCCGCACCTGCTGTTCTTCGGCCGCACGCCGGAGGGCGCCGCCCTGCTGGACGCGACCCCGGCGGCAAGGCGCTGGCTGGATCGGATGATGGCGCGGGAGAGCTATGTCGGAAGCGCCATGGCCATAGCCTACAGCGCCTTTCACGGTCTGGCGGCGGACCCAGAGCCGATCTGGGGACCAGGCTGACCGGCCGGCCGGCCCAAAGACCTATCGGAGGACGTTGAGCAGGGAGCTTTCGCGCAGCGCCACGAACACCTGGGCGGCCGCCTGGACGGAAATTTGAGCCTGCTGGAGGTTCGACACCGCCAGACTCATGTCCGCGTCGACGATCTCTCCGATCATGCCCTTGATGCTGTTGGATCGGGCGACCAGGTCCTCCTTCACCGACTCGACGCGGCTCTGGACCATGCCGTTACGGCCGCCAACATTGACCAGATCCTTGTAGGCGTTGTCCCACACCGAAAGCTGGCTCTCCAGGAAGATGCGCTGGTTGTCGGTGAGCTCACCGTTGAACGGCCCATCGACCCCTTCGTCAAAGGCCTGCATGGCCTTGAAAGCCTCCATCATGCCAAGCCCGAAGGAGTCGGCGAGGAAGCCCACATTCACCAGGGTGGAGTCATCGACCTTGGCCTGGGCGATGAAGGAGTCGTTGTGGAAGTAGTCCGCCACATTGGTCGCGGGGATCGTGAGGTCGCTCAGGGAGGTGGCTGAAAACGGCGCGGTGTTCACCTGACCGCCGGCGAACAGGTATTTGCCGCCATAGCGGGCGTTCATCCCCTCCACGCCGTTGCGGAACGCCGCCTGCATGTCCTGCATGAGCGTGTCCACTCGCCCGCTGGCGATGGATTCGGCGATGGCCTGGCGGGCGATCTGGGCGGCGTCGGCCACCTGGGACAGGGCGAAATCCTGCGTCGTCAGACGATCGCTCACCAGCTTGTTCTGCTCGGTGAAGGCGCCCAGACGGGTTTCGATAGACCGCATGGCGGTCAGCATTTCGGCGTTGCGGGCATAGTCCTTCAGGTCCGAGCCATTCTTCTGGCTGGCGACCTTCGTCCCGGCGTCCATCTGCCTCTGCTGGGCAGAGATCAGATTGGCCAGGACGGCGCTGTAGTTTCCGCCGGTGGAGACGCGGCTCACCATGGTGATGGTCCTCAGACGATGTTGGTCAGGACGTCGAACAGTTCCTTGGCCGCCTGGATCATGCGGGCCGAAGCGTTAAAGGCCTGCTGATAGGTGGTCAGACGAACCAGTTCCTCGTCCAGATTGACGCCCTCGACGGACTGACGACGGTTCACCGCCTCAGTCTTCACCGCCTGGGCGCTGGAGCGACGGGTGTCGGCGGCCGCCGATTCCCGTCCGATGGAGCCGCCGAACTCCGAGGCGTAGCGGGACACCGTCATATTGACGTTCCCCAGGGCGCCGGCGGCGCTGAAACGGGAGACCACATCCCCGGCCGTGGCCAGGGCCAGGGCGCCGCGGCCATCCCCGGGCGTCAGAACGGGCTGGCCGGGGGCGACGCTCAGGTCCAGCTTGGCCAGGCCGACCTTCATCGGATCGGCGGTATAGGCGGCGGCCACCTGAAGACGATTGGCCCGGCCGGCGCGTTCCACCGTGCCCAGCCCAAACAGCGCGCTGATGGAGGGTCCGCCGGCGCCGCGGGCGGTGTTGTCCTGGACGATGGAGGTGGTGGCGTAGAAGGGGTCGGAGCCTGTGAACTTCAGACCCCCCTGGTCGTCCAGCGTGTACTGGCCATAGAGGCCGACCCCGGTGGTGTTGTGGTTCAGGGCCGCGACGAGGTCGTTCATACTCGTCCCGGCCGGAACGCTGACCGTCACATCGCGGATCGGCTTGCCGTCCTGCTGGGCCAGCCGGATGATGATCTGGTCGCCGGGGGTGAAGCCGTGGGGGTCGGCGCCCGACAGGCCCGTATCGTAGTTGGTGAAGCCCCCTGAGCGGACGATGTCGTTGAGGCCGAAGAAGTGCGAGAAGGCCCGCCCCGCCTTGTTCGACGTCCCCTCGTCGATGGCCACCCCGCCAGTCGTCGCCGAGATGCTGAGCGCGCCATTGACGAAGGTGGCCGAGCCGGTGGCGCCCAGGGAGGCGTTGAGATCGGCCAGGAAGCTCGCCGGCGTGAAGGCGGCCGCTGGCCCCCCATCGACGCTCATGGTTCCCGCAGTGAAGTCGATATCCACCCTTCGGGTCAGCTGGCCAGCCGCGTCGACGATGGCGACCGTGCTCGCCCCGGTGAAGCCGCTGATGGCGGTGGGCAGGTCAAGCCCAGTGTTGCGGCCGGTCAGGGAGGCCTGGGCCGGAACGGTGGACGCGGCGTTGTGGGCGGCGTTGATGGAATCCGCCGCGCGGCTCAGAAATTCGCCGAGTTGATCGGATATCCCCGGGAGCTTGTCGTCGCGCAGATCCAGCAGGCCGCGCAGCGCGCCCCCGGTGATGGTGATCGGCTTGCCGACGCCTGATCCCGCCGATGTGGTGGCGGTGATATAGCCCTTGGTGCTGTCGGTCCGCGAATAGGACAGCACGGCGGCGCCGTCCCCGGCCAGCATCACCCCTTCGGTGGAGCGGATCATCAGACCACCGGTGGGCCGGGATGTGACCTGCACATTGATCAAGGTGGCCAGCTCGTCCACCAGCTGGCTCTGGATGTTCTCCGAACCCGAGGCGTCGGCGTTCACCATGCGCGCGCGGCTGATGTCGGCGTTCAGCTTGTTGATCTGCTCCAGCAGATCGTTAGCCCGGTCGATATTGGCGCTGATCTGGGTGTCCACCGTCCGGCCGAGCTCGGCGATCGAACTGTTGATCCGCGCGCCTTCGTTGAGGAAGTCCTCGATGGAGGAGAGGGACTGGCTTCGAAGCAGGCTGGAGGACGGATCGTTGGCGGTGGCCGCAAAGGCGCTCCAGATGGCGTCCAGGCGTCCAAAGAAGAAGGAATCGCCCGACGGGTCGCCAAACAGGCTCTGGGCGTTGTCCATGTACTGGGCGACGGCGTCCCAGCGGCCAGACTCCGAAGCCGAGCTCAGGGTGGCCAGCTGAAGGTACTGGTCGGTGACCCGTTTGACGCCGGAGACCTCGACGCCCATGCCCTGGCCGCCGACCACCAGTTGCTGCTGATCGACGATCTTCCGGACATAGCCAGGGGTGTTGACGTTGGCGATGTTGTCGGAGACGGCGCGCAGGCCCACCTGCGACGCCACGAGGCCGGAGTTCGCTGTCTTAAGGACCGCCGTCAGTGACATGGCCTTCACCTTCCACCCGGCAATCCTCGCTGCGTCGCCCGGCGCATTCTGCCGGGTCTTAGGTGAACGCGCACGCGAGGGTCCGGAAAAACCCTAACCTTTTCAATGCCGACCTATTCAAGGTCCGGAACAGACATCCAGTTGGTCGCAAGTCCGGCGCCAGTTCTCGCAGCCCCTCCCGGTAACCTTTGTGAAAGGCGGCAGAGTCGTCCGAGCCAGGTCGGTCGACTGGGCAAGTTCCGCCTGCGTCGCTTTTGCGGCGACGGCCTCATGACATCTTTTTTCTGTTCTTTTTCAATCATTTGTCCGATTCCGGCAAACTGGCGCGAAGGTTGCTGATATCCCGCCGAACCTTTGGGCGCAGCAGGCGCCGATCCATCTCCCCCCTTCGGCGCCCTGGCGCGAACCTGCTGGTCCCAATGTCGTTTTCGCTGCTTCCCATCGTCCCTCCCTCTCCGGCGCCGGTCCCTGGCGCTGGCGGCGTCGCATCGGCTGGCGCTGCGGTGAGCGGATTTGAAGGTCTGATGGCGGCGCTGTTTGGCGAAACCCCCGAGGCTCAGGCGGCCGCGCCGCTCCCCACAAAAGTCTTCAAGGCGCCCGGCGACGGGGAGCTTGATCCCGAGGGTCAGACGCTCCAGCCCGAAGGCACCGATCAGGACGACATTCTGGCCGCCGCCGCTCTCCTACCGCCCCCTGCCCCGGTCATGGCGCCCCCCGTTCAGGCGCCGAGCGCTGATCCAGCCAAGACCAGCGTCGACATCACCTCCGGCGTCCAGTCGCCGTCCGCCGATGTCGGGGCCCCGGTCGAGGTCAAGGTCGACGTCCAGACCGGTGGAGAGATCAAGATAGAAGCGAGGGCTTCTTCGGCCACGGCGGAGGCCGTTCCCGACGGACCTGAAAGTCCCATCGAGACGCAGAGCATCAAGCCGCCGCCTCTAGCCGAAGGTCGTCAAGGCCCAACGGAACCTCCGCGCGCCACCGCCGGGGCGCCCCATAACCTCACGACGGGTCAGACTGAACCCCAGAACCAGGCGTCCAACGGCGTGGCTCCCCCGCCCCGCCCTGACGGCCCGCCCGCGCCCCCTGCCGCTCAGACGGCGCCGACTCCTGCTCAGACGGTTCAGGCGGCGGCACAGCCCTTGATGACCGCCGCCGCCGCGGCGGGCGTGGTCAGCCTTCGCGCCTCCCAGTCGGGGGCGCCGGTCGAGGCCGTCGTGGAGAGCGGCGCTGAGGAGACTGACACCGCCCCCGTCAAGCCCACCGCCAGCGCAAAGGCCGCCCCACAGCCCCCGGCGGCCTCACCCTTCGCCCTGATCACCGATAGCCCTGGGCCAACCGCGGCGAAGCCCGACACCTTCGCCGCAGCCGCCGCCATGGAGAACGTCCCACGGGAGGCGGTTCCTACCGAAGGGGACATCCCCCAGACGGTCAGCCTTGATGAACCCGATGGCCTGCACGCCACGACTGGCGTCCAGGGCGGCCAGACCGCCGAGACCAGGGACGCCTCCCGGGTCGTCGCCACCCCGGCGACCGTTTCTGACCTGGCCACTCAGGTGGCGCGCAAGCTTCAGGGACGGACAACCCATTTCGATATCCAGCTCACTCCTGAAGGCCTCGGCCGGGTGGACGTGCGGGTGGACATTGACGCGCAAGGCAAGCTCACCGCCGCCATGGCGTTCGACAACCCTCATGCCGCCAACGAAATGCGCGGCCGGTCTGGGGAATTGCTCAAGGCCCTGGAGCAGGCTGGCTTCGACATGTCAGGCGGCCTGTCGTTCAACGCCCCACAGGATCAGCGGGGGGGCGGCCAGTTCGCTGATCAAGCCCCGGACCGTGAGGCCTGGCAGGGCCGGGCCTTCCAGAACGCCCTGGGCGTGGCCGACGAGGCCGACACCACCGCCATCGCGAACCGTCTCTACCAGCAGCGCCGGTCTCCGACCGGCGTGGACCTTCGGATTTAGAGAAGCCCCATGCAAACCAACGCCGTCGCCAATGCGCAGGCCGCCGCCTCCACCAGCGTGGGCGGGCAGCGGCTGGCTGAGAGCTTCGACACCTTCCTGGTGCTGCTGACCACGCAGATGAAAAACCAGGACCCGCTGTCCCCGATGGACTCCGGCGACTTCACGCAACAGATCGTGCAGATGACCGGCGTCGAGCAGCAATTGCTCACGAACCAGCTTCTCAAGCAGCTGGTTGGCGCCTCGGGCGATGGGGTCGCCGACGCCGTCAGCCTGATCGGCAAACAGGTCCGCGCCGCCACCAATGAGGCGAACCTCTCGGACAAGTCGGCCGACTGGGTTTTCCGCCTGGATCGGGAGGCCCAGAACGTCAAGGTCGAGGTGCTCGACTCCAAAGGGGGCATTGTCCACGTCCAGGCCATGGAGAACCTCCAGGGCGGCGAGCACAAGTTCAGCTGGAACGGGAAGAACGTCCTGGGAGCCCAGCTTGCTGACGGCGGGGCCTACACCCTGCGCGTCACCGCCACCGACTCCGCTGGCGCAACGGTTGGCCACAACACCTTCATTGAGGGCCTTGTTCGCGCGGTCGAGCAGGTGGACGGCCAGACCTTTGTCACCATCGGGGGCAGCCGCGCCCTCTGGCAGACCATCAGCAGCATCGGTCTGCCGCCTACAACCACCACCAACTCCGGTGGATCCAACACGCCCAGTAACGACAGCGACGACGAAACGCCGGCGCAGGCGGCCTGACCGCGTCCTGAAAGGACGCAACCGCCCCTCACAAGCCAACAAAGAAGGCAAACACCCCAATGAGCATCAACAGCGCCATGCTCGCCGGCGTCTCGGGATTGACCGCCAATTCCTCCGCGCTTGCGGCGATCTCCGACAATATCGCCAACATCAACACCGTCGCCTACAAGCGCAATCAGGTGAACTTCGCCAACATCGTGACCGCCCAGGCGGTGACCGGGCGCTATAGCGCCGGCGGCGTTCAGGGCCTGACGCGGCAATATATCAGCCAGCAGGGGCTGATTCAGAGCGCCAACTCGTCCACCGACCTCGCGATCTCCGGCGACGGCTTCTTCATCGTTACTGAAAAGGGCTTTGGGCTCACCGACGCCGACAAGCGCGTCTTCACCCGCGCCGGCTCGTTCAACGTCGATTCCGATGGCTATCTGCGCAACGACGCCGGCTTCTACCTGCAGGGCTGGCCGATCGCCGCGGATGGCACCATCAACTACAACCCTTCCGACTTGACTGAGCTCAACTCGATCAACGTCAAGAATCTGGGCTCGGCGGTGCAGGCGACCGCCAATGTCACGCTGAACGCCAATCTGGACAAGCGCCAGACCATCTCAGCGGCTGAAGGCACCTATGACCCGGCCACCCGGTCCATGGCCGACTGGGAGGAGAACTCCGACCCCGCCACCGGCACCCAGCCGGATTTCAGCATCGAGATGAACATCGTCGACACCATGGGGGGCACCCATAAGGTGTCGTTCAGCCTGTTGCGCAGCGCGGCCAATCCCAATGAGTGGCACGCTGAAATCTTCGCCATCCCCGCCGCCGACGTCACCGGCGGCCCCTCAGGCCAGATCGCTCAAGGCCTGGTGATGTTCAACCAGGATGGCACCATCGACCTCGCCAACACCACCCTGTTCGGCGCGGCTGGTGCGGCGCCGACCATCAGCCTGGCGGCGTCCGGCGCCGGTGGGACGCCCCGGTGGGATGATGGCCTGGGGGTGGGCGCACAGGATATCCGGTTCGATCTGGACAAGCTGACCCAGTACGCCAGCGCCTCGACGGTGCGGATCGTGAACCCCGACGGGGCGACCGTCGGCACCGTGGTGGGCGTGCAAGTGGATGAAGGCGGGATCGTCTCGGCGATTTTCGACAACAGCCAGATCCGCCAGATCGCCCGCATCGGGGTCGCCACCTTCGCGAACCCCGACGGTCTGCAAGCTGTCAGCGGCAACTCCTACCGCGCCACCATCGACAGCGGTGAGTATGTGATCAAGCTCCCAGGCCAGGGCGGCGCCGGCTCCATTTCGCCCTCCACCCTCGAAAACTCCACAGTGGACATGTCAGCTGAGTTTACCGGCCTGATCACCACGCAGAAAGCTTACTCCGCCTGCTCCCGCATCATTACAACCGCCGACCAGATGCTGGATGAACTTATCAGTATGCGCCGATAACTTGCGGCGTAACTGAGATTTAGTGAAGGTTAATTCCTTCTGAAATCTCAAACTGTATCATTTCAGTACACAGGGGGAGCAAATGGTTACTGTAATTTTCACTATCGGGATTCACCAGCTGTTATGCCAGCCGCCCTATGGTCTGGCTCAACGATGATGGTGTGAAGGGCGTAAAGCCATGTTGCAACAACAACAACAGACCCGAACCAACAGCCGCGGCGAGCCCTATGTGATTGGCCCGACCGGCGCGCCCTTGACCCTGGCTGACCTGCCGCCCGCCGATACGGGACGGTGGGTCATCCGCCGCAAGGCCGAGGTGGTGGCCGCCGTACGCGGCGGACTGCTCAGCCTTGAGGACGCCCTGAGCCGGTACGGGCTGACGTCCGAGGAATTCCTCGCCTGGCAGAAGTCGATCGAGCGTCACGGCCTGGCCGGACTACGCACGACCCGACTGCAACAGTATCGCTGAGCCCAACCCTCCCCCAGGACCGGTTCGCGAGAATGGCGGCCGCGCTCACCGCGCGGCCGCTTTTTCGTGGGCCACGCCCGGCAAGCTTGGCTGTGGCACGGCTGTCGCAGCCCTCTGCCTAAAATGGGCTGTGGGAGGCGTATCGTGTCGAAAGAGGACAGTTTCTGGTTTGCGGTCGCCGGCGCCGTCGTCTGGTTGGCCGCCACCCTGTTCTACGCCGCCTTTGCGGGCGGTCTGATCGAACAGGCCTTCTGGTTCTACACTCTGAACGCGGCCCTGGTGGCCAGCGCCATCGCCTTCTTCTTTCATCTGACGGCGCGACTGCGGCGTCTGCCGCAGCGGTGGCGAGCCCCTGCGGCCCTGGCCTTCGGGGTCCCGGGGCTGGCCGGCTCGATCCTGGTCCTGGCCCTGTTCGACACTCTGATGCCCGAACTGCCACCCGAGAGCCTCGGCCGCTACGGCGCCTTCGTGGTGGTCGCCTACGGGGTCTTGGCCTTACTGGCCCTGGAACGGCCGGCCCGGACCGCCTGAGAGGCCGGCGCCGGGCTGCACGCCGCCGTCGGCCATGCGGCGCACGCGCACGATGAACCGCTCCCGCTCGCCCGCCCGACGCTCCACCAGCAGGCGGGCCACCTGGGCGTCGTCGTGGAAGGCGTAGCCCTTGATGGCGTCGTGGCTCGCCTTGGCCAGAGTGTCGTGATCCAGCCACGGCGGGTCCCCCACATACTCCATGGCGATCTCCACGGCGTAGTCCCCCCAGGCCGGCCGGCCGCCCCGCCAGGCCTTGCGGAAGAACTCGTAGATCAGGGGCTTGTAGTACTTGGCCTGGGTGGTCAGGCCATCGACCACGACCTCCAGATCGCCCTCGCCCTCCCGGGCGCGCACCTTGCCATGGTGGGTCCAGCCGTCGTTCATGGCCCTCTCTAGCCCGCAGACGCTTTGCAGTCTCGCCTGGCCTCGCTAAACCGACGCGACAATTCTGGCTGGAGATCCCTGCGATGACCGCGACCCGCACCGAAACCGACACCTTCGGCCCCATCGAGGTTGCGGTCGACCGCTACTGGGGCGCCCAGTCCCAGCGCAGCATCGGCAATTTCAAGATCGGCTGGGAAAAGCAGCCCCAGCCGATGATCCGTGCCCTGGGCGTGGTCAAGCGGGCCGCGGCCGAGGCCAATATGGAGCTGGGCCGGCTGGACCCGAAGATCGGCGCGGCCATCATCCAGGCCGCCCAGGAGGTCATCGACGGCAAGCTCGACGATCACTTCCCCCTGGTGGTCTGGCAGACCGGCTCAGGCACCCAGTCCAACATGAACGCCAATGAGGTGATCTCGAACCGCGCCATCGAGATCCTGGGCGGGGTGATGGGCTCCAAGTCGCCGGTCCACCCCAACGACCACGTGAACATGAGCCAGTCGTCCAACGACACCTATCCCACGGCCATGCACATCGCCTGCGCCGAGCAGGTGGCCCGCGAACTGATGCCGGCGCTGGAGCACCTGCACGCCGCCCTGAAGGCCAAGACCGAGGCCTTCAACCACATCATCAAGATCGGCCGCACCCACACCCAGGACGCCACGCCCCTGACGCTGGGCCAGGAGTTCTCCGGCTACGCCCACCAGGTCTCCGGCGGCGTTCGCCGGCTGAAGGAAAGCCTCTATGGCCTCTATGAGCTGGCCCAGGGGGGCACCGCCGTCGGCACCGGCCTGAACGCGCCCATCGGCTTCGCCGAAAAGGTGGCGCAGAAGATCGCCGCCATCACCGGCCTGCCCTTCATCACCGCGCCCAACAAGTTCGAGGCCTTGGCCGCCCACGACGCCATGGTCTACAGCCACGGGGCGATCAACACCGTCGCAGGCTCCCTGTTCAAGATCGCCAACGACATCCGCTTCCTGGGATCTGGCCCCCGCTCGGGCCTGGGCGAGCTGTCCCTCCCGGAGAACGAACCGGGCTCCTCGATCATGCCGGGCAAGGTCAATCCCACCCAGTGCGAGGCCCTGACCATGGTCTGCGCCCAGGTGTTCGGGAACCAGACGACCATGACCTTCGCCGGCGCCTCGGGCCACTTCGAGCTGAACGTGTTCAATCCGGTGATGGCCTACAACTTCCTGCAGTCGTGCAAGCTGCTGAGTGATGCGGCCATCTCTTTCACCGACAACTGCGTGGTGGGGATCGAGGCCCGCGAGGACAATATCAAGGCCGCCCTGGAGCGCTCCCTGATGCTGGTCACCGCGCTGGCGCCCAAGATCGGCTACGACAACGCCGCCAAGATCGCCAAGACCGCGCACAAGAACGGCACCACCCTGCGCGAAGAGGCTGTCGGCGGGGGCTATGTCACCAATGAGGAGTTCGACGAAGTCGTGCGCCCGGAGAAGATGATCTCGCCGGGCTGAGGCGACGGCGCCCTGGACGGCGGACGTCTATTCCGCCGCCAGGGTCGCGGGATCGGGCAGGCCCAGGATGCGCTTGGATATGATGTTGTTCTGGATCTCGTAGGAGCCGGCATAGATGGTCGAGGCCTTGCCCGAGAGCCATTCGCGGGTGTTGGCCAGGGCGTCGGGATCGAAGCCCTCGCCTTCCCAGCCGAGCCCCCCGAGCCCATAGATTTCCAGCAGCAGTTCGGCCCGGGTCTGGTTCACCACCGAGGAGACATTCTTCAGGATCGAGGTCGCCGCGCTGGGACCTGCGCCCTTCGCCTCCGCTGCGGCGCGGTCCATGGTCAGCTTCAGCAGCCTGCGGTCCATCAGGTGTTCGGTCAGCCGGCGGCGCAGATCGGAGTCCGTCAAGCGGCCGGCCGCGTCGCGGCCGAGATGTTCGACCGCCACCTCATTGATCGCCCGGCCCTCCCCGGGGCGGGCCGGCGCGTCCTCACTCCGCTGGCGTTCGTACTGCAAGAGGCGCTTGCCGACGGTCCAGCCGCCGTTGAGGGGGCCCAGCAGGTTTTCCTTGGGCACGCGCACATCGGTGAAGAAGGTCTCGCAGAAGGGCGACGAGCCCGAGATCAGCCGGATCGGCCGCACCTCGATACCGGGCGAGGCCATGTCGATCATCAGGAAGCTGATGCCCTCGTGCTTCTTCGCCGTGTCGGTGCGCACCAGACAGAAACACCAGTCGGCGTATTGGGCGCCCGAGGTCCAGATTTTCTGGCCATTGACGAGGAAATGGTCGCCAGCGTCCTGCGCCTTCGTCTGCAGGGCCGCCAGGTCAGAGCCGGCGCCCGGCTCCGAATAGCCTTGGCACCAGCGGGTCTCGCCCCGGGCGATGGGGGGAATGTGCCGCTGCTTCTGCGCCTCGGTTCCGTATTCCAGCAGGGTGGGGCCAAACATGCGCACCCCCATGCTCCAGCCGATCGGGTTCCAGCCGCCCGCCTTGCGAATCTCCTCGCGGACCACGCGCGCGCCAGCCGGCGACAGACCGCCGCCGCCATATTCCGCTGGCCAGGTGGGCACGCCCCAGCCCTTGGCGCACAGGCGGGTCTTCCAGATTTCAAGCGCCTCGGGGTCCCCCGCCCCCGCCTGCCCCATGACCGGCGCGCGGCCAGCGAGGTCCCTGGGAAAGTTCTCCGCCACCCAGGCGCGGGCGGCCTCGCGAAGATCGTCGAGCTCGGTCATGGACCTAGTGGGTAGATTTTATTGGTGCGACCGTCAACATAAGGTCATCTGCTCAATGGGCGAGGGACGCAGGACCGCCGGTTGCGATCCCACTCATCTTATGTATTGGTGTCATCGTCAAAAAGAACACGTTGAGAGGAAACCCCATGGCCCCCTATGCCAGCGGCCGCGTCTTTCATGACGCCGACAGCCATGTGATGGAGCCGGGCGACTGGCTGGTCCCCCATGCGCAAGGCGCCCTCCTAGATCATCTGAAGGCCCGCAAATCGGCCGAGCGGGTCGAGACTCAGGTGGCGGCCGCCCGCGCCCGCGCCAATGATTCCGCAGCCGCCCAGCTGGCGGCCGAGAAGCTGGTGGACGGACCCAAGGGCTGGATCGCCTATGGCGCCTTCGACCCTGAGGAGCGCAAACGCGCCCTCGACGAACTGGGCTTCTCTCGCCAGTTGGTCTTCGCCACCTCATCCCTGGCCCATTTCCGCGGCGCCGAGGACCCCGAGGTGCGCTTCGCTGGCGCCCGGGCGCACAACAGGGCCATGGCCGCCTTCTGCGCCGACCCGCGCCTGATCGGCGTCGGCTTCGTGCCGCTGGACGACCCGGCACGCGCGGTGGAGATCGCCCAGGAGGCCATCGAACTTGGCTGCGGGGCCTTCTGGGTCCCCTCGACGCCGGCCGGCGATCGCTCGCCGGGCCATCCGGACCTCGACCCCTTCTGGTCGTTGCTGGCGGAAAAGCGCATCCCCTTCATGCTGCATATCGGCCAGGGCTCGCGGGTGCTGCCGAAGCAGTACAACAACAATGGCAAGCCCCGCTCGCCGGACCTGCACGGGGGCGGTGAGAACCTGCGCTTCCAGGACTTCATCGTCCTGCCCTTCTCAGCCCAGATGTTCCTGGCGGCCCTGGTCTATGACGGGCTGTTCGACCGGGTCCCTGACCTGCGGGGCGGGGTGATCGAGTTCGGCGCCGCCTGGGTTCCAGGCTTCCTGCGCCAGATCGACCTCGGCTATCGCAGCTTCTCCAAGACCGATCCGCAGCTCAAGGCCCTGGCCATGAAGCCGTCGGACTACATGCGCAAGCACATCAAGTTCACCCCCTTCCCCGGCGAGGATGTGGGCCACCTGATCGCCGACGCGGGCGCCGACCTCTTCCTGTTTTCCAGCGACTATCCGCACCCCGAGGGCACCACCGACCCGATCGGCCGATTCGAGCGCACCTTCGCCGACATCACCGAGGAGCAGCGCGAGCGGTTCTACAGCCGCAATTTCGAAGAGATGATGGGCGCGTTCTGAGCGTCAGGAACAAGGAGAGCGTGATGGCCGAAACCATCCAGGGGCGGATCATCGAGGGCGAGTTCCGCAGCCCCCACAACGGCTTCCAGCAGGCTCCAGGTTCGATCCACAATGATGAGGTGGCCGCCAAGCTGGGCTTCAAGGGCGGTACGGTGCCGGGCTCAGTCCACATGGACCAGTTCGCTCCCATGTTGGTGGAGACCTATGGGGCCGACTGGTTCGCCCGCGGGAACATGTCGCTGCATTTCACCCAGGCGACCGTCGACCGCGAGGAGGTCAAGGCGGTGGTCGAGACCGCCAGCCCGCGGTCCCGCCTGACCATGTTCAACCGCGAAGGCGATCAGGTCTGCGTCGGCACGGCGAGCGGCCAGCCCCGCGACGCGGCGTCCGAGATGGCCGGCCGCATGGCCACGCAGGCCCTGGCCTCCCCTGGGGCGCTTCGCATCCTGGCGGGATACAAGGTCGGCGACGTCAATACCGGCATTCCCATGCGCATCGAACGCGAGGCGCTGGAGAAGGCGCTGGGCCGCATCACCGAGCGCCTACCCCTTTACGACGAGGGGGTCCTCCCCCCCTCTCACCTCGTGCGGCTGGCCCATATCAGCCGCCCCACAGTACTGGCCAAGGTGAACCAGTCCGTGGGTCTTTTTGGCGCCTTGGAGATCCGCATCAGCGACGGCCCCCTGAAGGCCGACCGCGACTATGTCGGGCGGACCACCATGCTGAAACTCACCGAAAGCCCCAAGACCGAGAACGCCTGGTACGACGTGGATATTGCTGACGCAGCGACCGGCAAGGACGTGGCCACTGTCACCTTCATGATCCGCTTCATGAAGGCCTCCTCCCCCCTCTGGGCCAAGCCGGCCTGAGGGGGTAGCCTTGCGGCATGGCCGCGCCACATTCCCCGTCGACGACACCCCCTGCGCCGAACCTGACACGGGAAGCCCTGTACGATCAGGTGTGGACGACGCCGCTTTCGACCCTGGCGGTCCAGTGGGGCATCAGCCGTAGCGGCCTGGCCAAGATCTGCGACCGCCTGATGGTGCCCTATCCCGGCCGCGGCTACTGGAATGTGCGGCGGGCCGAGCGTCCGCCCCTGCCGCCGGCGCCAGCTGGCGTGGATACGGTGATTGATCTCTCGGTCCGGGCCGGCCGCACCCGCCGCGACCGGACCCGCCTGTCCCCCGAGGCGCGGCATGAGCAACTGATGGCCGCGGCCGCAGGGATCATCGCCAGAGAGGGCCTGCATGCGGCGACCATGAAGCGGGTCGCTCGCGAGACCGGTCTGAGCGAAGCCCAGGCGCACAACCTCTTTCCCCGGCGGGCCGATCTGCTCGTGGCGCTCGCCCGCCGCGAACTGGCGGCCATGAACGACGAACGCCAGTCCGAGATCGAGCGGGGTCAGGACAATCTGACCCGCGTCACCCTCTCAACCTTGGCTTATCTGCGCCAGGTGGCCGAACGCGGCGCCCTGATCCAGCGGCTGCTCAACAGCCCGGAGGTCCGCGCTGGCTTGCGAGCCGAGCGCGAAGCTCAGAGCGGCTATTCCCGCCGGCGCATGACCGAACGGCTGACCACCCGCTATGGGGTCGAGGCCGATCTCGCCCGCGGCGCGACCGTTGTGCTGACCGCGGTCTGCCTGCGGGCCGGCCGACTTCTGGCCGAGGGGAAAATTCCCCTCTCCATGGCCGAGCGGTTGAGCCTGGCCATCGTCACCGGCGGCAACCGCGAGATTGTGCGCGAGTATCGCGGCTAGGCCTGGTCCGGCGTCAGCGCCCGCAGGGAGGAGGCGATCAAACGTCTGTTGAGCTCGCGCCCGCGGCCCAGACTCAGATCGCCGGCATGGACCAGACGGCCGGCCTCCTCGGGGATGGTCGTCATCAGGCTGAGCGCCGCCACCGCCTCCTTGGGCGAAAGGCGCAGACCTCGGCGAGCGGCGCGGGCCAACCGCCGGGCGATGCGGTCGCGGATGGCGGCGATGTCGGGATCAATCCGGCCGGCCATAAAGGGGTCGCGCAGGACGATGTGCGCCACGGGGCCAGTCTGGGCCACCTCCTCGAAATACAACTCTGCGCAGGCCTGGGCGGCGTCGAACAGCTCCGGTCGGGCCGACGCATCCTCCAGGCCCGCCGACAGCAAGGCGGCGAAGCGCCTGGCCAGCAGCGCGTTGGCCAGGTCGTGTTGGGTGGGGAAATAGGCATAGATCAGCGCCTTGCTGACCTGGGCCGAACGGGCCAGGTCATCGAGCGGCAAGGGCAGCCCACCATGGGACATCAGCAAGGCTTCGGCGGCGTCGAGAATCTGGCCCCGCCGCACCTCAGGAGAAAGCCGGGCGCGCCCACCCCTCTGCGCCGGTACGGACCTCATAGGAGATTTGTGGGCTGCGTCTGGCCGGTGCGCAAGTTCCACTGCGCGGACGCCCGAGCCATATAGTGACATTCGCACCATTAGTGATCCATAGTGCCGAAGTCCGGACATTGACGAAGACGCCATCGAGAGCGTTGCGACCGGCAGGGAGGCCTCATGGCTGGACGGCTCAACGACGATTCCGCAGGCGACCTGAAGGCCGCCGCTGAGCTCGGCATGGCTCCGGCCTTCTGGGCGGCGCGCCAGCCCGACAAGACGGCGATCTTCGAGATGTCGGGGCCGACCCGCACCTTTGGCCAGCTCAACGGCCATGCGAACCGGATCGTCCGCCTCCTGCGGGAGAGCGGCCTGAGGCCCGGGGACTCCGTCGCCCTCCTCTGTCCGAACCGGGCCGAGTTTGTCGATGTACTGTTCGCCACACAGCGTTGCGGTCTGCGCATGACGCCGGTGAACTGGCATCTGACGCCCGACGAGATCGCCTATGTCATCGACAACTGCGAGGCCCGCGCCCTGTTCGCCGACGCCTCGGTGACCGGCGCAGCCCAGGCCGCCGACGATTGCCCGCGCCTGACCCTGAAGGTGGCGATCGGCGGACCGCTGGCAGGCTTCCTGGACTATGAGGACGCCCTCAACCCCTATTCCGGCGATGACATCGACGACCCCGTCCGCGGCCACACCATGCTCTATTCGTCGGGCACCACGGGCCGACCCAAGGGCGTCTACAAGCCCAACGCCCCGATCCCGACCTACGACCCGGCCTATCAGGACGACGACGTCCACTTCTGCACCGGTCCGGCCTATCACGCCTCGCCCATGGCGGGCGACGTGCGCAAGGCCCTGGTCAATGGCGTCCCGACTGTTCTGCTCGACCGCTGGGACAACGAGAAGGTTCTCGCCACCATCGAGGCCCGACGCGTCACCCGCAGCCACTTCGTGCCGATCATGTTCCAGCGGTTGCTTGGCCTGCCGGCAGAGGTGCGCAGCCGCTATGATCTCAGTTCCCTGCGCCGCATATCCCATGGGGCGGCCCCCTGCCCGCCTGAGGTCAAGCAGGCCATGATCCAATGGCTGGGGCCGGTCCTGTTCGAATACTATGCCGGGTCCGAGGGCGGCGTCGGCTTCTGGGTCACCTCACAGGACTGGCTGAAAAAGCCCGGCACCGTGGGCAAACGCCCTGATCCGGACGCGGCCAAGATCCTGGACGAGGCCGGGAACGAGCTGCCCATCGGTCAGGCGGGCACGATCTATATGCGGTTGGCCGACCAGGGTGGCTTTGAGTACTTCAAGGACTCCGCCAAGACCGACTCCGGCCGTCGTGACGGCTATTTCACCATGGGCGATGTCGGCTATTTCGACGAGGACGACTACCTCTTCCTCACCGGCCGCAGCGCCGAGACGATCATCGTCGGCGGGGTGAACATCTATCCCCAGGAGATCGACAACGAGCTGATCAAGCATCCTGCCGTGGCCGATTCCTGCACGGTCGGCGTGCCCCATGACGAGTATGGCGAAGAGGTCCGCGCGGTGATCGAACTCGCCCCTGGCTACGCTCCCTCCGAGGCGTTGAAGGACGAAATCCTGGCCTATGCCCGCACCGCGGTGGCCAAGTACAAGATCCCCCGCGGCGTCGATTTCGTGCCTCGCCTGCCCCGCAGCGAGGCCGGCAAGATCCAGCGCAACAAGGTCCGCGCGCCCTACTGGGAAGGTCGGGCGCGAGCGATCTGAGGGCCGGCCACGGCGATCTAGACCAGCTCCACCGCCACCGCCGTGGCTTCGCCGCCGCCGATGCACAGGCTGGCGAGGCCGCGACGGCCGCCGCGGGCCTGCAGAGCCGCGATCAGGGTGGCCAGAATCCGCGCCCCAGAGGCGCCGATCGGATGGCCAAGCGCGCAGGCGCCGCCATTGACGTTCAACTTCTCCCGGGGAATGCCCAGATCGCGCTCAGCGATCATGGCCACCACCGCAAAGGCCTCGTTCACTTCAAACAAGTCGACTTCGTCCACGCTCCAGCCGGCCTTGGCCAGGGCCTTGCGCATGGCCGGTACCGGCGCGGTGGTGAACTGGCCAGGCTCGTGGGCGTGGGCGGCATGGGCCACGATGCGCGCCACCACCGGCAGGCCAAGCTTCTCGGCGACAGAGGCCCGGGTGAGCACCAGAGCGGCAGCGCCGTCGCTGATCGAACTCGCATTGGCTGCGGTGATGGTCCCGTCCTTGGCGAAGGCGGGCTTCAAGGTCGGGATCTTGGCCGGATCAGCCTTCAGGGGCTGCTCGTCGGTCGCGACGATTTCAACGCCCTTGCGGGTGGCGACTTCCACCGGAACGATCTCGCCTTCGAAGGCCCCGCTCTCGGTCGCCTGACGGGCGCGGGCGAGGCTGGCGATCGCGAAGTCATCCATCGCTTCGCGGGTGAACTGGTAGGCCCGCGCGGTCTCCTCGGCGAAGGACCCCATCAGCCGGCCCGGCTCATAGGCGTCCTCCAGCCCGTCGAGGTACATGTGGTCGAAGGCGGTGTCGTGGCCGATCCGGGCGCCCGAACGGTGCTTGGCCAGCAGGTAGGGGGCGTTGGACATGCTCTCCATCCCGCCGGCGACAATGATATCTGCTGAACCGGCCATCAGCGCATCATGGGCCATGATGGCGGCCTGCATGCCAGAGCCGCACATCTTGTTGACCGTGGTGGCCTGCACCGAACGGGGAAGCCCCGCCCCAAGGGCCGCCTGCCGGGCCGGCGCCTGGCCAAGCCCCGCGGGCAGGACGCAACCCATGAATATCTGCTCGAGAGCCTCGGGCGCGACGCCGGCTCGGGCGACGGCGGCGCGAACAGCCGCCGCGCCCAGTTCAGTGGCCTTGAGCGGTGAAAGGGCGCCCTGGAAGCTCCCCATGGGGGTGCGGGCGAAGGCGGCGATGACGACGGGATCGGAGGCTTGGGTCATGGGGCACATATAGGCCCGCCATGGCCTTCCCTCCAGCCTGCCCGTCCGGCCTGCGCGTCAGCCGCGGGCAGGCTCACGCAGGTCGCCAAAGCCCACCATGCGGCCGGCCGCCTCGTCCCAAAGGGTCAGGCGAGCGCATCTGAGGCTCTCGCGCAGGCCCAGCCGGCTGCACTCGCGCAGCTCCGGATGATCGCGCAGGGCGTCCCCCAGCCGGTAGAAAGGGATACGGCTGTGCAGGTGGTGAACATGATGCACGCCAATATTGGCCGTCAGCCAGGCGAGCGGTTGGGGCAGATCATAGAACGAGCTGCCGTGGAGGGCCGCATCGTGCAGGTTCCAGGTCCCCTGCCGGGCCCAGGTGGTCTGCTCGAACTGATGCTGAACATAGAAGAGCCAGACGCCGGTGGCGGAGGCCAGGAACACGGTGACCCCGTAGACCGCCAGGAACGGAACGGCTCCAAACACCAAGATGCCCGCCGTAAGGAACAGGGCGATGCCCAGATTGGCGCCCATGACGCTGACCCAGGCCTTGCGGTCGCCCATCATGCCGATGGGCAGACGGTGCTGCAGGAAGAACATATAGGCCGGGCCAATGGCGAACAGCACCAGCGGATGGCGATAGAAGCGGTACAGGAAGCGGCCGAGGGGGGAGCGGGCCTGGTATTCCTCCACCGTCATCAGCTCAATGGCCCCCAGCTCGCGGCGATCAAGGTTGCCTGACGTTCCGTGGTGGTTGGCGTGGGAGGCCTGCCAGTAGCCATAGGGCGTCAGGGTCAGCACGCCCAGCACCCGGCCGACGGCGTCATTGACCGAACGACTCACGAAAAGGGAGCCGTGGCCGCAGTCGTGCTGGAGCATGAAGAGCCGCACCAGAAAGGCGGCGGCCGGGACCGCGAGCAGCAAACCCAGCCAGACGCCATTGGCCACCAGCAGCACGGCCGCGAGGCAGAAGCCCCCCAGGGGGAGCACCGTCAAGGCGATCTCAGCCAGACTGCGGGCATGTTGGGCGCCGCGATAGGGCGCCAGGACCTTACGCCAATGGGCCGCGCTGGGGCGGGTCGGGGCGGCCGAGGAGTCAAAAGCCATAGACGAGAGTGTTCCGAAACGGGGGACAAGAATCCAGCGGAGCGTCGGTCGGGCTCATATGACCCGTGTGATTGACAGGATTGTGGCCTGCCAGAGGAGAACCGCGCTGACCAGGGGTTCTTATGAGATTTTCTCGATCAGGCGAGGACGGGTACGGTTCCAGAGATGAAGCCGCCCCCGAGCACGCGATCTGGGTCTTCCGGCGCATAGAGCACGCAGGCCTGGCCCGGCGCCACGCCCTCTTCGGCGCCATCGAAGACGACGCCCGCCTCGCCGTCAACCCAGGCCAGCCGACCCGGCACGGGCTCACGTGTGGAGCGAACCCGGGCCAGGACCGGGCGGCCCTCGTCGCAGGCCGCGGCGAAGCTCTGGGACTCGCCCAGCCAGTTGGTTTCCTTCAGGCGCAGGGCGCCGGTCAGCAGCGCCTCCCGCGGGCCGACGATCACCTGCCGGGCGGCCGCGTCGATGCGGACCACAAACAGCGGATCGCCGACGGCGACGTTCAGGCCACGACGCTGGCCGATCGTATAGCGGGTGACGCCCTCGTGCCGGCCCAGCACTCGGCCGTCCAAATGAACGATATCGCCAGGCTCCGCCCCGTGCGGCCGCAGACGATCGATGACGGTGGTGTAGCGCCCCTCGGGAACGAAACAGATGTCCTGGCTGTCGGGCTTGTCGGCGATGGCCAGGCCAAGTTCGGCGGCCACCCGCCGCACCTCGGTCTTGGGCAGGCCGCCCAAGGGGAAGCGCAGAAACTCCAGCTGCTCGGCCGTGGTGGCGAACAGGAAGTAGCTCTGGTCACGGGTGGCGTCGACCGCCCGCTGGAGCTGGGGACGATTGCCGCCCACCGCCCGGCGGACATAGTGGCCGGTGGCCAGGGCCTCTGCGCCCAGGTCCCGGGCCACGTCCAGCAGGTCGCGGAACTTCACCGTCTGATTGCAGCGCACGCAGGGGATCGGGGTCTCACCGCGCAGATAGGCGTCGGCGAACTCCTCCATCACCTCCTCGCGGAAGCGGCTCTCGTAGTCGAGGACATAGTGCGGGATGCCGATGGCCTCAGCGGCGTTGCGCGCATCGTGAATATCCTGCCCCGCGCAACAGGCGCCCT
Source organism: Phenylobacterium sp. (assembly GCF_030651755.1). Classification (GTDB taxonomy): domain Bacteria; phylum Pseudomonadota; class Alphaproteobacteria; order Caulobacterales; family Caulobacteraceae; genus Phenylobacterium. The sequence continues at coordinate 11,952 of NZ_JAUSBZ010000056.1, read as the reverse complement.
TCTTGGCCAGGGCCTGCCCGTGATCATAGAGTTGCAGGGTGACCCCGACCACGTCGTAGCCCGCCCGGGCCAGCAAGGCGGCGGTGACTGTGGAGTCCACGCCCCCGGACATGGCGGCGACCACGCGCGCGCCGGCCGGCAGACCCACGGCCAGGCGCACGGCGTCAACCGCCGCGTCAGCAGCCGGCTGGGAGGGCGGATTCAGGGTCGTCGCGTCCATCGGCGATATCTAGCGACTGTGGGGCCGTTTTGCGAGCCGCCCCTCCAGCCCACGTTCTATCGGCAACACCCCATCTTCACCTGAAAGTTGATTCGTTAACGCCCGACCTAAGGCCTAGGTTGTGCTGGCAGTCGGGCGACACCCCCCAGTCTTCAGGGCGGGGAGGCTCTGAAATCGCCCGAGCCCTGAAACAGAGGAGAGCGGAATGCGACATTATCGGCTCTATCTCGTGACCCAGGATGAGAACATCTCAGAAGCGGTCGAGTCCGATTACCCCAGTGATCTTGAGGCCTTGGCCCAGGCTGAACGTCTGTGCGGCGCCCAACATGCGGTCGAGGTGTGGACGGACGAACGGCTGGTTGGCCGGCTCGGGGAAGCTTTCAATTTTGGCGGCCACGTCTAGATCGACGTCAATCCAGATGTGATCATCACTGTTTGAATTGCAGCGGCGGACGTCTATGGCCCTCCCATGACCAGTTCATCGGACACGCGCCACCTGGGCGGCTGCCTGTGCGGCCAGGTTCGTTTCGCACTCAAGGGTCCTCTGGCGGACATTCAGCTCTGCCACTGCAGCCAGTGCCGCCGGGCGCAGGGTTCGGCTTTCGCAGCCAATATTCCGGCGGCGGAGGCCGACCTTGAGTTCGTCTCTGGCGCGCAGGCCCTGAGACTCTATGAATCCTCGCCGGGTAAGGTTCGCGCCTTCTGTGGCCGCTGCGGCTCGCCGCTGTTCAGCCAGACCACGGCCCGGCCCGGGGTCGTCCGGCTTCGGGCGGGGACCTTGGATGAGCCGAGCGGGGCGAAGCTGGGCTTCCATATCTTCGCCGACTCCCACGCCGACTGGTGGGACATTGAGGATGACCTGCCCCGTTTCTCCCAGCGGGCGCCAGACTAGGCCCTATCTTGCGGGGCCAAAGCGGGCCCGGGTGACCCCCAGTTCCTGCGCCTTTTCGGCCTGGAAGTTCGCCGGCGCACTCTCAAGAAGCAGGGGCAAGGCGACGAAGCTATGCCCCCCGTGTTCACGGCTGGCTTCGACATTCAGGGTGTAGCTGCCCAAAGGCGCCGGCCGCCCATGGTCGTCCCGACCATCCCAGACCACCTCATAGCGTCCAGGGGCGCGGGTGGTGCGCGCGATCTGCGCCACACTGGCCAGATCCATACGCTCCACGCGGCGCCAGTAGATGTAGTTGCTTTCTCGCCAGCGCCCCTCACGCCCCAGGATCAGAAGAGTCTTCACCACCTTCTTTTGGGAATCGGTGATCCAGACCGCCACATAGGGCCGCTCATAGGCGCCGCCCGCCTGCGGGGGGATTTCGATGGTGGCGGTCAGCGCAAAGTCCTTTGGCCAAGCGCTTCCGACACTCTGGGCTTGGACCGACTGGCCCGACCAGTTGACGGAGGTGAGCAGCCGGCCATCGCTGGCCACGAGGAGGCCGTCAAAGCCCTTCGATTGGGCCAGCAGGCCCAGCCCGTCCTCCGGCGCCATCGCCGCCAGAGCCGTGGCCAAAGCATCGGCGTCGGCGCCGATTGGGGCGATCGCCGCAACGCCCAGGACACCCGCCGCCGGAAGGCCGCAATGGGGATTGAGGACGTGGGCGCTCTCACCATCACGCGCCCGTCGACCGCTAAAAGCCAGGGCGCCATTGCGTAGGGCGATGGTCTGCAGTGGCGGGGCGTTGTCAAAGGCCTGGGTGGGGTCGGTCACGCCGAGCCGCCAGGCCTGCCGCCGGTGCGCGGCGCTCCAAATTCGAATATCGCCGCCCAGATCGAGCATGAACCCGGTGGATTCCGGCGCAGCCCGGCGGGCGGCCCACAGAGCGCGGTCCAGGATGTAGCCCTTTGCCACGCCGTCCAGGTCAAAGACCACGGGGTCTGGACGCCAGATCTGGCCTGTGGCGGCATCCATGCCCACCCAGGCGGTTTCAGCTGCACGTACCGCGGCCGATTGGGCCGCGCCCGGCTCCAGCGGGACGCCCCCCAGACGCGAACTGAAGGCGCCGCTGGTCCTGCGGCGCCAAGCCTCGGCCTTCGCCACCACCGCAAAGAGATCAGCCGAGACGCGCAGGTGGGACCGGCGGTTCAGGAGGGCCAATTCCGAATCTGGCCGCCAACGACTGAGAATACGGTCTAATCGGGCAATCTCTTCCAGCACCGCGGCGCCCGCCCGAGCCGCCGCCGCGGGACCGCCGCTGGCCACGACCACATCAAGGGACGTGCCCAGCACATGCTCGGCCCCCCAGCGGGCCAGGCTCAAATCGGCGACCTCAACAACCGGCGCCACCAGCGCCGCCCCTACGCCCATCACACTCGAAATCAGCGCCAAACCTCATCCCCGGACATCAGTTGCGATTGAGTTGCATAAACTGCAGAGCTCCATTATGGCAACTAAGACTCATTTGCATATAGGGGCGACGGCTATGGTGGAGGTTTCAGGCGGCTGGATCTGGGGGGTGGCATGTCTCGCCCTGGGACTGGGGACAGGGCCCGCCACAGCCCATACGTCCTTCCTCTCGCCCTCGGTTTTTTCGACGGGCGAAGCCGAGGTAATCACGTTGCAAGCCGCGTTCGCGGAGGACTACTTCTTCCGGCCCGAGATCGCAGTGACCTCCGAGGACTTCCACCTCTATCGACCGGACGGGCGTCGCGACAGCTATGCCAGGATCGAGACCTTCAAGCAGACCACGGTCCTTGAAAGCGATCTGACCGAGCCTGGCACCTATCGGTTCACCACTGGCCTGCGCCTGGGACGTATCGGCACGCAGGTTCTCAAGGATGGCGCATGGACCCCGCTCGCACCCGGGGCCAGCCCTCCGCCGGGGGCTGAGGTCAAGACCAGCCAGACCGCCACGGTCGCCGACGTCTATGTGACCAAGGGCGCGCCCACAGGCGCCGTCCTGAAGACTGAGGTTGGGCCCCTGGCCCTGCGCCTCGGCGCCCACCCCAGCGCCATCTTTGCCGACGATCCCCTGACCCTTGAGGTGCTGTTCGACGGCGCGCCGCTGGTCGGAAACGAGATCGAGGTGGACCGCGAAGGCGGTGATTACGAGGAACCCCGGTTCAAGCAGCGCTTGTCCACCGACGCCCAGGGCCGTGTGACCCTGAGGTTCGACCACCCTGGCGTCTATCTGATCATGACCCGGCATCGGGCCCCCGCCCCCGCCGGCTCAGCCACAGATCTGCGCAGCTACACCACCTCCCTCACCTTTGAAGTCACGCCTTAGGATCTGTCGAGATGAACCCCATTAGAATAGCCGCCCTCGTCCTCATGGCGACCGCCCTGGCTGCGTCCGGCGCCATGGCCCAGGACGCCGCCCCAGGCCACAGCAAGCTCGAGTTCCTGCAGACCTACGACGCCGATCTGGACGGGGTCGTGACCCAGCAGGAGTATATGGCTCGCCGCGGCGAGGCCTTCGCCCGAACGGACGCCGACCAGAATGGCGTCCTGGACGTGAACGAGTACGTGAGCGAGTACACGGCTCGTCTGGACGCCCAGCTGGCCGAACAACGGGCCCGCCAGATCCGTCAGGCTCATGTCCGCTTTGGCGTCATGGACGCCGACCACGACAGTCAGATGAGCCGAGCTGAATATGAGGCGACGGCCAGTCGCACCTTTCAACGTCTGGACACCAACGGCGACGGCAAGGTCGACGACCAGGATACAGCCGATAATCACTAACCACTGAGCCCCGACCGCAGGGCTCACCACCGCACTTTATTGCGATTGCGTCTTAGTCGCTTTAATTGGGGATAGAAATCATGTTGAATTTCAAACGGGCGTCCCGCCGCGCCTGGTTCATGGGTGTGGCGCTGGCCGCGTTGGGATCGACGGCAGCGGCGGACGAGGCGGCTGACCCGCTGCAACTGGCGGCCACCACCGTCACCCCCTTGACCGTCACGGCCACGCGACAGGCCCGGCCGACCGATGAGGTCGCGGCGACCGTCACGGTCATCACTGCCGAACAGGTCGAGGAGGACATGGCTTCCGACATCAAGGATCTCGTCCGCTTTGAGCCTGGCGTTTCGGTGCGCAGCGCCCCAGCGCGGTTCACCGCGGCGGGCGCCAACACCGGCCGGGATGGCAATGCTGGCTTCAATATTCGCGGCCTCGATGGCAACCGGGTGCTGATCCTGGTCGACGGGGTCCGGGTGCCCGACGCCTTCACCTTCGGGGGCCAGTCGGTGGGACGAGGAGACTATCTCGACCTTGATCTTCTGAAGTCGGTGGAGATTCTGCGGGGGCCGACCTCCGCCCTCTATGGCAGCGACGGTCTGGCCGGCGCCGTGGCCTTCACCACCCGCGACCCCGATGACTTTCTGAGCGGCGACAAGACCTTCGCCGGACGCGCCCGGGTCGGCTACGCCTCCGCCGATGAGAGCTGGACCGGCAGCCTGCTGGGCGTGGCCGGGAATGACACCCTGTCGGGGCTGTTGGCCTATACCTATCGGGACGCCCACGAGACCAAGAACAAGGGGACCAATGACGCGCAGAACGTGACCCGGACGACCCCCAACCCGCAGGACTTCACCACCCATAGCGTCCTCGGGAAACTGGTCTTCCAGCCCAGCGACGCTCACCGCTTCCGACTGAGCGGCGAGTACTATGACCGGGAGATCGTCTCGGAGGTCTACAGCGCCCGGGCCGTCCTGCCGACCACAGTGGCGACAGCGACCCTGGACCTCGACGCCCTGGACACCATCAAGCGGTCACGGGTCGCCCTCGACTACGTCTATCGGGGCGAGGGCGTGATCGATCGCGCCCTGGTCAGCCTCTATCGTCAGGTCAGCGAGAGCCGCGAGTTCGCGGCCGAAGATCGCAACACCTCGCCCGACAGGGAGCGTCTGAACAGCTTCGACAACGCCGTCTGGGGCGTCGCAGCCCAGGCCGAAAGCAAAACCCGCCTCCTGGGGCTGGATCACAGCTTCGTCTACGGCTTCGACTATTCCAGCACCCGTCAGGAGGGCGTGCGTGACGGGACCCAGCCCCCCGTGGGCGAGTCCTATCCGACCCGGGCCTTTCCCAATACCGATCATGTTCTGGCCGGATTGTTCCTCCAGGACGAAGTCCGGCTGCTGGACGGTCGCCTCACGGTCACGCCGGCGGTTCGTTATGACTATTACAGCATAGATCCAGAGGTGGACGCCGCCTTCCCCTTCTCGGCCGCTAGCCAGGACGACGGCCGGTTCAGTCCCAAGATTGGCGCCGTCTTCTGGGTGACCGACAAGGTGGGTCTCTTCGGCACGGCCGCCCAGGGCTACAAGACCCCCTCGCCCAGCCAGGTGAACAGTGGCTTCGCCAATGTGGTGGCCAACTACCAGACCATCTCAAATCCAGACCTCAAGCCGGAAACCAGCGAGACCGTCGAGGGGGGGCTGCGAGTCCGTCGGATCGACTTCGCCGGTGGGGTCTGGTCTGGCCAGGTCACCGCCCACGCCAGCAAGTTCGACAACTTCATCGAGCAGGTGCTGGTGAGCGGAAACTACACGCCGGCGTCGCCCGCCACCTTCCAGTATGTGAATCTGGCGTCGGTGGAGATCAGCGGCCTCGAGGCGCGCCTGGAGTCCAGCTGGGGTTCGGGGCTGGGCGCTCAGTTCGCCTGGGCCTGGACCGATGGGCGCGAAACAACCGGCGGTTCCTCCACCCCCTTGAACAGCGTCGATCCCTGGAGGGCTGTGGCAGGCCTCTCCTACCGCGACCCTGAGGGCCGTTTCGGCGGCCGACTGATCCTCACCCACGCCGCCAAGAAGGCTGGCAAGGACGTGGATCAGGTCTGTGGCGCCGCCGGGTGCTTCACCCCTGAGGCCGTCACCCTGCTGGACCTGACGGCCTATTGGAACCTCACCCCCGCTGCGACCCTGCGCGCCGGTCTCTTCAATCTCACTGACGAGACCTACTGGTGGTGGAGCGATGTGCGGGGCCTGGCCGCCAACTCCACGGTCCGGGACGCCTACACCGCACCAGGGCGGAACCTCTCCGCCTCCCTGACCTACCGGTTCTAGGGAGAGAAGCCATGATGCCTTCGATCTCACGCCGCGGCGCCATGTTTGGGACCCTGGGCATGGCGGCCATCCCCCTGGCGGCCAAGGCGCAGACCACCGCGCCACTAGACGCCGGGGCGGCGCTCGACCAGGGCCGCCGGGCGGTCCTCGCCATGGTCGGCGACTTCCACGTGCGGTTCGACACCCGCGAGACTGTGCCCTTCGTCGCCGATTACGAACCCGCCGACCCCGCCATCCACGCCGGCGACGAGGTGGTGCGCGTGATCGAGGACACGGGAAAGGTCATCCGCCTGCAGCACATCCTGGTGGTGCGCCAGGGGGAGCGGACCTTCACCGTTCGTCATTGGCGCCAGGACTGGACCTTCGAACCGGAGGCGGTGTCGACCTATGTGGGCGCCGACACCTGGCGGCTGGCGCCGACCACCCCGGACCAGGGCCGGGGCCTCTGGTCCCAGACCGTCTGGAACACCGACGACAGCCCCCGCTACGGCGCCCTGGGGACCTGGGCCCATGACCGGGGGGTCTCCCGCTGGACCAGCCAGCCCACCCTGCGGCCCCTGGCGAGGCGCGATACGGCCGCCAATCCTCCCTATGACCGCTATGCTTGCGTCAATCGCCATGCTCTCACCCCCCGCGGGTGGGTGCATGAGCAGGACAACGCCAAGATCGGGACCCGGGATGGCCAGACGGTGACCTTTGTCCATGAGGCGGTGATCAACACCTATGACCGGGCCGACGGCTTCGACGCCGCCCCGGCCGAGGCCTATCTCGCCGCCACCCAGGCCTATTGGAACGGGGTCCAGAGCCGTTGGGAGATGGTGATCGCCACCGGCGGCGGGCTGTGGCTCCGTGAAGCGCCACAGACCGGCTCGGCCGCAGGCCCGGCGCTCATGGCCCTGGCCGAGCAGGTTCAGGCCGGAGAGATCGCCCTGGCCGAGGCCCTGGCCAGGGCCGAGGGGGTCATCGCCGAGGCGACACGCCGACCCGGTTGAGCCTCAGTCCTGGGCGGGCGGCGCAATCAGGTCCCGCAGGGGATTGAGCCGTACAGAGCCGCCCCCCGGAAGGACGACCTGATAGTCGCTGAGGCGGGCGTCGGGGATCATGTAGTCGGTTGAAACATACTGGGCGCCCGCGGCGAAGGCGGCTTCGCGGCGGGCGCCGTCGTTCTGGCGGGCCTCAACCGTGTCGGCGTCGGCGCGGGTGCGCACGATCAGGCCTGCGCTGATCGCCGCGGCGATACGCTCGGACTGCTCCAGCGGCCCATTGAGGGTGATATAGGCCGCCGCGTCCTCATCCTCCTCGATGTTGACGAACATGACCCGGCCCTCAAGCGACCGGCGCTCGCCCCGGTACAGGTCGACCTGATGACGGGGCGCGTCGAGGGCGAACATCACCCGCCCGCGGGCCTCGCCCAGCCTTGGCCAGGCGCCGGCCGCGGCGGCCTCGCGCAAGGTGGGATAGGTCCCCCGCACCTGGTCGGGCGTGATCAGCGCCTCAGGCTTAAAGACGCTGCGGATCTCGGCGTCCACCGCGTCCATCGCTGCGGCGTCGAAGGGCGCCGGCGTCACCGCCCCGGGCGCTGGCAGGGCCTGACCTTCCTTGAGGTTCAGCAGAATAAGCAGCGGGGCGTGGTCGGGATTGGCCTGCGACCAGGCGGCGACCTCCTGCAGGCAGCCCACAAAGAGCGGACAGGAACTGCGATAGTCCACGTCCTGGACATGCATCACCTTCAGTCCCGGGGCCTTGAGGGGCGCCAGGTCATAGGGGGCCGTGTCGGCCACCATTCGCAGGGCCAGGGGCTGGGCGTACCGGCCCGGATCGGGATCGTTGAGGACGTCGATCTCCAGCTGCCGCGCCCCCCGGTCAAGCTGCACGGTCAGGGGATCGTGGCCGTAGTCGAGGCCGGCGGCCATGTCCGGCGCCATGGCCGCCAGCAGCGCCATCTCCGGCGGCGGGATGGCCAGCTTGTAGGAATTGTGGGTGCCCACCGCCTGCAGGGCGTTCATGGGCAGCTGATCGACGGCGGCGCGGGTGCAGTCGCCCACGCCATTGGGCGTCTCAAGGTCACAGTCTGGGGCGGCGGCGAGGCCGATGGCCAGCATCAGGGGCAAGATCATGCGTTTCTCCCTACCGGCCATCGCCTTCAGTTGGATGACCGAGCGGCCAGCCCAGGTCATTTTGTCGCAGATTTTCGCGATCAGCGTTACGTCGGATTAAGTCAGATCCTGCAAGGTGGCGGCTCCACGGGAGACCCCAGTGCCGCTGACACACAAGACCCTGCTGGGCTTCGCCTTCGCCTCGGCCGACCTGCTGATCGAGACCTCGGCCGAGGGCGCGATCACCACCGCGCTCGGGGCGGGTGAGGCCCTGGCGGGCTCCCAGGACCGCAAGCTTGAAGGCGCCCAGCTGTTCGACTTTTTCTCGGGCGCTGACCGTGAACTTGTCCGTGTGGTGTTCGAGGGGCTCAGCGACGGCATGCGCGCCGGCCCGATCATTGTGCGGCTGGCCAGCCAGGATGAGCGCGACGACCGCGCCGCCAGCCTCTCGGCCTTTCGGCTGCCGCAACACAACGGCGCGGTTTCCTGTGTCCTGACCCGCGCCCTGCCGACCCATGCCGCAGGAGCCAACGGCCTGCATGATCGCGCGAGCTTCGAGACGGCCGCGGTGGCGGTCCTCGAACATGCCCGCACCCGCGGACTGGACATTGAGATGGCCCTGGTCGAGATGGCCGGCTTCGAAGCCGCCGCTCAGCAGGCTGGAGAGGCCGCCGGCGCCGCGCTGCGCGCCCGTCTGGCCGCCGTCATCCGGGCGGAATCCTATGCCGGCGGCTCGGCGGCGGAACTCGGAGCGGACCGTTACGCCCTTCTGCGGGACGGACGCGAGACGCCTCAGGAGCTTTCCCGCCGGATCGGACGGCTGCTGAACCTCGACCCCGCCCTTGGGATTTCCCCCGTGGTCCACACCGTCGGCCGGGGTGACGAGCTGTCCCCCGACCACCTGCTGAAGGCCTTGCGCTACGCCATGGACGGCTTCCTCCGGGAGGGAGCCTCCGACACGCCGCCCGCCGATCTGGGCCAGGCCTTTGAGCGATCGGTGGCCCAGACCATGGCCCAGGTCGGCGTCCTGAGCCGACGGGTCGAGGCCCGCGACTTCGCCCTCCACTACCAGCCGGTGGTCAGCCTGAAGGGGCCGACCACCCTGCATCACTATGAGGCCCTGATCCGGTTTGGCGACCAGGGCGCGCCGTTCCCGATGATCCGCATGGCCGAGGAGATGGATCTGGTCTGCGCCCTGGACGCCGCGGTCGTCGATCGGGCGCTGGATGTCCTCACGCGCAGCCCGGGCCTGGTGCTGGCGGTGAACCTGTCGGGCCGGTCGATCGGCAACGCCCTGTTTGTCAGCGAGCTCTGCAAGCGGGTGAAGGCCCATCCCCAGGTGCGCGGCCGGCTGATGTTCGAGCTGACCGAGAGCGCGGCCGTCGGCGACCTCGCCCAGGCCGACCGCCACCTGCAGAGCCTGCGGGCGCTCGGCTGCGAGATCTGCCTCGACGACTTCGGCGCCGGCGCCAGTTCGCTGGCCTATCTGCAGCAGCTGAATGTGGACGTGGTGAAGTTCGACGGCGCCTTCATCCGCGACCTGGAGCACGACAGCCGCGGCGCGGCCTTCATCAGCCAGCTGGTGCGCATGTGCGCCGAGATGAAGGTTCGGACCCTGGCCGAAATGGTCGAGACCCAGGTGGTCGAGGAGGTCGTCCGCAAGGCCGGCGTCCACATGGCCCAGGGCTGGCTCTACGGCGCCGCGGCCAAGGAGCCCGTCCCTTTCCCGCCGATCAGCGCCGTGGCGCCCTCAGCGCCCGGCCGCCGCCGCGGGGCGGTGGATAGCTGGGGGTAGGGTCGGCAGGTGGCCGACGTGGGCTGTGCGGCACTGTTTGCAAAGTCAGAGGCAAGGCCAACAATCAGACAATGAAGATGCAATGCCGGCTTTCATACTACGCTAAAAACATATCACCCAACTAGAACGGTATCAGTTGCGACTGAATACGATCAACTACAGCCTTCATTCGGTCAGCAGTTATCTGCACATACTCGGGCGTGAAAACAATTAGCCTATTACCATCTAGATCAATACCATTTCTGTGAACGCAATGGTGGCGATTCTGAATGGCTTCAAGCAAGTGCTTGTTTTCGTCCTTAGTACCAAGAACACGCACTTCGAACGCCGTTCTATAAAGGAAGTCAACCCTCTGCAAATTATGGTATAACACCGACCGCAAATAACTCTTAACCCTTTCATTAAGAACGTTGGGATTCTTTGCAATCTCGGCAAGAGTTACTCGCTCAGCCAAGAGATCTTTGTCATTCTCAATTAATCGCTGCATCGCATCCGGACTGCTATTGACGCCTTTGATCAGGGTATCGGAAAGATAGGCTTCCAACGCGGTAACTTGTTGGGAAAACACCATCCGATTTATGATGTGAGCTCCTAGGTGCTCGCCGTGCTCAACAAGCACGGAAGTCGCTTGCCGGTACGACTCAATGAAGAACCCATACGGGTCGCCCGTTATCTCAAGCTCAATCCAATCTTCACTCTCCTCCGGCGCATAGAATGCTAGATCGCAAGATATTTTTACGAGTGGAAAATCGTCTAGCTTCACTTGACATGTGCCTGATGAGTTATTTACATAGGCCGCGAATGCTTCACCACACACGCTGCAATGCACCTCTGTTTCTCCCTCAGAGTAGAGGTCGGACGCCTGCTCTGCCGCGCTCCAGTCAGGTTCGGGAACTTCTACCGCAGAGGCAGCGGTCTCACCGCACTTAGGGCAGATAAAGACGACGTTGGTTTCAAAGCGCTGCATTGGCTATCCGGAAACGGAGACGAGATTAAATGCCGCATTTCGACTCATCAGCCGCACTCGGCTAGAATCGAGCACCACCCGCCTCGCTGGAAAAAACTGAGTGGCGGAGCAAGCGTAACCTTAATTGCGGGACCGCGGCGAGTAGCTTACGTCCAACCCCAGACGGTCACCACGACCGCACGTCTCTGGAGTTGCAGCCTCGCTCAACACCTGTACTATTCGGCAGGGGGCGGCAAGGCGACAAGGTTCAAGGCGCGAGTCGCGTCTGCTGACTTCAGAACCACTTGCTTTCGTGCGCTCTTCCGCCCCCAGCTACCAGTCGCAGGCCCTCTTTGCCCCTTCGATACGACTTCACGCGCTTGGCCACGCGCCGACAACTCATCCAGGCCATCGGTCTCCCGGAAGACGTGTTTGACTGGGTTACAGAGTTCATACCCCCGCCCGAGCCGCCGCCGCAATCGAAGTCACCTCAGGAAGAGGACGGCGTGTTGAAAGAGCTGATAATCCAGCCCTTCTTCCAACATCGTATTCCGAAGCGAAATCGCACCCGTGGCCATCGCATCGCCTGGGAACCGTCGCTATGCAAGGCCGAGTACAAGGCGCTCGGCCGTCGACTCGGAGGGTTCTTCGAACACAAGCTAGCACCGTATCCGCACCCCTCGGTGTTCGGCTATCTCGGTGGCCGAAACATCAAGGATAATGCTGCCGTTCATAAAGGCCACCGGCGGCTAGTTGCCGTGGACATTGCTAGCTTCTTCCCTTCGATCTCCGCGGTTCGGATTAAGCAGTTGTTCCTGGAGTTGGGAATGTCCGAGGAGGTGGCACTATCGCTGAGTCGCTTTGTCACCATCGGCGGCACCTTGCCGCTCGGTCTGCCCAC
>NZ_JAUSBZ010000050.1 GCF_030651755.1 Phenylobacterium sp. | reverse complement strand
GCCACCGGCACGCCCGCCTCCTGCTCCCGCAGGATCCCAATGATCTGCTCTTCCGTGAACCTTGATCGCTTCATTCGTCCGTCCTTCCATGGGGCGGACTCTAGCTATTTCTGGCTGAGTTTCAGGGGGTCACGTCACGGGTAATAGCTTCTACCCCTGCGCATAAGAATGAAACGTGGCCGATGGGGGGAGGCTGCGGATCAGGCTCTCCGGCCCTCAGGAGGCCTCGTGGGGCATTGAGAGGGGCCGGCGATGGGGAGAGCACCAGTGGAGTCGACGAGCCCTCTGGTGGGCCTCTTACGCCATGAAAGCCATGAACGCCGGAACTGACTGCCTGGGTAAAGCGAAGCTGCTCACCAGCACTGCCGGCGTGCGGTCCTGTGCCCAAGCGAGGTTGGACGATCTACGGGCGACGCTGCCGCAATCGCTCATGCACTGAATTCGGCTTTAGGGACGGATCACCAGGTTGTCCTGACCGCTCCACATCTGCCAGCAATCGGGCCGGATCGAGCCCCAGCGCGCGAGCGATTTCGATGAACTCTACGACATCGATACGCCGCTCGCGTCGCTCACTCTTGGAGACGAACGACTGAGGACGCCCAAGCCTGTTTGCGAGTTCTTCCTGTGTCAGGCCGGCAGCCACCCGCGCATCCCTTAGAAGGCCGACAAACGCACTATAGGCTTCAGTGTAGAGGTTTCCCGGCATGGACCCGTGCTTGCGAGGCGCGGTCAGACCGTTAGAACCCGTTACAGGTTATCCCATAACGGGTTGGAGGCAGGCGTGCGGGTCGGAGTCGGATTGAGCGTAGCGGTGATGGCGGGGCTGGCGGCGGGCGCATGTTCCGAAGCGCCCATTACATCGACCGAGCAAGCCCTTCTGGGGATGGCCTATGAGTCGATCACCGCTGACCTACGCGACCCGAACTCAGTCGAGTTTACAGATGTTGTCTGGGTTATGAGCGATGATGCAGCAGCGGTGTGTGGGAAATTCAACGCCCGCAATGGCTTCGGCGGCATGTCCGGACCGAAAGAGTTCGTCCGAACCTTCCTACCAGAGGAGGTTGCGTTTGCGCAGGATGCCGTTGGCAAACGAGGCCTGGAATACGATCTGCCCAGAAGGCGCGCCTCCGCAGCATTGGCGGTCCACGCCTATGACCAAGTGGCACGCGCAACCATGCCTCCGGTTCTTTACCGTCAGGGCGACTTCGCAAACTTGGCTGTTGTCGACAACGCAGCAGTTGCAGCGAAATGTTACGATGGCCAGCCAGCGACCAAGCCCTTGGTGCCACTACCTCCCCTATCCGAGCACAAATAGACTTGATGGCGCAGCTCTGACCATAGCCCCTTGGGACGGAAGGCATGACCACGTCGCGCCCTTGTCCCTGCCCGGCAGCATGATCCACGTGGTCAACCAGAAAACCCGGAAGCGTCCAGGCCCAGCCCTTTGATCATGTCGTGAACGTGTGGCTGAAGAGATGGCGCGGAGTCGATGAGCCAGCCAGCCAACAGCATGCGCGGGTCCGCGCCCGAAATACTCGCGACCTCGGGTAGGCTCTCGAGTGGGGGCAAGTGCTTACCTTCCATCCACATCATCACCATGCCCGGACTCGAATAGCCGAGCAGTTCTGCTGCGGACCGCGGCTCGACTTCGGCGATGGCAAGCGCATCTGTTAATATTACTGCAAAATGTCTATAGCGCATATCGTGTCTCCAAAAGATGATATCGAACTATAGTACTTTTAGCATTTCAAATACATTGGGACATGAATATAGCCAATACTAGTTATATATTTGTCGATATTGCCACTCCTGGAGACTCATTTCATTTTCTCTTTGAACAAAGGAGAATAGTGGGTGTTGTCTACCGCCGGATGTTATGAAGAACTGCCGCTCCGCTATCCATGGATAGGCTGGAGCGGCATCAGCGATCTCGCAATTGCGACCAGATGGCTCAGGGTGATGAATGGACATCGCAATGGGGTCTATATCGTCGTTGACCGCAGGCGCGTCGCTTTTCGGGCGCTAACAAGCTTGAGAGGCCTGATCGCAACCCCCGAGGCCATCCTCTACATCGGCTCTGCAACGGGTCTGCAGCCACGGACATGCTCACTGGTACGCAGCCTGCGAGGAGGTCGGTTTGCGCACGGCTTTGGGGTGACCTACCTTGCCATGACCCCACAGCCGCCGTTGGTGTCGCTCGCCCTGGTCCTAGTGAGCTGGGAGCCCCCCTACTGCCTTGAAGATTACTTGCTCACCGAGCACCTACGCCTTCATGGCACTTGGCCGGTCGGAAACTCCCGCCCTGCTCGCAGAACGTCTCGCCATGGGTCGCGACTTTGGGAGCCGGTCGACCCAGAGACCCTTGATGGCCGGTTTGTCCAGGTCCCCTCGAATGACTTGGACCTGCCCGCGCGATGAGCGCTTCCTCAGACGAACAGCGACAAGACGAAGACCTTGACCGCCAGGAGCGCCTGGTCCGTCGCCGGCTGATGGAGATCGACGTCAAGCTGCTTGAGCGCAGACCTCGCCTTTGGCGGTTCTTCGCTACGGGATTTCTGGCGACATCAATGGCGTTGGGAATGTTTGCAGCCGCGGTCCTGGTGCTCCGGCACCACTAGCCGCGGTCGTTGGCTCCACCTTCATCCGAGAGGGGCCGATGCGCCAGAAGTCGATGTCTTAGGTTTCACCGCAGCTTTCGGTTGGGGGTCCGGTATGTCGCGGCATAGGCAAACTAGCCTGACCCTTACACCCCTAAGGGTTGCACGGGTCGGCCGAGGGCATCAGCCAACCCAGGCCCAAATTGGTAGCCATCGGAGGGTGCCTGGGGTATCCTGTAAGTTCTCTCTCGAGAGACATCGGCGTGAAAGACGCCTGACGGGCCCAGCCCGGTTTAGTTCCATGGGGCTGCGCCCCCAGACACTGATTTTCCTTGCCCCCTTCAACGCAACAACACCTGTTCACAGGCCAGCGTTTCGACGCCTATACAACCAACCTTCACCCTGACGTAGTCAGCCTTATCGAAGCCCTCGCCAGGGTCCAAGAAGAGCGCGACCACCTGTACACCATCGGTGAGAGGCCTCTCACACAATGACCAGATGCGCCGTCTACGCGAGATACAGTTCTGACCGGCAGAACGCGCGATCCATTGCCGATCAGGTAGCCCAATGCACAGAGTACGCCGCCAGCCGGGGTTGGATTGTCGTCCAATCGTTAATAGACGCGGCGATCTCCGGGGCCGCGATCCAAAATCGCCCCGGCGTGCTCGACGCCCTACACGCTGCGGAACGTGGTGAATTCGACGTACTGCTGGCTGAGGATGAAGATCGATTTGCGCGCAACATCGAGCACCAAGCACACATTTTCAACCGGCTAGTGGATGTGGGAGTGCGCCTCCATACGATGGCTTCAGGTGACGTGAGCGAGTTGCATGTCGCGCTTAAGGGCCTGATGGCTCAGCAGTACATCACGAACCTTAGCGCGAAGACGAAGCGGGGGATGCATTCGAACGCGGAGAAGGGGTTGGCGACAGGCGCTCGCACTTACGGCTATCGGAGCCAGCCTGGCGGGGCCGTGGAGGTTGTGGACGAAGAAGCGCTGATTGTCCGCCGCATCTTCACCGCCTACGCGGCCGGAGACTCCCCGCGCGAGATCGCGCTGTCGTTAAACCAGGATGGAATTGAAGGCCCGAGAGGCGGCCTCTGGAATGGCTCAACGATCAGCGGTGCGAGAGCCCGGGGCAACGGCATCCTCAACACTGAACTCTATGTTGGCATAAAGGTCTGGGGGCGCGATGAGGTCAGAAAGGATCGGCAATCCGGAAAGCGACAACATCGCTACCTGCCTCCTGACCAGTGGAAACGCACGTCAGTCCCCCACCTTCGGATCGTCGATGACGAGACATGGAACAAAGTTCGCAAGCGCAAAGACGCAGCCAGCCATTCGCCACACTCCGTACAGCGTCGTCCCTCACTGTTCGGCGGCCGGCTCCGTTGCGGGTGTTGTGGTGGCTCCTACACGACCTACACGACGGGAAAGCTGGTTTGCCTGAACCATCGTGAGGGGCGAGGCTGTTTCAATCGCCGAACGCCGTCCCGAGCAAAGGTTGAAAAGCGAGTTCTGGAGGGGCTTAGGGAGCAAATGCTCTCGCCGGAGGCCACGGCCGCGTTTGTCCGAGAATACGCTCGTGCCGCGCAAGAGCGCGCCCGCAATGCGGCGCTAGATGCGGCTCCGCTTCAACGCCGTCTGGGCGAAGTAGAACGCGCGATCACCCGCGCTGTGGACGCGATTGTCGGGGGTCTCGATAGTCCGGCTGTAAGACGGAAACTGGAAGAGCTTGAGCGCGAGAAGCAGGAACTCACAACCAAGCTTGCTGAAGCGGACCGCGAACCGCAGCCCTTCGTGCTTCACCCTGCTGCTGCGGACCAGTTCGCCACCATGGTCGCGACGCTTGAGGCGAGCCTCCCCGATGCGGCGCGTGGTGACACGGATGCTGAGCGACGGTTGAAGGAAGCCGTCCTCGGCCTTGTGGAGCGCGTGGTCATCACGCCCCTTTCACAGGAGCGTGGCGGGGAAATCGAGATCACTATCCAAGGAACGTTACAGAGCCTTCTAGCGGAACACCCTGCGAACCTTGGGTTGGGTGGTGTGGTAGCTGGGGGCGGGCTCGAACCGCCGACCTGTGGGTTATGAATCCACCGCTCTAACCAGCTGAGCTACCCAGCCACGGGTTCGCGCCGCTGACGCGCGAGGCGCGGGTTATAGGGATTTCGGATCGACGCATCAAGCGGCTTGGGCGCAGGCCAAAGCGAGGCTAGGTTCGCGCCGCCATGAGCGTGCTTCATCTTCTGGGAACGGCCGGCGAAGGCGGGGCGGAGACCTATTTCGTCGACCTGGTTCTGGCCCTGGCTGGGGACGGGGTCGCACAGGCTGTGGCCCTGCGTCCGCACCCCGTTCGCGAGCAGGCGATGCGCGCCGCCGGTGTGGCGGTGGAGACCTTCGGCTTTGGCGGACCTGTCGACCTGCTGACCCGGCGCAAGGTGGCGGGTTTTGCGCGGGCGCAGAATGTCACGGTGGCCCTCGCCTGGATGAACCGGGCGGCCCGGCATACCCCCAAGGGACCCTGGTCGCGGATCGGCCGCCTGGGGGGCTACTACAATCTGAAATACTATGCCGGCTTCGATTTCCTGGTGGCCAACACCGAGGACATCGCCGAGTGGGTGGTGGGCCAGGGCTGGCCAGCGGGAAATGTCGCCTACATCCCCAATTTCGCGCAGGCGCCGGCTGAGGCCATGCCGGCTGACCGCGCCCTCCTGGACACCCCGGCCGAAGCCCCCCTGCTGCTGGCCATGGGCCGGCTCCATGAGGCCAAGGCCCATGATGTGACGCTCAATGCGCTGACCCGCCTGCCTGAGGCCTATCTGTGGATCGCCGGCGCCGGGCCGGAAGAGGCGCGACTGAAGGCCCTGGCCATAGCACTGGGGGTCTCGTCCCGGGTGCGCTTCCTGGGCTGGCGGAATGATCCCTCCGCCCTCTATCGGGCGGCCGATGTCTGTGTCTTTCCCTCACGCTTCGAGCCCCTGGGCAATGTGGTCATCCAAGCCTGGGCGCATGGCCTGCCGGTGGCCGCCGCCGCAAGCCAGGGCCCCAGCGCCCTGATCCGCGAGGGTGAGGACGGCCTGCTGGTCCCGATCGATGATCCCGAGGCCCTGGCTGCGGCCGTGCGCCGGCTGCTGGACGATCCCATGCTGCGCATCCGTCTGGCGCAGAACGGCCTGGACCGCGTGGAGACTGATTTCTCGCAAGGGGCGGTGGTGGCCCAGTGGCGCGACCTGTTCGCCCGCTTCGGAGCGGGCTGATGTGCGGCATAGCCGGCATCCTGGACGGTGAGATCTCCGCCCGCCCCCTGATCGAGGCCATGACTCACCGGGGTCCAGACGGGATCCGCGTGGAGGAGACGCCGGGCCGCTCACTCGCCCATGCCCGGCTCTCGATCATCGACCTGGAGGGTGGCTGGCAGCCCCTGCACGCGGCGGGCGGGACGGTCATCGGCAATGGGGAAATCTATAACTATCTGGAGCTAGCCGACGCGTTCGGCCTGGAAGACGCGCTGTCCACCGGCTCGGATTTCGAGCCCCTGCTGCACCTCTACGCTCGGGAAGGACCAGCCGCCTTTCATCGCCTGCGGGGCATGTACGCCTTCTGCCTGGTGGGGCCCGACGGCCGCACCTGGCTGGTCCGCGACCCCTTCGGCATCAAGCCGCTCTATGTGATGGAGCTGGAGACGGGGCTGGCCTTCGCCTCGGAGGCCGGCGCCTTCGTCAAGGCGGGCCTGGCGCCGCCGGCCATCACCACCAACGGCGCCCGGGAGATGCTGGCCTTCAGCTACACCCTGGGCGAGGAGACCGCCCTCTATGGCGCTCGCCGGGTCGCGCCCGGCGCCATCATCGAGGTGGTGAACGGCCGGCTGGTTCCTCATGAGATTCGCCCCGCCCTGCCCTCTGCGGCCAGACCCCGCGGCGGCCGCGACGAGACCGCCCTGCTCAAGCAACTCGACGGGGTGTTGGAAGACAGCGTTCGGGTCCATCAGCGGGCCGACGTGCCCTATGGCCTGTTCCTCTCCGGGGGGATCGATTCCGCCGCCATCGCCACCCTGATGTCCCGCCTCAACAGCCGGCCGGTCACCGCCTTCACCTGCGGCTTTGACGCCCCCGGCGCCCGGGACGAACGCGCCCAGGCCGAGCGGGTGGCCCGGGCGCTGAACCTCGACTGGCGGGAGACCACCTTTACCGAAGAGGACTTCTGGACCCTGTTGCCGCAGGTGGCCAAGGCCCTGGACGACCCCACCGCCGACTACGCCATCCTGCCCACCTTCAAGCTGGCCCAGGCGGCCAAGGGGACCCTGACCGTGGTCCTGACTGGCGAGGGCGGCGATGAGCTGTTCGGTGGCTATGGCCGCTATCGCCGCGCCCTTCGGCCCCCCTGGCTGGGCGGCCGGCCGGCCGAGCCCCGGGGCGTTCCGCCTGAGCTGCTGCAGCGCTGGCGAAACCAGGCCCGGGCGGCGGCCGGCCTGACCCGCCTGCAACAGGCGCAGTACGCCGACATCGCCACCTGGCTGCCCAATGACCTGCTGACAAAGCTCGACCGCTGCCTGATGGCGCATGGGCTGGAGGGACGCACCCCGTTTCTCGATTCCCGCGTCGCCGACTTCGCCTTTGGCCTGCCCGACCGGTTCAAGGTGCGCGGGCGCCATGGCAAGTGGCTGCTGCGCAAGTGGCTGGAGGGGGTCTGTCCCGCCGCCGCCCCCTGGGCGCGCAAGCAGGGCTTCACCGTGCCGGTGGAGGCCTGGATCGCGCCCCGCGCCCGGACCATCGCCGAGCGCATCGCCGATGTGATCCCCATCGGGGTCGCCATTGGCGCGCACGAGGCTCAGGACGTGTTCCTGAATGAGAACGACTCGCGACGCTGGCCCCTGCTCTTCCTTGCCGTCTGGGCGCTCATACATGTGGACGGCGCCACACCCCAGGCGGCACTGGAGGCGGTGGCGGGAACGAACTGAGGCGTCTGCGCCTTGAAAGCTCGACCAGAGGGAGATCCGTCCATGCGAAACCTGCTTCTCACCACCGCGCTCGCCGTGGTCCTGGCCGCCTGCGGCGGAACCGACGGCGCGGCCCAGTCGGCGGCGGACGTTGCGCCCTCGGGCCAGCCATGGGAGACGCGGGCCGCCAACGCCCCCTCACAGACGCCGGCCTTCCCCGGCCAGACCCGCGCGCCTGAAGTCACGGCGAACGTGGCCTATGAGGTCGTCACCGTCGCCGAAGGCCTGGACAAGCCCTGGGCCATCGCCTTCCTGCCGGACGGCCGCATGCTGGTGACCGAAAAGCCCGGCCGTCTGCGGATCGTCACCGCTCAAGGCCAGCTCTCGGCGCCCGTCACGGGCCTGCCGGAGGTGGACGCCCGCGACCAGGGCGGCCTGCTGGACGTGGCCCTGGACCCTGACTTCGCCCAGAACAGCCTGATCTATTGGAGCTATGCTGAGCCCCGCGGGAATGGGACCAACTCCACCGCCGTGGCCCGGGGTCGCCTGGTGGAGGACGGGGCCGCTGCGCGCGTGGAAGCCGTCGAGGTCATCTACCAGCAGGAACCGGCCATGGCCTCCACCAAGCATTTCGGCAACCGCCTGGTGTTTGACCGCGAGGGCCACCTCCTGATCGGCCTGGGCGAGCGCTCGATCATGGAGGGCCGGATGCAGTCTCATGATTTGGGCTCCGCCCTGGGCAAGGTCGTCCGCATCAACCGCGATGGCACGATCCCGCAGGACAATCCCTTTGTCGGCCGGGAGGGCGCGCGGCCTGAGATCTTCGCCTCGGGCGTGCGCAACATCCAGGCCGCCGCCCTGCACCCCACGACGGGCCAGTTGTGGGAGGTCGAACATGGCGCCCGCGGCGGCGATGAGCTGAACATCATTGAGGCCGGCAAGGACTATGGCTGGCCGACCATCGCCTATGGGCTGGAATATTCCGGCAATGCGATCGGCCAGGGCCAGACCGCCCAACCCGGCATGGAGCAGCCGGTCTATTACTGGGACCCGGTCATCGGCCCGTCCGGCATGGCCTTCTATCAAGCTGACCTGTTCCCGGCCTGGAAGGACAGCCTGTTTGTCGGCGCCCTGCGCGACATGCACCTGGTCCGCCTGACCCTGGACGGAAACCGCGTTGTGGGGGAGGAACGCCTGGCCACCGACGTCAACGAGCGCATCCGAGAGGTCAAGGTCGGCCCCGACGGCGCCATCTACCTCGCCACCGACAGCGCACAGGGCAAGATCCTGAAGCTGGTTCCCCGGGCGAACTGAGGCGCCGACCCCGTATTGGACGCAGCGGCTTCGAGCCCCTGCGTCCTTCGAGCTCGCTCCGCTCGCACCTCAGGATGAGGGCTTCAGCACGACGAGGCGTCTCAGTCCGTCCTCATCCTGAGGCGCCCGCGCAAGCGGGCCTCGAAGGACGAGGGCGGCGCGCCTGCCTGACGCCGCCAATCTAGCGGCTGGGGGCCTACGCCGCCTGCAGCCCCAACCTCAAGGCCACCTCGTCCCCGATCGCCAGGGATGAGGTGAGCCCCGGGCTCTCGATGCCGAACAGGGCGACGAGACCTTCGAGGCCATGGGCCTCTGGGCCGTCGATGCGGAAGTCGGAGTGCGGCTCGCCGGGGCCATGCAGTTTGGGGCGGATGCCAGCATAGTCCGGCGTGAGCGCCTCGTCGGGCAGCGCCGGCCAGAACTTGCGGACATAGGTGTAAAAGCCCGCCGCGGCGTCCGGCTCGACGCTGTAGTCCAGCTCATCGACGAAGATCAGGTCGGGGCCGAACACGGCCTGGCCGCCCAGGTCGCGGCGGTAGTGAGTGCCGAGCGCGCCGGGGATCGGCGGCGGATAGATCAGACGGGCGAAGGGCGCCTTGCCCTGCAGGCGGAAATAGCGGCCCTTGCCATAGTGGCCCTCAGGGATCTCCGCCTTGGGAAAGCCTTCGATCTCGCCAGCCACGGCCTGGGCCGACAGGCCCGGCGCGGTGATCAGCAGGCGCACGGTCAGCGTCGTGGGATCGGCGCCGCCGGCCCGCACCTTCCAGCCGCCGCTGGCGAGTGCCTCGGCCCCTTCGAAAGGCGTGGAGACCACCACCGCCCCGCCGGCCGCCTCGATCTCGCCCTGCAGGGCCAGCATGTAACCATGGCTGTCGAACACCCCGCTCTGCGGCGAGATCAGGGCCGCGTCACAGGACAGGTTGGGCTCCAGCGCCAGGGCCTGGGCCTTGGTCAGCAGCTCCATGTCCTCGACATCATTGGTCCGGGCCTGGGCCAGGATCGGTTCGAGGCGGGCGACCTCCTCAGGGCCATTGGCCACCACCAGCTTGCCGCAGCGGTCGAAGGCCACGTTGCGGGCCTCCAGGAACGGATAGAGCATCCGCCGTCCCTGGACGCAGAGCCGGGCCTTCAGCGAGCCGGTGGGATAGTAGAGCCCCCCATGGATCACCTCGGAATTGCGTGAGGAAACGCCCTGGCCGATGGCCTGGTCGGCCTCCAGCACCACCACGGTCAGGCCGCGGCGGGACAGGGCGTAGCCGCAGGCCAGGCCCACGGCGCCCGCGCCGACCACCAGGGCGTCGAAATCGAAATCAGCCATGCCCATTGGCTACCCCGAGGGGCGGCCCAGGGAAACGGATTTCACCGCCGGTCAGGCGCTGAGTACGCCTTCTGACGGCTCCCACTTCGCCCACAGCGCCTCGCGCTTTGCCATCGCCGACCCCAATGAGGCCTGCTTGACGTGGCCAAAGCCTCGGATGTCCTGCGGGACCTGGGCAAGCTCAACCGCCAGGGCCAGACGCTCTGACGTCAGTTCGCGGGCGATGCGCTGGAGGTCGGCCTCATAGGTCACAATCAGGGCGCGTTCCATCTGGCGTTCTAGGGAATAGCCGAACAGGTCCAGCGCCGTGCCCCGCAACCCCTTCAGCTTGGCGAGGACCGGGAAGCCGTACTCCAGCATCCAGCCGCCAAAGGCGATCTTGCGGGGATGGCCCTGGTCGTCTTTGGCGCCCAGGATCGGCGGCGCCAGCCAGACCTTGGCCTTGCCCCCCTGGAAGCTCTGGCTGCGATAGGCGTCGAAGCGGCCGTCGGCATAGAGGCGGGCCACCTCATACTCATCTTTGTAGGCCATCAGCTTGTAGAGATTGACGGCCACGGCCCGGGTCAGGCTCTCCGAACCCAGCGGCGCCTCGATGCGCGCGATCGCCTCGACGCGGTCCTGGTAGCGGGCCGCATAGGCCGCATTCTGATAGGCCGCCAGCTCCCGGACGCGGTGGGCGATCAGCTCCGCCAGGGGCAGGGTTTCGGGGGTGGCCACATCGGCCTCTCGCCGCCCGCGGCTCTCAGGATCGTGCGCCGCGCGGCGCCCCATCTCGAAGGCCTGCAGGTTCTGATCGGCCGCCACGCCATTCAGCTTGATAGCGCGATAGAGGGCCCGGCTGGAGATGGGGATCACCCCCTTCTGCCAGGCGAAGCCCAGCATGATCATGTTGGCGTAGATGGCGTCGCCGAGCTCCGTCTCAGCCATGTGATGGGCCGGGGTCTCGTCATAGGCCTTGGCGGCCGCAGCGATCCGCCTGGCCATGCCGCCGGAGTCAAACCGCACGTCCCGGTCGGTGACGAAGTCGGCGGTCGGCGACAGGTCGGCGTTGCCGAAGGCCACCGTCCGGTCCTTGGCGTAGAGGGCCAGCGCATCGGCGCCGGCCGCCACCATAACGTCGCAGGCGATCAGCACATGGGCGCTGGCCGCGGGCGTGCGGCCGCCGACGATGCTCTCTTCGTCCTCGCCGATGCGGACATGGCTGAACACCGCCCCGCCCTTCTGGGCCAGGCCCGTCATGTCCACCACTGAGGCCGCCTTGCCGTCCACATGGGCGGCCATGGCCAGGATCGAGGCGGTGGTCGTGACCCCTGTGCCGCCGACGCCGGTGAAGACGATATTGCGCACGCCCGGTGAGGCCTCGAACGTCGGCAGGGGCGTGGAGTCGGCCGTCAGCGCCGGCAGCCGGACACCGTGCGGGTTCTCCGCGCCCTCCAGGGTCACGAAGGACGGGCAGAAGCCGTCCAGGCAGGAATAATCCTGGTTGCAGCTGGACTGGTTGATCTTGCGCTTGCGGCCAAACTCGGTGTTCAGCGGCTCCACCGACACGCAGTTCGACGCCTTCGAACAGTCGCCGCAGCCCTCGCAGACCAGGGGATTGATGATGACGCGCTTCTCGGCGGCGGCCAGCTTGCCGCGCTTGCGCCGACGGCGCTTCTCGGTGGCGCAGACCTGATCATAGAGCATGACGGTGACGCCTGGGGTGTCGCGCAGGGTCCGCTGCACGGCCATCAGTTCCGCCCGCGGCTTGACCTCGACGCCGGGCGCCAGATCTTTGACGCGAGCATATCGGGTCGGATCGTCCGCCACGATGACGGTGCGGGCCACGCCCTCCGACGCCAGCTGGCGGGTGATCTGAGCGGGGGTAAACCCGCTCTCGGCCGCCTGGCCGCCGGTCATGGCCACCGCGTCGTTGAACAGCAGCTTGTAGGTGACGTTGGCCTCGGCGGCGACGGCGGCGCGAATGGCCAGCGAGCCTGAGTGGTTGTAGGTCCCGTCCCCCAGATTGACGAAGACGTGCTTCTCCGTGGTGAAGGGCGCAGCCCCCACCCAGCTCAGGCCCTCGCCGCCCATATGGCTGTTCAGGTCGGTATTGGGGTCGGAGAAGCTGGCCATGTAGTGGCAGCCGATGCCGGCCAGGGCCCGCGAGCCCTCCGGCAGGCGGGTCGAGGTGTTGTGCGGGCAGCCCGAGCAGAAGAAGGGCTTGCGCTGCTGGTCCGACGACAGGCTGACGGCGGCGACGCCGGCGGCCGAGACCCGGTTCAGATAGTCATAGACCCCGTCCATGTGCGGGCCCGGCGGCAGGCGGTCGGCGATGGCCAGCGCCACCTCGGCCACCGACAGGGCGCCCAGGTCCGACAGCAGGGGATGGCCCTGCTCGTCGGTCTTGCCGATGATCCGGGGCCTCGCCTGGGCCGGCAGGTCGTAGAGGGCGGCGCGGGCCTGCCCCTCGATCAGAGGCCGCTTGTGCTCGATGACCATCAGGGTCTCAAGCCCGGCGGCGAAGGCGCGCAGGCCCGTGGGTTCGAGGGGCCAGGGCATGCCAATCTTGTAGATCGAGACGCCCAGATCGGCGGCCTGGGCCGGCGTGATTTCCATGGCCGCGAAGGCCTCGATCACATCCTTATAGGCCTGACCCTGGCAGACGATGCCCAGCCGGGGCCGGGGCGAGGCCAGCGTCACCCGGTCGATCCGGTTGGCGCGGGCGAACGCCAGGGCCGCAGGGATCTTGTAGCTCCGCAGCCGCCGCTCCTTGTCCATCGGCTGG
Organism: Phenylobacterium sp.; assembly: GCF_030651755.1. Classification (GTDB taxonomy): domain Bacteria; phylum Pseudomonadota; class Alphaproteobacteria; order Caulobacterales; family Caulobacteraceae; genus Phenylobacterium. The sequence goes on along the minus strand of NZ_JAUSBZ010000050.1, from coordinate 11,288 downwards.
TCCTTCAGCCGGATGCCCAGGCCCCCGGCCGGCATGTCGAACCGAGGCAGGACGAAGCTGTGACGCTCCAGCGCCACGTCGATGGTCATGGCCGAGTCCATGGTGTCGGCGAGCGCGATCAGGCCGACCCAAAGCCCTGAGAACCGCGACAGGGCGTAGCCCATCAGGCCGTAGTCCAGCACCTCCTGCACATCGGCCGGCGACAGGACCGGCATTTCGAAGTCCTGGAAGGCGAACTCCGACTGGGACGGCAGGGTGGAGGACTTGCAGTTGTGGTCATCGCCGGCCACGGCGACCACGCCGCCCCTGGGTGAGGTCCCGGCGAAGTTGGCGTGCTTGAAGGCGTCACCGGTCCGGTCGACGCCAGGCGCCTTGCCGTACCACATGCCAAAGACGCCATCATACCTGGCGCCGGGGAAGAGGTTGGCCTGCTGGCTGCCCCAGACGGCGGTGGCCGCCAGGTCCTCGTTCAGCCCCTCCTTGAACACCACCTGTGCGGCGTCCAGATGCTTGGAGGCCCGGTGGGCCTGCTGGTCGAGGCCCCCCAGCGGCGAGCCCCGATAGCCGGACAAGAATCCCGCCGTGTTCAGGCCCGCGGCCTCGTCCAGCCGTCGCTGGTCCATCAGGACCCGCAGAAGGGCCTGGACCCCGGTGATGAAAACCCGACCCTCGTTGAGCAGAAACTTGTCGTCGAGCGTCACTTCTGTGTGCCGCATCGCAATATCTTTCCCTTTGGGGCTCCCTATAGGCTTGCAAGATCATATAAGTACGCCGCAATTGCTTACCTAAGGCGTGCCCCTGACATCCGGTTCCAGGGCACGAACCGGGCGCATATGCGGATAAATGGGGAGAAAAGCGTGCCTGAGACCCTTGATGCGGTTGATGCCAAGATCCTGGACCTGATTCAGCACGACGCTGGCCTGTCGGTGGCCGAGATCGCCGAGCGGGTCGGATTGTCCTCCAGCCCCTGCTGGCGGCGGATCAAGCGGCTGGAAGACGCCGGCGTCATCCAGCGGCGGGTGACCATCCTGGACCGCGAGCGCCTGGGCCTGAACTTCGAGGTCTATTGCACCGTTAAACTGTCTCTGCCGACCCGGGACAATCTCGACGCTTTCGAGACCGCCATCACCAAGCTGCACGAGGTGGTCCAGTGCGCCACCGTCACCGGTTCGGCCGACTATGAGCTGCGCATCGTCACCCGCGACATGCACGCCTTCGACAACTTCCTGCGCGACCAGATCCTGTCGCTGGGCCTCATCAGCCCCTATGTGAGCAGCCAGGGCTAAGCCTGCCGATGACCGCCAACTGACGCATCGTCCTGTCCAGCGACCACGCCGCCATCCCGCTTCGCCAAGCCATCGCGGCCCATGTGTCGGCGAAAGGGTGGGAGGCGATCGACATCGGACCCGCCACGGCGGAAAGCACCGACTATCCCAAGCATGGCGAGGCCGCCGCCCGCCGCGTCGCCTCTGGCGACTGCGCGCTCGGCATCGTGGTCTGCGGCACCGGCCAGGGGATCATGATGGCCGCCAACAAGATCAGGGGCGTGCGTTGCGGCGTCTGCGCCGACACCTTCTCGGCTCGCATGATCCGGGCGCACAATGACGCCAACATGCTGGCCCTGGGCGCCCGGGTGGTCGGCGAAGGCCTAGCCCTGGACATCGTCGACGCCTTCCTCAGCGCGGAATTCGAAGGCGGCCGGCACGCGGCGCGGGTGGCGATGATCAGGGCGCTGGAAGACTGACACCACAGCCTGACGGGCGGGGGTGACAAGCTCTACCTTGGCGGGTATGGCTGTCGCTCTTGGATGCGTCGGGGGGCGCGCATGACCGACATGTTGAGTCACTTCATGCGCGCGCCCTCACAGTTGGCGCGGGCCCGGGGCGATTGGCCGCCCGTTTCTCAGGATCTCAAATGAACTGTTTCTCCTCCCGGGCGATGGCGTCCGTGATGTGTCTATCGCTTGCCGCCTGCGCGACACCGCAAGCTGTGCCGCACGCTCGGGCGCTCTCCCAGGCCCACATCGGACAGTTGGGACAGACCCCGGTCAGCATCACCGGGACTGAAGTGGGCGTCGGCAAGAGCTGGTACTATACCGAGGTGAATGGCGCAGGCGGCGGGCTCGCCGGAGTCATCGGGGGCGCCATTGCCGGGGCGATCATCAATGCCGCCCCATCGGCTCGAGCCCACCGCCAGGCCACTGAAATTGCTGAGATCGTCACGCCCGAGACACTGAACCAGTCCATCGCGGCGGAGTTCAGGGCCGCAGCGCGGGCGCACCGGGGCGGCGCCGTCACCTTCGGCGACGTGGGGCTTAGCCAGAAGCTTGTCACGCCAGGCGTTCTTGACGACGTGGTTGAGATCGCGACGACCTATACCCTGTCTGAAGACTCCAGCGTCCTTCGCGTCGTTGGGGTGGCGACCTACCAGAACGCCGCCCTGCCCTACAAGACACCCCACACCTTCAAGAACCAGCCGCCCGCAGCGGAGACCAAGGGTCCGCTCTATCGGAACACCTTCACCTACTTTTCCACGCCACTCCCCCTGCCTGTGCTTTCGCCGGAGCTGAAAGAACGGCTGGTGGCGTCGGTGACGGAGAGCGCGCGGGACGATAACGGCGCGCCCCCCGCCCCAGGCTCCAGCGAGCACAGATCGATGATGCGTGAGGTGGAGCTGGCGCGCGATGACAAACTGTCCGTTGGGGAGAGCTCCTTGTTCCTGGCCCGGGAGTGGCTCCAGGACGAAGGCGCGCGGCTGATGCGTGAAATTCAAAATGCCCACGCCTTCATCGCGACCTATGCCCTTCTCGACATCAACCGCGCCGTTGTGCCTTCAGTCGACGGCGTCGATGAACTGCTCGAGACTACGGCCCATGACCGCACAGTCCGTCGTATAGGATCGGGCGTGGAGGCGGGCTCCTACGTATCATCCGCGCCGAACGTGACCGAGCCTGCCACCTATGGAAACGCGGTAGCCGTGGGCAAGGCGACAGTCGAGTATGTCCGGGGCCTGAAACGCGAGGCGAAGGCGAACTGAGGATGAACTGGATGTCCACAGGCGCGGTCCCGCTCACGATAGGGCTGGCGCTGCAAGCCTGCGCCACCCCCGCACCGCCGCCCTTTGGGCCCATCAGCGAGACCCAGCGCCACGGCTACAGGGAGCAGCCGCACGGCGAGGGGGCATATACGCTTCTCGCCGTGGCGCCCTTCAACGCCTCGGCGGCCGATGCGCGCGCCGTCTGGGAGCGGCGGGCGGAGGAGCTATGTCCAGCAGGCGTCTCCAAGCGGATCATCTTCCGCGCCGACAAGCGAGAGAGCATGGGAGCGGCCCATTATATTGAGGGCGGCGCCGGAATCGCCTCTCGCTCCACCCAGGCCTTCGAGGTCGAAGGCTATGTATACTGTGAGGCGAATCCCGGCCTTGATGGCTAACGAAGCTCCGCCAGGAAGGCTTCGTGGGTGGGGATGGCGTCGTCGGTCAGGCCGACGGCCAGGGACTCAGCCTCTACGATCAGGTCGGCCACCTCGTCGCTGAAGCCGGCGCCCAGGCGCCGCAGGGCGAGCGCCCGGGCCCGCACCAGCAGCAGGGCGGCCTGGGGGTGGCGGGCCGAGAGCCGCTCGGCCCAGGCCGGCAGGTCATTATGAGCGCCGCGGAGCTCAGCGCGCCGCTTCAGCACCAGGGCCGCGGCCTCCCGGTGGGCGGGCCAGTCCATGAGGAAGGCCAGGGCCCGCATCAGGTCCCCATGGTCTGCGGCGATCTCGAAGGCGCGATCCAGCGCCACCACATCCTCGAAATCCGCCAGCTTGGCCAACAGGGCCCGCAGCGGCTCTGGCGACAGGGTGCGCTCGAACAGGCGCCACCGGGCCGCATCAGCGGCGGCGGCCTCGCCCTCGGCCTCCAGCACGGCGATTTCGGCGGCGTACCAGGCCTCGCCCTGCGGCTCGGGGCCGGCGGCCTTGCCCCGGGCCGGACGGGCCTGGGGGTTTGAGGCGCGCGCCGCTTCCAGGGCGTCGCGGGCCGGCCCCGCCCGGCCATCTTCGGCTAAGCGTCGGGCGATCTCGGCGGCGACATCCGGCTTCTTACGGTCGGCGTCCGACAGGGAAAGGATCCAGGCGTCCAGGTCGCCAGCCCGGTCGGCGAGCCTTCGCACCACCAGCGCCAGGCGCCCGGTGGGCGGAGACTTGCCGGCGGTCAGATCGACCAGCAGGCGTCGGGCGAGCTCCGGGCTCAGCGCCCCTGCGCCGCGACCGACCCACACCGCCCATTCCGACAGCCGGGTGGCGAGCGCCTCGCCCAGGATGGGTCCCGCCACCTCGGGCCCCAGTTGCGAGGCCAGAGCGGTCAGATCGCTTGAGGCGGCGTCGAAGATCAGGGCCAGCTCCCCCTTGGGGTCCTGCACCCGTCGGGTCAGGGACGGATAGATGTCGAACCAGGCCACCAGCCGGTCGAGCCCAAGGGCGGGCTCCAGCCCCGCCAGCCGCTGAACGATCAGGGTCTGCAGCGTCCTCAGTTCAGACAGCAGCTCGGGCCGCTTGCGCCAGGAGACCCGGGTCTTGCTGGCCTCCAGGGCGGTCAGGCGCTTGTCCAGCTCGAAGGCGAGGTCAGCGGCCCCGGCCTCGGCGGCCAGCTCCATCCGCAGGCGCCGCTTCAGGGCCGGGCTCGCCGTCTCCATCAGCAAGGCCGCCAGCCGTTCGGCGCCGAGGGCGACCAGGTTGGCCTCTGACAGGGCCTTCTTGGCGCTGGCCGGGCGACGGGTCATCAGACCTCGCCCCTTGCGGCGGGATTGCGCCTGTGGGGGTCGCCGAACCGATCATCTCTGCCCATCCCTCTAGAACACGCGAAAGGTCGTCCTTGGCAAGGCGGGCGCCTCTGTTGACCCACGCCGCCAATTGTCTCACCACCGACCCATGAGCACTCTGACCCGCCTCACTGGCCCCATGGCCGCCCCGGCCAGCGGCCGCGCGCCGCAATCCCTGGTGATCCTGCTGCACGGCTATGGCTCCAACGGGGCCGACCTGATGGGGCTGGTCCCCTATTGGCGCGACGCCCTGCCGGACACCGCCTTCATGGCCCCCAATGCGCCAGAGCCCTGCCCGGCCGCCCCTGGCGGCTATCAGTGGTGGGCGCTCACCGACCTTGGGCGGGAAAGCCGGGCGGCGGGCGTGCGGCAGGCCGCGCCCCTGGTGAACGCCTTCATCGACATGCACCGAACCGCCCACGACCTGCCCAACAGCAAGGTCGCCCTGGTAGGCTTCAGCCAGGGGACCATGATGGCGCTGCATGTGGCCCCGCGGCGCCCCGAGACCATGGCCGGCGTCGTCGGCTATTCCGGCATGCTGGCCGACGCCGAGGCGCTGCAGTCCGAGGTGAAGACCCGGCCGCCCCTGCTGCTGATCCACGGGGACGCCGATCCCATGGTGCCCTTCGCCGCCATGGGCCAGGCGCAGGCGGACTTCCAGGCGCTGGACTTCGACATCACCACCCACGCCGCCCGGGGCCTGGGCCACAGCATCGACGAGACCGGCCTGAGACTGGGCGGCGACTTCCTGGCGCGGGTGCTGGGCGGGGCCGGCTAAGGCGCCCCCACGCCCCTAGAGTTCGCGGCCCAGGCGCTTTTCCACCTGTCGCTTTTCCCAGTCGCCGTTCAGGAACGGGAAGATGTCGAACACCGAGGCCGCATGGGCGGCCACGCCCAGCCCCCAGCCCAGCGCGGGCCAGACGAACCACCAGTAGCCCGGCTGGCCCACCAGGTTGATCAGGGCGAGGATGGTAATGACAACGGCGTACTGGGCGAAGTGCACATAGAAGGCCTTCAGCTTGCGCACCTGGGCGAGGGCGAGCGCCTCGTCGGCTCTGATGGCCTCGGTCGTGGGTTTGTCCATGTCGGGCTCCGTGAGGCGGGAGATGTCGATCTCAAAGACCGCCGCCAGGGCGTTCAGGGACTCCAGGCTGCCGGTCTGGCCCCGCTCCAGCCGCTGAACCGTGCGCACGCTGAGCCCGGACACCTCTGCGAGCTGCTCCTGCGACCAGCCTCGCTGCAACCTCAGTTTCTGGATCAGCACGCGCCCATTCCCCCTGTCGGCGATCGGCCCGACCCTGCCGCCTCAGTCCATTGAGCCGCCACGACATCCCCCCGTCAACGACCCGACATCCCCCGCCAGCAGGGCGACAAGCCAGGGTGGCGGCCCTATGTTCTAGGGCCTCAACCCCCAAGGGAGCCGCCCATGATTGATCTCGTCATTGACCAGCGCCGCAAGGATCTTGGCGGCTTTGAGGTGGGGCGGGTGCTGCCCTATGGGAAGCGGCGGATGGTCGGGCCGTTCATCTTCTTCGACCACATGGGACCGGCGCGGTTTGATCCAGGCTTTCCGGCCAATGTGGACGTGCGGCCGCACCCGCATATCGGCCTGTCGACCCTGTCCTATCTGTTCGATGGCCAGATGACCCACCGCGACAGCGTCGGCGCGGTCCAGGAGATCAAGCCCGGCGAGGTCAACTGGATGACCGCGGGCAGGGGCATCACCCATTCCGAACGTTTCGAGCACCTGCGCAGCCACGGCGGGCGGATGGACGGCATCCAGGCCTGGCTCGCCCTGCCGCAGGCCCAGGAGGAGATCGATCCCAGCTTCGTCCACTTCGACGCCGACGACCTGGTGACCCATGCGCAGGACGACGGGCTGAAGGCGGTGCTGATCGCCGGCGAGGCCTTTGGCGCCAAGTCCAAGGTGCCGGTGCATTCGCCGCTGTTCTACGTCCACTGGACGATGCCGGCCGGCGCGCGGGGGCAACTTCCAGCTGAGGATCCGGAGCGGGCGGCCTACGTGGCCCGGGGCCAGGTGGAGGTGGACGGCCATACCTATGGCGAGGGCCAGATGCTGGTCTTCGCCCCGGGTCAGCCGGTGCTGTTGACCGCGGTCACCGACGCCATCGTCATGCTGCTAGGCGGCGAGCCGGTGGGCGAGCGGTTCATCGAGTGGAACTTCGTCTCCTCGTCCAAGGACCGGATCGAGCAGGCCAAGGCCGACTGGCGGGCCGGGCGTATGAAGCTGCCCGACGCCGACGACGGCGAGTTCATCCCCCTGCCCGGCGATCCGCCGCCAGAAGCCAATCCCATGTCGTGACGCAGAAAGGCCCGGGGTTTGAGCCCCGGGCCTTGGTCTTTGAGGTCAGATCCAATCAGGCCGCGCTGAGACGCCAGCCGCCGCCGGCTTCCGGACAGGCGGTGTAGCGCTCGGTGGTGGACTGGCCCATGCGGGGCTGGATGGTCTGTTGAACCACCTTGCAGTTGGTGGTGGCATAGCCACCGCCGCTGGCCACGGGCTGGACGACCCACTCGGCCACATAGCCGGTCACATAGCCGTTCTGCTCCACCAGCAGCCAGCGGTCGCCCGCCACCCGACCGGCGACATTGAAGGTCTGGCCGCCACGCAGCTGGCCGACCACTGCGGCGTTGGCCGAGGGCGAGGCGCGCAGATTGACGGTGTTGCGGGTGGTGTACTGGGCGTTGGTCGGCTCGAACGAGGTCCGCAGGGGCTGAGCCCGGCCGGTATAGCGCAGATTGGCCGCCGAGGTCGGCTGGCCAAAGGTCGCGCCGGCGCTCGCGCCGCCGCCGTAGCTGGTATTGGCGTTGATGATGTCCACGCGACCGGTGGTCCCGGTGGTGGGATCATTCCAGGTCTGGCTCTGATTGGTGTTCAGCGCGGTTTCGAAGGCGTTGCGGGCCCGTTGCTGCTCGCTGACCTGCATGCGGCAACCGATCCAGGAGCCGGCGACGGCGCCGAGGCCTGCCCCGACCACCGCGCCCAGGGCGCGTTCATTGCGGCTCACCTGGCTGCCCAGCAGGGCGCCGGCGACGCCGCCCAGGAGGGCGCCGGTCTCCTGGCGCTGACCGCTGGCGTCACAGTTGAAGAAGTTGCCAAGCGGCGTGCCGGCCGCCTGGGCCGAGGCGAGGCCAGGGGCGGACGAGAGGGCGAGGGCCGCGACCAGGGAATAGGCGATGGGGCGCATGGGAGTGTCTCTTCCGTTGTTAGGGCAGCATAACGCGCGACCCAGTCTTTAGCTCCACCGCAAGGCCGACTCTTGACCGTTTATGCGATTCATTCGCATTATCGAGACCTGCGAACGGGCCGCGCAGGGCAGGGAGAGTCGCGATGATGCTGCGGATGACTGGAGAAGCGATGCTGGTGCGCCTGATGCAGCTGGACCGGTCGCCCGGTCCGTCTGCGGCGACGCGACCGCCCCGCTCGCTGGCCCTCACTCCGCGAGCGCCTTGCGGGTCTGCTCCCAGTACTGGGCGCCGGTGATCACCGTCACCAGGGCCGCCAGCCAGAACAGGGTGTGAGCCACCAGACTGGCAGGACCCAGAAGTTCCGGCGTGTGCGGCAGGCCAAAGGCCCCCCAGCTGGCCACGAACAGCTCGGCGGCGAGCGCGGTCATCTGCAAGGCGGTCTTCCACTTGGCCAGCATGGTCACCGGCAGGACGATCCCCTTGCCGGCGCCGACCTCGCGCAGGGCGCTGACCGTGAACTCCCGGAACAGGATCAGGCCGGCCGGCAGCAGGACCAGCGGCTGAGGGCCCAACGACATCAGGCCCAGCACCGCGCCGCAGACCAGCACCTTGTCGCCAATGGGGTCGAGGATCGAACCCCACACCGTCACCGCATCGTACTTGCGGGCCAGCCAGCCGTCGAACCAGTCGGTCACCGCGGCGATGACGAAGGCGTAGAAGGCCCACCGCTGCAGGGTGAACTGCGCCTCAAGGGTCAGGCGCTCGCTGACCCAAGGCGTGGCGCCCGCCGCCGTGGCCAGGGCCACAAACATGAACAGCGCCAGCACCAGGCGCAGGGAGGTCAGAATGTTCGGAAGGGCTTTCATCGGCCGCCTTGACTGGTCGTTCAGGTGAGTTCGACGGCCTTGGTGGCCTTGTTGAAGACGCAGATACGCTTGTCATCACCCTCCCGCAGGACGGCGATTCCATAGGATTGTGAGCCGAAGGGGTGGGTCACCACCTCGGGATTGGTCATGCCCTGGGCGCGGGCGGCGGCGAGGCACGCGCTGCGCACCTCGGCGCGAAACGCGCTCCAGGCGTCAGGTGAACTGGCGCTGGCAGCCCCGGCGAGCGCGGCCAGCACGACGAAGAGGCTGAGACGAAGGACCATGAGCATCTCCTGGTTCGCAGAGATCATAGCCGACCCCCGCCGATTCCGGCGCCTATTTGCGGAAGCGGTCGTGAATCCGCTGGGCCAGGGCCAGGCTGACCCCATCCACCTTGGCCAGGTCGTCCACCGAGGCCCGGGACACCCCCTTGGCCGAGCCGAAGGCGTGCAGCAGGGCGCGCTTGCGTCCAGGACCCACACCGTCGATCTCGTCCAGGGGGTTCTTCTTCATGTCGATGGCCCGGCGCACCCGGTGGCTGCCGATGGCGAACCGGTGGGCCTCGTCGCGCAGACGCTGGAGGTAGTAGAGCACCGGCGACTTGGGCTCGAGCATGAATGGGGTGCGCCCGGTCATGAAGAACCGCTCCAGGCCGGCGTCCCGGTCCGGCCCCTTGGCCACGCCGACCACGGCGATGTCGTCGACGCCGAGATCGGCCATGATCTCCTGGGCCGCCGCCAGCTGGCCGGCGCCGCCGTCGATCAGCACCAGGTCCGGGCGCGGGGCGGCCTCGCCGGCCTCCTCGTCCTTGACCATCCGGGCGAAGCGGCGACGCAGCACCTCTCGCATCATGCCGTAGTCGTCGCCCGGGGTGAGGTCGGTCCCCTTGATGTTGAACTTGCGGTACTGGTTCTTGAGGAAGCCCTCGGGTCCGGCCACGATCATGCCGCCGACGGCGTTGGTCCCCATGATGTGGCTGTTGTCATAGACCTCGATCCGCTCTGGCGGCGCGTCCAGGCCAAAGGCCTCGCAGACCCCGATCAGCAGCTTGGACTGGGCCGAGCTCTCGGCCATCCGCCGTCCCAGGGCCTCCCGGGCGTTGGTCAGGGCGTGCTCGACAAGCTGGCGTTTTTCCCCGCGCAGGGGCTGGAGAATCTCCACCTTTCGACCGGCCTTCAGGGCGAAGGCCTCGCACAGCAGGTCCCGGTCGGCCGGCTCCACATTGGTCAGGATCAGCCTGGGGATCGGCTTGTCCTCATAGAACTGGCCGAGGAAGGCGGCCATGACATCGGCCGCCTCGTCGCTCTTATCGACCCGCGGGAAATAGGCCCGGTTGCCCCAGTTCTGGCCGCCGCGGAAGAAGAAGACCTGGACGCAGGCCTGGCCGCCCTCGCAGTGCAGGGCGATGATGTCGCCCTCTTCCAGGCTCTCGGGATTGATCTGCTGTTCCTGGGCCACGGAGGCCAGCGCCCGGATCCGGTCGCGCAGGCGGGCGGCGCGCTCGAACTCCATTTCGTCGGAGGCGGCCTGCATCTCGGCCGACAGCTTGGCCATCACCGCCCGGCTCTTGCCCCTCAGGAAGGCCTCGGCCTCGTCCACCAGGGCGTTGTAGTCCTCCAGCGAGACCAGGCCCGTGCAGGGCGCCGCGCAGCGCTTGATCTGGTGCAGCATGCAGGGCCGGGTGCGGCTGTCATAGACGCTGTCGGAGCAGGACCGCAGCAGGAAGGCCTTCTGCAGGGTGTTGAGCGTCCGGTTCACCGCCCAGGCGCTGGCGAAGGGTCCGAAATAGTCGCCCTTGATCGTGTGGGCGCCGCGGTGCTTGCGCAGTTGCGGGGCGTCGTGGTCCCGGCGGATGACGATCTCGGGGAAGCTCTTGTCGTCCCGCAGCAGCACGTTGAACCGGGGCTTCAGCTGCTTGATCAGATTGATCTCGAGCAGCAGGGCGTCGGTCTCGGTGCGGGTGGTGACAAACTCCATCGACCGGGTCAGGTCGACCATCAGGGCGATGCGCTGGGTGTGGAAGCGGCCCTGAGCGTACTGGGTCACCCGCTTCTTCAGCGACCGGGCCTTGCCCACATAGAGGACCTCGCCGTCGTCACCGACCATGCGATAGACGCCGGGCGCATCGGGAAGGCGCTTGACGTGATCCTTGATGAGGGCGGCGCCGATGAGCGGCGGCGCGGCGTCGGGGTCAACCATCAGGCCGATATAGGTGACTCCCGCCGCCAGACCCAGAGGCGCGGCGTTAACGCGCGGACGAGGTTGTTGATGTGGCGGGGACCGCCCGGTATGGGCACCTGCGCCTGTGGATCGCTTCCCCGATGAAAGCGTTACCGGAAAACATGGGGGCCTCATTTGCCGCAGATCGACTTCAAGGCGCTGTTCGAAAATCTGCCAAGCCCGCACATGGTGCT
>NZ_JAUSBZ010000043.1 GCF_030651755.1 Phenylobacterium sp. | reverse complement strand
AGCACCGTTTGCAGGCGGACAAAGTCGCTCCTGCGGATCGGGAAGTCAGCGGTCTCGCTGAAACCAATAGCTCTGAGATCGGCCGTTTCAGTGCAAGCCTGATAGAACTCATTCTTGGCGTCGAACGCGTCTCGAAGCTGTTTAGGCGTTATGCCTGCCCTCGCAAGTTCATCGTTATCTTTTCGCAGAAAGGCTTTCGCCATCTCGCTCACCAGTAGCTCGCCATACTCCCTCTCGGCGGAATGATGCGCCTCGCTGGTCTCGACTATTGACTGAGTGGATGACCGAACGCCCTTTCCTAGCTGTTCCGCCCAATAGGCGGGCTCATGTTCGGTGAGACCCTTTAGAAATCCCTTGCCAACGTCGCTTTCGACGAACCAGGCGATAGCAGCAACTCCCGCGCCTAGGATCACGCCGAGGCGAGCCAGGAAGGTGCCATCTTCCGGTGGCAGCACGACAACCTCAATCGCGAGGCGTCCCTCAAACAGCTCACGATTGAGGCTTCGGATGACCGCTTCGGCCTGAGCCGAGGTGCGCACAAAGGTCGCGAGCGGGATAGCATGGCCCGGCACATCGAAGTGGATCGGTAAGACCTGTATGTCGGTTGCCCCATCCTGCCCCGGCCTAAGCAGATCGTGACAACGCACGAGCCGCTCATGCCCTAAACCTCGGCACAACTTGGGCAAGCACGGCAAACATTGTCAACGAGCGGAGCCGTCAGGGCTGCAATAGGGCCAGCTCACAAGCTGCCAGGCTTGACCATGCGCAAGGAGCGAAGGACGATCCGGTAAAGGGGAGACCGATGCGCGCCACAGCCATAGCTGTATTGTTACTGCTGGGCGGCTGCTCGGGTAAAACTACGTCGCTGGTTTGCACCGGGACAATGCAGCGCGTCGGCGAACCGGAGACACGTCAGCCAGTCAGTTCCCTCGCCGCGAGCGTGACCAAATACCCTTTTTACGTGAAGGCTTGGAGTGACTCCTACGGTGAGTTCCGGCTGAGCGACCCATATGCTCAACACTTCTCGCGCTTGGACGACCTAGGCGACCAGATAATGATCTCCGAGCAGGGTCAGACGAAGGTGAGCGGCACATTTAACAAGATCAACGGTAGCCTCAAACTCGCGGCTGGCAACGACCTATTTGAGGTGGAATGCAGAGAAGTAAATCGCATCACCCCATGATTGTTTTTACCGAATGTCCGCTAAAGATTCCGGACATCGCGCCTCAGGGTCCGTCCATGTCTCCGGTGACATTTTGAGATTACGATAGGATGTTCAGCCGCATAGCTAGCGTGAAGTGGCGCTGGCTGCTCATACCGCTGGGCCTTCTGAGCCTGTACCCGCTCTACTTGGTCGGTCTGCTGGGCTGGATATTGCTCGCCGAAGTGCTGATTCCCCGCCCCCGGGCCGCGGAGATTGACCGGGTCGAGCGCGCGCTCGCGCCTATCGCGTGCATCGGGCCGCTGGATCAGTGGAACCGGACTTACTTTTACGGTGTCAGTGACGCGAGGCGGGGCACGGCAACCTCGCCCGCCCCGCGCGACCGGACTCGGATTGAGTTCAGACACTACCTGGGGGTTGGCGGACACCTCGAGAGCCGCCGGCGGGTCTCGACGCACGAAGCAGTCTCCTACACGTTCCGGCACTTCAACTTCAAGATGCGGGGCGTGCACGGCAGCTACGACCTGTCGACGGGGAAGGTGGAACACGAGTGCTGGGAGGAGTCCGGGGACGACTACTGAACCCCACGCTCTCCACTTGCACACGCCCCCCATTCCGCGCACGACTCCGACCCAACAAGCACAAGCCCCTCGGGAGGAGCCGACCATGAAGACCCGCATCACTGACCTGCTCGGCGTCGAGCATCCGATCGTCCAGGGGGGCATGCACTATGTGGGCTTCGCCGAGATGGCCGCGGCGGTGTCCAATGCAGGCGGGCTTGGCATCATCACCGGCCTGACCCAGGGGACGCCGGAGAAGCTTTCCGCCGAGATCGCCCGGTGCCGGGGGATGACCGACAAGCCGTTCGGGGTGAACCTGACCTTCCTGCCTTCGGTCACGCCGCCGGACTATCCGGGCTTTGTCGAGGCCATCGTCAAGTCCGGGGTCAAGATCGTCGAGACGGCGGGCAACAATCCGCAGAAGTACCTGCCGGCCCTGAAAGAGGCGGGCATCAAGGTGATCCACAAGTGCACCGCCGTGCGCCACGCGGTGAAGGCCCAGGCCATCGGCTGCGACGCGGTCAGCGTCGACGGCTTCGAATGCGGCGGCCATCCGGGCGAGGACGACGTGCCGAACTTCATCCTGCTGCCCCGGGCGGCCGAGGAGCTGGAGATTCCGTTCCTGGCCTCGGGCGGCATGGCCGATGGGCGATCCCTGGCCGCCGCGCTTTGCCTCGGCGCCGACGGGATCAATATGGGCACCCGCTTTATCGCGACGCAGGAAGCGCCGGTGCACCCCAATGTGAAGCAGGCCCTGGTGGACGCCAGCGAGCTCGACACCCGGCTGATCATGCGGCCCCTGCGCAATACTGAGCGGGTGCTGGTGAACGCCGGCGTCGAGCGCCTGCTGGCCAAGGAGAAGGAGATGGGCGCCGCCCTCACCTTCGCCGACATCGCCCCGGAAGTGGCCGGCGTCTATCCGGCCATCATGCGCGACGGGCAGATGGACGCCGGCGGCTGGTCCTGCGGCATGGTTGCGGGCCTGATCCACGACATCCCGACGGTGAAGGACCTGATCGACAAGATCATGGCCGACGCCGAGGCCATCCTGCGCAAGCGCGTCGGGCAGTTCGAGCTGGCCTAGGAGGCTGGGCTGCGGCGCTGACGAATCCTTTCTGGCCCCCGCACGTTCTCACAGGCGAGGAGATGACCATGCCGCAGATAGAAGAGCCTTCGCGCCGCTTCAGCGTTCACGCCCGGCAGGACGACCACCATCCCGCACAGATCGTGGAGGAGGCCTCGTTTGAGGCCGCCGCCCTCGCCTATGTGGAGGATTTCCACCCGCCGGCCGACTTGGGCGGGGAGATCCAGGTGGTCGTCTGCGACCTGGCCAACGGCCACGAGCACTGCTTCCGTATCGACCTGGGCGGCGGCGAGCCCCAGCCCTGCGCCTAGGGCCTGAGGCGACCGGGCGGGCGACCGCCCGCCGCCGGTTGAGACGCCAAAGCCTTGCGAGCCCCCATGACTGAACACCGCATCTTCACCACCAGCTTCGCCAGCGTCTATCCGCACTATGTGGCCAAGGCCGAGCGCAAGGGGCGCACCAAGGCCGAGGTCGATCAGATCATCCTCTGGCTCACCGGCTTCAGCCCCGAGGGGTTCGAGGCTCAGCTGGCGGAGGGGGCGGACTTCCGGACCTTTTTCGCCCAGGCGCCGGCCCTTCACCCGGCGCGGGCCGGCATCAGGGGCGTGATCTGCAGCGTGCGCGTCGAGGAGATCGCCGATCCGCTGATGCGGGAGATCCGCTATCTGGACAAGCTCATCGACGAGCTGGCCCGGGGCAAGGCGATGGACAAGATCCTGCGGGGCTGAGCAATCTGAAGGCCCATCGCCGGTAGGGTCGCGGCCCGCGGGCTCACAATCTGTGAGTAACACTTGCCACATAAGCTCATCGCCGCGCGGGCGCCTTGATTCGCGGCGCGGGTGGGGTGTGACGTGTCCAATTCAGATGGGGGCCTCGCCCCGGAACGCATTCTGGAACTGTCCGCGCGGCTGTCCAAGGTCGCCGGTTCCAGCATCGGCGAGATCGCCTCGATCAATCGCGAAGCCAAGATGCTGGCCATCAACGCCATGATCACCGCCGCCCGCGCCGGCGAGGCCGGCAAGGCGTTCGCCGTCGTCGCCGAGGAATTCAAGCGCATCTCCACCGAGATCGACGACGTCACCCACGCCCTGCAGAGCCAGGTCCATGCCGACCTGAATGAGCTGAGCCATATTGGCGCGGCGATCCTCTCCCACCTGCGCGGTCAGCGCCTGGCCGACCTGGCGCTCAACGCCATCGAGATCATCGACCGCAACCTCTATGAACGCACCTGCGATGTCCGATGGTGGGCGACGGACTCCGCGGTGGTGGACTGTCTGACCAATGCGTCCGACGCCGCCGCCCAGCACGCATCAGACCGGCTGAAGGTGATCCTCGACGCCTATACGGTCTATCTCGACCTCTGGATCTGCGACGACCAGGGCCGGGTGGTCGCCACCGGCCGCCCCGAGCGCTATCCCAGGGTGCGCGGCGCCTCGGTGGCCTCAGCCTCCTGGTTCTCCGAAGCTAAGCGCACCGCATCGGGCAATGACTTCGTCGCCTGCGACGTGGCCAAGGCGCCGCTGTTGAACGACGCGCCTGTCGCCACCTATGCCGCGGCCATCCGCGCCAACGGCGCCGCCGATGGCCGGGTGCTGGGCGTCCTCGGCATCCATTTTGACTGGCGGCCCCAGGCCCAGGCGGTGGTCGACGGGGTGCGCCTGACCGACGAGGAACGCGCCCGCTCCCGCGTCCTGCTCCTCGACCACGGCGGCCGCGTGCTCGCCGCCTCCGATCGCCGCGGGGAGCTGGAGGAGATCTTCGCCCTGCCGGGCGACGCCGTGGGGATGGGCAGCTACGCCGCCGCCCAGTCCACTGTCGGCTATGCCCTGACCCCTGGCTATGAGACCTATCGCGGGCTCGGCTGGTACGGCTGCATCATGCAGAAAGAGCCGCAGGCGACCGCGGAACAGTCCCGGGCCGCCTGAGGCTCAAGACCCCCGGCGGCGCGCCCGGGCCGCTGATCGCGTTGCGGGCTCCGAGCTCCCTTCTGGCCCGGAAGGGGGGGGCCATACGGCGATCTTTGCGCACCGCTCGGAGGTGACGGCGGCGTCCCAGGCTCTCTGGCGCGTATCGGCCGTTGATCAGGTCTGGGGATGACCTCGGCCCGTCCGGCCGGAGGGCGCGGTCACCGCGGCCAGGTCTCTGGGTCCATGGCCAGGACCTCGCCCGCGAAGTGCAGGCCGCCGCAGATCAGGATGTGCGGCGCAGGGCCGTCCTGGGCCAGGGCGGCCTTCAGCGCATCGGTGACGTCGGCTGCGGTATGGGCGATGAGGCCCGCGGCGCGGGCCGCCGCCGCGATCTCCTCGGCCGGGGCCGCATTGGGGGAATCGAACCCTGTGGCGAAGACCTGGGGCGCCAGGTCGGCGAAGGGGGCGAAGAAGCCCTGGGCGTCCTTGCGGGCGAACATGGCGCTGATCAGCGCCACCGGACGCGGGTCTCGGGCTGTCAGGCGCCCCAGCGCCTGGGCCAGGGCGGCGCCGGCATGGGGATTGTGCCCCCCGTCCAGCCAGAGCACGGCGCCCCGTTCGGCCGCCATCCTGGCCAATCGTCCCTCGGACAGACGCTGGAAGCGGGCGGGCCAGACGGTGGCCTCCAGGCCTCTGGCCATGGCGTCCTCGTCGATACGGGCGTCATTCAACGTCAGGAGGGCCGCGACCGCCAGGCCGGCATTGTCGAACTGATGCGGCCCAAACAGGGCTGGCGGCGGCAGATCCAGCAGGCGCTCATCGGTCTGCACCAGCAGGCGGCCCCCGGCCTCCCAGGCGTCAAAGTCCCGGCCCATCAGGCTCATCGGCGCCGCCAGGCCATCGGCTTCGGCGGAGATGACCTCCAGCGCCTCGTCCATCTGGCGGGCGACGACGACGGGACGGCCGGCCTTGATGATGCCGGCCTTCTCCCAGGCGATCTTGGAGAGCTCCGGGCCCAGCATCTCCAGATGGTCGTAGTCCACCGGGGTGATGACGCTCAGCGCCGGGGCGTCGAAAATGTTGGTGGCGTCGAACCGGCCGCCCAGGCCCACCTCGATCAGGCAGAGGTCGGCCGGCGTGTTCGCGAAGGCCTGCAGGGCCAGCACGGTGGTGATCTCGAAGAAGCTGATCGGCTCGCCGGCATTGACGGCCTCAACCTCACTGATCAGGGCCTCAAGCCCCTCGTCGCTGATCAGTTCGCCCGCCACCCGGATGCGCTCGGCGAACCGGACCAGATGCGGCGAGGTCAGGACGTGGACCTTCAGCCCCGCAGCCTCGGCCATGGCGCGCAGAAAGGCGACGGTGGAGCCCTTGCCGTTGGTGCCGGCCACATGGATCACCGGGGGCAAGCGCTGCTCGGGATGGCCCAGGGCGGCCAGCAGACGCTCGACCCGGCCGGTGGTCAGGTCGATCAGGCTCGGATGATTGGCGCGCAGGCGCAAGATCACCGCGTCTGAGGCCCGGATCGGATCATACATGGCGGGGGCTCGGGCGGCGGGGCCTTTGAAGGAGGGGCGGCGTCAGGCGGCCCGGGTGCGCGCCCGGCCCAGCATCAGGGTTTTGAGGATTGAACCGAGCATGGCCGGCAGGTCGGGCCGGCCGACCACCCGGTCGACCATCCCCCGTTCAGCCAGGAATTCCGAGCGCTGGAAGCCCGGGGGCAGGATTTCGCGGATGGTCTGCTCGATCACCCGGCGCCCGGAGAAGGCGATCATGGCGTTGGGCTCGGCCAGATGCACGTCGCCGAGCATGGCGTAGGAGGCGGTCACGCCGCCCGAGGTGGGATCGGTCAGCACCACCACATAGGGCAGGCCCGCGGCCCGCAGCTCGTTCACCGCCAGGGTGGTGCGGGTCATCTGCATCAGGGAGAGGGTCCCCTCCTGCATCCGCGCGCCGCCAGATGCGGTGAAGATCACGAAGGGGCATTGCCGGGCGATCGCCTCGCGGGCGGCCTTGATGAAGGTCTCGCCAGCGGCCATGCCCAGGGACCCGCCCATGAAGGCGAAGTCCTGCACCACCACCACGACCTCCTGGCCCTGGATCTTCCCGACTCCGATGGCCATGGCGTCATGCTCGCCGGTGGCCTTGCGGGCGGCCTTCAGCCGTTCCCCATAGGGACGGTCGTCGGGGAATTTCAGCGGGTCTTCGGTGACATGAGGGGTGGCGATCCGTTCCACCTCGCCGTCGTCAAAGGTGATCTTCAGCCGGTCCTTGGCGCCGACGCGCATGTGGTGGCCGGAAGGCGTCACCCACAGGGCCGCCTCCAGGTCAGGCCGATAGATCATCTCCCCGGTGTCGGGGCACTTGACCCACAGGTTCTCCGGCGTCTCGCGCTTGACGAAGGCGTTGCGGATGCCCGGGGCGATCCGGGAGAGCCAGCCGCCCTGGGATCCTTGCGGTCGGGCGGGCTTTTCGTTCTTCTGATCTGCCATCGCTATGGGGTCTAGGCCGGAAGGGGGGGGACGCGGGCCAGGCGAACAGCCTTAGCCAGGGATCGCACTTTGGAAAGCACCCGGGCGGTCACGTCTTCGTTGCGCTCCAGGGCTTCGGCCACTTCGTCCACCAGGGCCGAGCCGACCACGGCGGCGTCGGCCACCTGGGCGATGGCGCCGGCGCGCTCGGGCGTGCGGATGCCGAACCCGACCGCCACCGGCAGGCCCGATGCGGCGCGGATGCGGGCCACGGCCGGACGCACGGCCTCGGCGTCGGCCTCCTTGGCGCCGGTCACCCCGGTCACCGACACGTAATAGACAAAGCCCGAGGTCCGTCGCAGCACCACCGGCAGGCGCCTGTCGTCAGTGGTGGGCGTGGCCAGGCGGATCAGGGAGATGTCGGCGGCGTCCAGGGCGTCGGCCAGGGGATCGGCCTCCTCCGGCGGGCAGTCGACGACGATGAGGCCATCGATCCCTGAGGCGGATGCGGCCTGGGCGAAGGCCTCGAAGCCCCAGGTGACCAGGGGATTGAGATAGCCCATCAGGATCAGCGGCGTGGTGTCATCGCCCTGGCGGAACTCGGCCGCCAGATCCAGCACGCCCTTCAGGGTCATGCCGTCCTTCAGGGCCCGCTGGGCGGCCTTCTGGATCGGCGGCCCCTCGGCCATGGGATCGGAGAAGGGGAAGCCCAGCTCGATCAGGTCGGCGCCGGCGGCGGGCAGGCCCTTGAGAATGTCCAGCGCCGTGGCGCGGTTGGGATCTCCGGCCATCACATAGGCGACGAAGGCGGCGCGATCCTCGGCCTTGAGCGCCGCAAACCGCGCATCGATACGGGATTTCATCAGATGGTGCGTCCCAGGTGGTCGGCCACGGTGGCCACGTCCTTGTCGCCGCGGCCCGACAGATTCATCACCACGACCCCGCCCTTGCCCACATCGCGGGCGATGTCGGAGAGGCGGGCGATGGCGTGGGCGGACTCAAGGGCGGGAATGATGCCCTCCAGCTCGGCGCAGAGCTTGAAGGCGTCGAGCGCCTCGGTGTCGGTGCAGGTCAGGTACTGGGCCCGGCCCACATCGTGCAGCCAGGAGTGCTCTGGCCCGATGCCCGGATAGTCGAGGCCGGCCGAGATGGAGTGGGCCTCGGTGATCTGGCCCTCGGCGTCCTGCAGCAGATAGGTCTTGTTGCCATGGAGCACGCCGGGACGGCCCCCATTGATGGCCGCGGCGTGGCGATCGGTGCCCATGCCGTCGCCGGCGGCCTCGACCCCGATGATCCGCACCTGCTCATCGTTCAGGAAGGGATGGAAGGTGCCGATGGCGTTGGAACCGCCGCCGACGCAGGCGACGACGGCGTCCGGCAGGCGGCCCTCGGCCTCCAGGATCTGTTCGCGGATCTCCCGGCCCATGATCGCCTGGAAGTCGCGGACCATCATCGGATAGGGATGTGGGCCAGCCGCCGAGCCGATGAGGTAATAGGTGTCCTCGACGTTCGTGACCCAGTCGCGCAGGGCCTCGTTCATGGCGTCCTTCAGCGTCGAGGCGCCGCTGGTCACCGGCGTGACCTCGGCCCCCAGCAGGTTCATGCGGAACACGTTGGGCCGCTGTCGGGCGACGTCGACGGCGCCCATATAGACCACGCAGGGCAGGCCAAACCGGGCGCAGACCGTGGCCGTGGCCACCCCGTGCTGACCAGCGCCCGTCTCGGCGATGATCCGGGTCTTGCCCATCTTCCGGGCCAGCAGGATCTGGCCGATGCAGTTGTTGATCTTGTGCGCGCCGGTGTGGTTCAGGTCCTCGCGCTTGAAATAGATCTTCGCCCCGCCGAAGTGGTCGGTCAGGCGCTCGGCGAAATAGAGGGGCGAGGGCCGGCCCACATA
This sequence comes from Phenylobacterium sp., assembly GCF_030651755.1. Taxonomy (GTDB): domain Bacteria; phylum Pseudomonadota; class Alphaproteobacteria; order Caulobacterales; family Caulobacteraceae; genus Phenylobacterium. Next base: position 19,481 of record NZ_JAUSBZ010000043.1, on the reverse strand, counting down.
GTGGGTCAGGAGACCATTCAGTTCGGCCTGGAAGGCGGCGTCTTCCTTGGTGGCCAGATAGGCGGCCTCCAGATCCAGCACCAGAGGCATCAGGGTCTCGGCCACATAGCGCCCGCCGAACTGGCCGAACCGCCCATTGGCGTCCGGATAGGCGGCGAAATCGTTGGGCGTCGCAGGCGGCGCCTGGGGGTGCGTCGGGGCGTTCATCGTCTTGCGCGTCCTTGCAAAGAGCTCGTCATGCGCGGCGCACGGCGTCCAAAAAGGCCGTGATCAAGGCCGGGTCCTTTAGTCCGGGACCGCGCTCCACGCCAGAGGAAACGTCCACCGTGGGCGCGCCGGACAGGCTGATCGCCTCGGCCACATTCCAGGGGTCAAGGCCGCCAGCCAGGAACCAGGGCCGCGAAAACCTGCGCCCCGACAGCAGGGTCCAGTCAAATCGTGCGCCGACGCCGCCGGGAAGGGACGCGTCCTTGGGCGGCCGGCCTTCGAACATCAGATGGTCGGCGGCGCTTTCATAGGCGCCTGCGCCAGCCAGATCGCCGGCCTCGGAGACCGGAATGACCTTGATGGTCCGCGCCCCCGTCCTCAGGCCGATGGCTGCCACCCGCGCCGGCGGCTCGCCGCCATGCAGCTGGATCAGGTCGGGCTTCAATGTCTCCATGAGCCGGTCGAGAAACCCGTCGGAGGGATCGACGACCACCGCCACCGTCTGGGCCTCGCCACGCACCGGACCGACCAATTGGGCGGCCGCCTCGGGGCTCACATTGCGGGGACTACCCTCGAAGAAGATGAAGCCGAGATAGGCCGCACCGCCGTCCAGGGCGGCGGTGACCGCCGGCGGCGTGGACAGGCCACAGATCTTGGAGGCGATGCGGGGAGCGCTCATGTCCCGTCGATTAGGGGATGGGAGGCCCCATCCGCAAGCCGCCTCACCGATTCAGGATACCGGCGGCGCCTTGTTCTGGGCCTTGAGCTGGTCACGGATCTCCATGAGCAGCACCTCAGTGGGCGAGGGCGCCGGCTGGGCCTCCGGGGGCTTTTCGGCCTCCTTGCGGCGCATGGTGTTGACCAGCTTGACCAAAACGAACACGGCCCAGGCCACGATGATGAACTGGATCACCGTATTGATGAAGGCTCCATAGTGGACGGCCACGAGTTCGACCGCCTCGGTGGCCGGATCGTCGGGACGCAGAACCCATCGCAGTCGCGAAAAATCCACGCCACCGGTCAGCAGCCCAATGGGCGGCATGATGATCTGATCGACCAGGCTTTTGACGATGGCGTTGAACGAGGCGCCGATAATGACGCCCACCGCCAGGTCGATGACATTGCCCCTGGAGATGAACTCACGGAATTCCGAGACGATGCTCACGCCGGATGGTCCTCAGGCTGATTGCGTGGTGGTTGCAGGGGCGCGACAGGCGGCCCGGCCGATCAATCGGCGTTCAGGCGCTCGCGCAGTTCCTTGCCGCTCTTGAAGAAGGGCACATGCTTGGCGCGGACATCGACGGGCTCGCCGGTCCGCGGATTGCGTCCCGACCGGGCGTCGCGGGCCCGGACGGAGAGGGCGCCAAAACCCCGCAACTCGACGCGGCCCCCCTCTTCCAGGGCGACAATCATCTGCTCCAGGACGACGCCCACCACCCGCTCGATATCGCGCTGGGTCAGATGGGGGTTTTCCTCGGCCAGACGGGCGATCAGTTCGGATTTGATCATTAGCTTTCCGCAGGTTGAGCGGGGCGACCATGGGCGAGTCCCCGGGGATGATCAAGGCTCGATGACGAGGCCCCCGCCCAGGTGGCGGGCGCGCCCAAGAAAAAGCCCCGCCCGGAAAAACCGGACGGGGCCATTCTGATAGAGAGCTCAGCGGGACGATCAGTCCTTGGGCTGGCCCTTTTCCCGCAGGGCGGCGCCCAGGATGTCGCCGAGGGACGCGCCGGAGTCCGACGAGCCGAACTGCTCGATGGCTTCCTTTTCCTCGGCCATTTCCAGGGCCTTGATCGACAGGGACAGGCGACGGGCGCCCTTGTCGACATTGGCCACCTGCGCATCGACGCGATCGCCGACGGCGAAGCGTTCGGGGCGCTGGTCGGCCCGGTCGCGGGACAGGTCCGACTTGCGGATGAAGGCCGTCATCGGGGCTTCGTCGTCGCCCAGGCGGACTTCGATGCCGCCCGAGGTGACCTCGGTCACGGTGACCGTCACCGTCTGGCCCTTGCGATAGGCGTCGCCGGCCATCGGATCGCCGCCCAGCTGCTTGATGCCCAGCGAGATGCGCTCCTTCTCGACGTCGACGTCCAGGACCTGAGCCTTGACCATCTCGCCCTTCTGGTAGCGGGTGATGACTTCCTCACCCGGCGCGGTCCAGTCCAGGTCGGACAGATGGACCATGCCGTCGATGTCGTTCTCCAGGCCGATGAACAGGCCGAACTCGGTGGCGTTCTTGACTTCGCCCTCGACGGTGGAGCCGACCGGATGGGTTTCCAGGAAGGCGTCCCAGGGGTTGGCCATGGCCTGCTTCAGGCCGAGCGACACGCGACGCTTGGACGGATCGACGTCCAGGACGACGACTTCCACTTCCTGAGAGGTGGAGACGATCTTGCCCGGATGGACGTTCTTCTTGGTCCAGGACATTTCCGACACGTGGACCAGGCCCTCGACCCCGGCTTCCAGCTCCACGAAGGCGCCGTAGTCGGTGATGTTGGTGATCCGGCCGGTGAACTTCGCGCCGACGGGATACTTGGCTTCCACGCCGTCCCAGGGGTCGGACTGGAGCTGCTTCATGCCGAGCGAGATACGCTGGGTGTCGGGGTTGATCTTGACGATCTGCACCTTGACCGTGTCGCCCACCGCCAGCACCTGGCTCGGATGGTTGACGCGCTTCCAGCTCATGTCGGTGACATGCAGCAGGCCGTCGATGCCGCCCAGGTCCACGAACGCGCCGTAGTCGGTGATGTTCTTGACCACGCCTTCGCGGACTTCGCCTTCCTGCAGCTGGGCCACCAGCTCGGTGCGCTGTTCGGCGCGGGCTTCTTCCAGGATGGCGCGACGCGACACGACGATATTGCCGCGGGGACGGTCCATCTTGAGGATGGCGAAGGGCTGTTCCTTGCCCATCAGGGGGCCGACGTCGCGCACGGGGCGGATATCGACCTGGCTGCCGGGCAGGAAGGCCGAGGCGCCGCCGAGGTCGACGGTGAAGCCGCCCTTCACACGGCCGACGATGGAGCCCATGACCGGCTCGTTCAGGGCGTAGACCCCTTCCAGACGGGTCCAGGCTTCTTCGCGACGGGCCTTGTCGCGGCTGATGACCGCTTCGCCCATGGCGTTCTCGACACGCTCGAGGAAGACCTCGACGGTGTCGCCCACGGCGACGGTGATCTTGGAGTCGTCTTCGCCCGTGAATTCCTTCAGCAGGACGCGGCCCTCGGTCTTGAGGCCCACATCGATGATGGCGAAGTCCTTTTCGATGCCCACCACCAGGCCCTTGACCACGGTGCCTTCCATGAAGTCACGGCCGCCGAGCGACTCGTCGAGGAGGGCGGCGAAGTCGTCGCGGGAGGGGGATAGGCTCATATCGTCAGCCATAGTCTTCTTTCGTTCGAATTGACGGCGGGCGCCTGGCCGCGCACGGCCTTAAGGACGGAGTCCCCGCGTCAGGTTAGGGGTTGCAACCGAAAGCGTGGGGGTAAGCCCACGCGGGTGAATTCGCCCGCAGCCGTCTGAGGAAAAGGCCCGTTTGGATTTGCCAGGCCAGGAGCCCCTTTACGGGGTCTGGCCGGCGCGCGCCGCCTCGACGATGCGGCGGGCCGCATCGGCGGCTTGGTCTATAGTCATTTCTGAGGTGTCCAGCAAGACGGCGTCGGGAGCCGGGGCCATGGGGGCCGCCGCCCGTCCGGAGTCGCGCGCGTCCCGGCGGCGGATATCGGCCAGAACCTCGTCCAGGCCGACGCGCTCTCCCTGACCCGTCAACTGACGCCAGCGGCGCTCGGCCCGCACTTCTGGGCTTGCGGTCACATAGAGCTTGGCCCCGGCCTCCGGGCAGATGACCGTACCCATGTCCCGGCCGTCCAGCACCGCGCCCCCCGGCTGGGCGGCGAAGTCCCGCTGTAGGGCCAGCAGCACCTGGCGCACCTCCGGATGCACCGCCACCTGACTGGCGGCTTCGCCGGCGCCCCGGGTGCGGAAGGCCTCGTCATCAAGGGCGACGGCGCGCAGCCCCCGGGCCACGACGGCGGCGGCGTCGGCGTCGGCCAGATCCCCCCCCGCCCGCTGCAGCAGGACGCCCACGGCGCGGTAAAGCAGACCGGAGTCCAGCACCGGAAGCCCATAGAGCCGCCCAAGACCCGAGGCGATGGTGCCCTTGCCGGAGGCGGCGGGGCCATCGACGGTGATCACCTGATCGCCGCTCATGCCAGCTGGGGTTCCGTCGCCTGGATCTGTCCGCCCAGGCCGGTCATCATTTCCACAAAGCCCGGGAAGCTGGTGGCGATCATGCCCGGCTCATCGACGGTGACCGGCGCCTCGGCCGCAAGGCCCAGCACCAGATGCGACATGGCGATGCGATGATCCCCATGGGTGGTCACCCGGACGCCGCCAGCCACCGGATGATTGGCCCGCAAGGTCCCGTTCACGATCAGGCCTTCCGGCTCCTCCTCCACCCCGACCCCGCAGGCGGCGAGGCCCGCGGCGGTAAGCGCGATGCGGTCGCTTTCCTTGACCCGCATCTCGCCGATGCCGCGCATCACCGTCTGGCCCTGAGCGCAGGCCGCGGCGATGGCGAGGATCGGATATTCGTCGATCATGGCCGGGGCCCGCTCGGGCGGAACCACCACGCCGCGCAAGGCCGAGTGGCGGGCGGTGACGTCGCCCACCTGATCGCCGCCCTGGCTGCGGACATGGGTGATCACCAGGTCTGCGCCCATCTCCTGCAGGGTCGTGAACAGGGCGGCGCGCAAGGGATTGAGCAGCACCCCCTCCACCGTCACCTCCGACCCTGGGGTGATCAGGGCCGCCACGAGGGGGAAGGCCGCCGACGAGGGGTCGCCCGGCACATCGACCCTGGCCGCCGTCAGGGCCTGCCCCCCGGGAACGGTGATCAGGCGCGCCCCGTCGGCCATCTGCTCGACCAGCACCTGCGCGCCAAAGGCCCGCAGCATGCGCTCGGTGTGATCCCGCGTCGCCTCAGGCTCGATCACCTGGGCGCCGCCGGCCGCATGCAGGCCCGCCAGCAGGACCGCCGACTTCACCTGGGCCGAGGGTTCGGGCAGGCGGTAGGCGAGACGCTTCAGCCCGCCCCCCCGCAGGGTCAGCGGCAGCCGGCCGCCGGACCGGGCGATCCAGCTCGCGCCCATCTCGCCCAGGGGCTTCAGCACACGGTTCATCGGCCGCCCGCGCAGGGAGGCGTCGCCGGTGAAGGTGGCGCTGAGGTCAAAGCCCGCCGCCGCCCCCATGATCAGGCGCACGCCGGTGCCGGCGTTACCGCAGTCGATGACGTCGGCAGGCTCGGAAAAGCCCCCCCGGCCCTCGACCCGCCAGGCGCCGTCGCCCAGGCGCTCGACCTGGGCGCCAAAGGCGGCCATGGCCAGGGCGGTGCGTTTGACATCCTCGCCCTCGAGCAGACCGGAGATCTCGGTGACCCCGCTAGCCATGGCGCCGAGGATCAGGGCGCGATGGGAAATAGACTTGTCGCCGGGAGCGCGCACACGGCCCCGCAGCGGGCCGCCGCGCGACGCGGTCAGTCCAGCCGCCGTGATGGAAATGGACGCCTCCTAAAGGCCTGGGGTTTGTCCGTGGGGCTTTGCTTTTGACAGCCGCTCTGGCGCGTGGCAAGGGAGCCGGCTTCTGACAAACCGCTCTTTAGGGGATCGCCCACGTGGCAAATCCAGAGTTGGGCGCCAAGCAGGTTTGCCCAAACTGCCAGGCCAAGTTCTACGACCTGACCAAGCGCCCGGCTGTGTGCCCCAAGTGCCAGACCGAGTTTGACCCTGACGAGGCGGTCAAAACCCGCCGCGTTCGCGGTCGCGCGCCGGCCCCTGAGCCGGAGGCTGAGGCCGAAGATCAGGTCAAGGCCCGCAACGCCGATGACGACGAGGACGAGGACGAAGACGTCAGCGCCCCGGAAATCGACGAAATCGAGGACCCCGCCGTCGAAGACGACGAGGACGAGGACGCCGAGCCCGTGGAGCGGGTCGCCAAGAAGAAGTCGCCAGACGCCAATCTGGCCGGCTTCAGCGACGACGACGATCTCGACGATGACGACGACGACGAGGCCGTTCCCTTCCTCGAAGAAGAGGATGAGGATTTTGACGACGCCGACATCGAGGGAATCCCCGAACCGGACGAAGATTGAGGTCCCGGCGACAGGCCCTGAAAATGGTGCTTGATCGCCGTCAGACCTTTGACTAGGTTCCGCGCCTCTTCGGACGGCCAGCCCGCCCGAAGTGCCCAGGACCTGGGGCTATAGCTCAGCTGGTAGAGCGCTTGAATGGCATTCAAGAGGTCAGCGGTTCGACTCCGCTTAGCTCCACCATGGAGGCCCGCAGTTAACGCTGCGGGCCTTCGCCTTTTCCGGGGCGCCCGGGGCCTTGATGCTGCAATGCAGCGTCGCTGCGGTTGCAATTTTCACCCAGCCCAGGCATAGCCGCCCCATCGACGGACCTGGCTTTGACCGGGTGGCTCGGCCGGGCGCCTATCCCCCGGACAACTGACGGCTCGTCTGAGGCGCATTTCAGCCCCGGGCCCGTGGAACGACTGATCTCAATATATGAACCTGCTCGCTAATGTGCGGCGCGATTGGCTATCCAATGTGCGCGGTGACGTCCTGGCCGGAATCGTGGTGGCCCTGGCCCTGATCCCGGAAGCCATCGGCTTTTCGGTGATCGCCGGCGTCGACCCCCGGGTCGGCCTCTACGCCTCCTTCTCCATCGCGGTGATCATCGCCTTCACCGGCGGCCGCCCCGGCATGATCTCGGCCGCCACCGCGGCCATCGCCCTGTTGATCGGCGACCTCGTCCGCGATCACGGGGTGGAATACCTGTTCGCCGCCACGGTGCTGATGGGCGTGCTGCAGATAGGCGCAGGCCTCGCCCGGCTGGGCGGCCTGATGCGCTACGTGTCGCGCTCGGTGATCACCGGCTTCGTCAATGCGCTGGCCATCCTGATCTTCATGGCCCAGCTGCCCGAGCTGATCGGCATGGGCTGGCAGACCTACGCCATGGTCGCCGCAGGCCTCGGCGTCATCTACCTCTTCCCCCGCCTGACCCGGGCCGTCCCCTCGCCCCTGGTGGCCATCGTGCTGCTCACGGGCCTGGCCATCTATATGGGCCTGGACGTTCGCCGGGTGGGCGACCTGGGCGAACTGCCCACGACCATCCCCTTCTTCCACTTCCCGCAGGTCCCCCTGACCCTGGAGACCCTGCAGATCATCTTCCCCTATGCGGCCACCATGGCTGTGGTCGGCCTGCTGGAAAGCCTGCTGACCGCCACCATCATCGATGACCTGACCGACACCGGCTCGGACAAGAACCGCGAGTGCCGGGGCCAGGGGATCGCCAATTTCGCCACCGGCTTCCTCGGCGGCATGGGCGGCTGCGCCATGATCGGCCAGTCGGTGATCAATGTGAAATCCGGTGGTCGCGGCCGGTTGTCAGCCCTGGTGGCCGGCAGCTTCCTGCTGTTCCTCATCGTCGTGCTCGGACCCTGGGTGGCCCAGATTCCCATGGCCGCCCTGGTGGCGGTGATGATCATGGTCGCCATCGGCACCTTCAACTGGGGCTCGATCCGCAACCTGCGCAGCCATCCCTGGTCTTCGTCAGTCGTGATGGTGGCCACGGTGATCGTGGTGGTCGCCACCCATGACCTGGCCCGCGGGGTGCTGGTGGGCGTGCTGCTGAGCGGCATCTTCTTCGCCCGCAAGGTGGCTCGGATCGTGGCGGTGGAAAGCGCCCTGTCCGATGACGGGCGCACCCGGCGCTACACCGTCCAGGGCCAGATCTTCTTTGCCTCCGCCGACACCTTCTCGGGGGCCTTCGACTTCAAGGAGGTGATCGAGAATGTCACCATCGACGTCTCGCAGGCCCACTTCTGGGACATTTCCGCCGTCGGCGCCCTGGACAGAGCGGTCTTGAAATTCCGCCGGGAGGGGACCAGCGTCGATGTGGTCGGCCTGAACGCCGCCAGCGCCACCATGGTCGATCGTTTCGCCATGCACGACAAGGAGGGCGCCGAGGCCAGCCTCGGGGCTCACTAGGAGGAACGTCCGTGAAGAAGATTCTCTGCGCCATCGACGCCTCGACCTATGGCCCCAGCCTCTGTGACCATGCCGCCTGGTTCGCCCTTCGCAGCGGCGCGTCGGTCGATGTGCTGCACGTCCTGAATCGGGCCGAGACCGGCTCAGGCCCCAGGCTTGATCTGTCGGGCAGCGTCGGTCTCGGCGCCAGCGAGGCGCTGCTGGAGAAGCTGACCCAGGCTGATGAGGCCCGCGGCCAAGCCGCCCAGGCCCATGGCCGCGCCATGCTGGAAGGCGCCCGGGCCCGCCTGCAGGCCGCCGGCGTCGCCGAGGTGAACCTGGTTCACCGCCATGGCGAGGTGGCTGAAACCCTGATCGAGCTCGAAAAAGACGCTGATCTGGTGATCATCGGCAAGCGCGGCGAGAGCCATAATTTCGCCGAGGGCCACCTGGGCGCCAAGGTCGAGCGGGTGGTGCGCGGCAGCAGCCGCCCGATCCTGGTCGCGCCCAGGGTCTTCATGCCCATCACCCGGGTGATGGTGGCCTATGACGGCGGCGCCAGCGCGACCAAGGCGCTGGACCACGTCCTGGGCAATCCCGTCTTCGCCGACATTGAGGTTGTGGTCGCCATCATCGGCGATCCCGGCGCCCAACGCGACGGACGTGTGGCCAACGCCGAAGCGCGGCTGGCGGGCCGGGCCCAGGCCTCGGTCAAGGCCCTTGAGGGCGACGTTGAAACCGTTCTCAAGGGCGCGCTGCGCAAGGGCGAGGGCGACCTGCTGGTGATGGGGGCCTATGGCCATTCGCGCATCCGCGAATTGATCGTCGGCAGCACGACCACCGCCATGATCCGCACCGGCAAGGTTCCGGTGCTGCTGTTCCGGTAACCCCATGACCCCGCAGGAGGCCGCCGTCCGGCTGGAGGCGGCCCTCGCCGCCCTGGATCGGCAGGATGAGACCACCGAGGCTGACAGCGCCCCGGTGGAGCTCGACCAGACCAGTGTCGGACGGCTCTCGCGAATGGACGCCATGCGCGTACAAGCCATGGCCATGGCCGGGCGCCAGCGCCGGGAGATGGAGCGGCGCCGGATTCATGCGGCCCTGGCGCGGATCGCCGCCGGCGACTTCGGCTATTGCGTCAATTGCGGTGAGCCTATCGCACCGCGGCGCCTGGACCTCGACCCGGCCCTGCCCAACTGCGTGCAGTGTTCGTCGGGTGGGGGCTGAACCCTCCAGATATTGAAACCTGGGCCTCGCATCGCCAAATGATCCTCAACCGGAAGACTCGCGCCAGCTATGGGCGAGGCCTTCGGGGAGTCGCTTGATGATGAGGACTCGAGGACAGATGAGCCGGACGATCGTATTCGACAGCCCGTTTCTGCTCGGCTTTGAGCATACCCGCGCCCGCATAGAGCGGGCCGCCAAGGCCGCCGCCGAAGCCTACCCGCCCTATAACGTGGAAGACTGCGGCCAAGGCCGGCTGCGCATCACCCTCGCCGTGGCGGGGTTCACGCCGGACCAGCTGCACGTCAATGTCGAGGATCGCCAGCTGGTGATCGCCGGCGCGCGCAAGGACGACGCGACAAAGGAAGAGGACGCCTATCTGCACCGCGGCATCGCCGCCCGGGGCTTCCTGCGAACCTTCGTTCTGGCCGACGGCATGGTGGTTGAAGGCGCGACCCTGGAGCATGGGTTGCTGCACATCGATCTGGCCCGGCCAGAGCCTGAAACCGTGATCAAGCGCATCCCTATCCGGACGGCCGGCTAGGGCGTCAGGCCCGAGACCCAGACTGAAATCCCATCGGCCGGCCCCGGGGCGGTCGAGCAGGCGGCGCCCGTCCCACTGAACCGGTGGGAGTCCGGCGCGTTGCAACCCTATTGGAGGTGGTCATCATGACGCCGATCTTGTCGATTGAAGCTTTTGCGGCCCTAGGCGCTCCGGACCTCGTCTATGTCCGTCCCGTCAGTGCGGCCGAAATCCTCGCCACCATTCCTGCGAATGCGGAGTCCGCGACCCTGGACCTCGATCCCGGCCAGACCTTCTACGCGGTCCACAGGGCTGACGGTGAGCGCCTGGCGGTGTTGACCGACCGCAATGCGGCCATGGCCGCGGCCCTGGCCCACGAACTGGCGCCGGTGTCGGTGCACTGAATCTGGCCTCTGAACCGGCCGCCCGCGAAGGCGGCCGCTGCGGCCTCCCCGGGGGCTCAAGCCGCCGAGGGCGCTGACTCTTGGACAAGCAAGGCGTGCAGGGCGTCCGGCGTCCGCGCCTGTCGCAAGTGTTCGCGAAGCTCGGCGCTCCGCAACATTCGCGACACCCGGGCCAGGGCGCGAAGGTGCTCGGTCCCGGCCTCCGGCGGCGCCAACAGGGCGAAGATCAGATCCGCCGGTTGGTCGTCGATGGAATCGAAAGCCACCGGGTGCTCGACCCTGAGGAAAACTCCGCGGATACGGTCCAGCCCCTCAATGCGTGCGTGCGGCACGGCGATTCCATAGCCGATGCCCGTCGAGCCGGCCTGTTCGCGCTCACTGAGCGCGTCCAGGACGGTGCTGGCCTCAAGGCCGAAGTTGCGGGCCGCCAGATCGGCCAGGTGGGCCAGGATCTGGCGTTTGTCCGTCGCGCTCACGCGTAGCGCGATAGCGCCGCGATCCAGGATGTCGCCGATCTGCATGCTTGCTTCGGAAGGCCTGTTCTACGGGTCCGAACCAGCACGGGCCACGGCGGGGGCAGGATACGAGGGCGACCGCCTTAGGCGGGGCCGTTGGAGCCTGTCCCGTTCATTGGCTTCGTGCGCTCGGGGTCAATCCAGCCGATATTCCCATCGGGGCGGCGATATACCACGGACAAGCCGCCATGCGCGGCGTTCCTGAACACGATTGTTTGAGCGCCGGTCATGTCCAGCTCAAGCACCGCCATGGAAACCGTCATCTCCCGGATCGGCCGCTCGGTCTCAGCGATGACCATCGCCGCAGGCGCGCCTTCGCCCTGGGCGGAGCCGTCGTCCCAGTCGGGCTCATCCTCGCCCTCGGGCGTCCGCAGCACGAAATAGGAGGCGGTCTCGGCCTGCTTAGCCAGGGCCTGCTGATGGTGATCCTTGAGCCGGCGCTTATAGCGCCTGACCCGAGTCTCGATCTTCTGCAGGGCGGAGTCGAAGGCGGTGTGGGCGTCCGTCCCGGTGCCATGGCTCTGGAGCTGCTGCCCCGAGGCCAGGGTCAGGGCGCAATCCACCTTGAAGGTGTAGCCCTCGCGACTGACGACGACATCGGCCCCGCCGCCTGCGCGGTCGATATATTTGCCAATGCTGCTGGTGAGTTCGTCGGTGACCCGCAACCGCAGGGCCTCTCCGACATCGACGTGTTTGCCGGTGACTTGGACTTGCATGCCCCATCAACGCGCCTGTGACGGGTTGGTGTCAAGTCCGTCAGAACCCGCCGATCGCCCCCGTCACAAGAGTGTGGATAACCCCCGCCGCCAGGGCCAGCACCCCAAGACTCACCACCGTGAGGGCGTAGCCGGCCAGAGCCAGCACGCCGTCGCGCTGGATCAGCGCCAGGGCGAAGAGACTGATGGCCGCGGCCGGCAGCAGGTTGCCCAGGGGCAGGGGCAGCATCAGGACGAAGGCCAGCACCGTACAGGCCAGGCCGATCAGGCGGTCTCCCACGGGTCCGAACAGAAAGGTGAGCCTGGCCCGGGAGACGCGCTCCACCTGCTCCACCCAGGGAATCAGCTTGAGGAACGCCCCCCGCAAGACGCTCATTTCCAGCCGCCGGTCGCGGAGGCGCTGTGGCATCCATGGAGTCTTCACCCCCAGGGCCAGCTGCGGCGCGAACAGCATCAAGGGCGCCCCAAGGAAGGTCGATGACCCTGGCGGCAGCGGCAGGAGGTTCGGCGCCGCGAAGACGAACAGCAGGGCCCCGAAGGCCCGGCGCCCAAACCGGCCAACAAGCGCGCCCAGCGTCTCGGACTCATGGGACAGGTCGCCGAGGTCCCGGAGAATCTCCGAGAGGCTCATTCGCCGTTCCTGCCCTGGGATCACCGCGGTCATGGGACCTGCCTATGGACGCGGGGCCTCAGCTTCGCAATGCGGCGCGACCTCGCCGGCGCTTTACACCCGAGCTTTGAAGGCCTATCGGAGCCGCATGCGGCATCTGGCCACCATGACCATGATTATTAAAACCACTGCGCTCGCGGGCGCAGGGGTCTGGTCATGGCTGGACGCAGCCGACTGACGATCCCTGCTTGACCCCGCCGGAAGGATGGGGTCGGCCAAGGAAAAGCCAGCCTCCCTCCGGCCAGACTCCGGAGGCTCCCATGCCGCACTCTCTGTCCATGACCCGTGAACGACGCGCGCCCTTGTCAGGTCGTGCGCCCCGTCCTCTGACGGTGGCCATTGTCGGCGCCACAGGCGCGGTGGGCGCTGAACTGATCGCCTGCCTGGAGCGCCGCGCTTTTCCGGTGGGCGAGCTTCGCCTGCTGGCCTCGCCGCGCTCGGCCGGCCGCACCCTGACCTTCCAGGGCGCGCCGGTGACGGTCCAGGTTCTGGATGATGCGAGCTTCGCCGGCGTCGATGTGGCCTTCTTCTCGGCCGGGGCCAGCCTGTCGCGACGCTATGGCCCGGTCGCGGTCGCCGCCGGGGCCTGGGTGGTGGACAGCTCCTCGGCCTTCCGGATGGACGCCGCCACCCCCCTGGTGGTGCCCGAGGTCAACGCCTGGCGCCTGGCCGAGACGCCCGGCCGACTGGTGGCCAACCCCAACTGCGTGGCGGCCATCGCCGCTGTGGCGCTGGCGCCCCTGCACGCCCGCCGCCTGATCGTGCGACTGGTGGGCTCCACCTACCAGGCCGCCTCCGGCGCCGGCGCGGCCGCCATGGCCGAGCTTAGGGACTCCACCGCCGCAGCCCTGGCCGGCGAGGCCTATCGGCCCAAGGTCCTGGCCCACCCCTACGCCTTCAACCTGTTCAGCCACGACGCCGAAATCGATCCCGAGACCGGCTATAACGGCGAAGAGCTCAAGGTGATGGCCGAGCTGCGCAAGCTGCTGGCCGCCCCGGAGCTGCCGGCCAGCTTCACCTGCATCCGCGTGCCGGTGCTGCGCGCCCACGCCATGGCCCTGACGGTGCGGTTCGCCGAACCGGTGAGCGTGGAGGAGGCCCGGGCCTGGCTGGCCGAGGCGCCAGGCGTTCGCGTGGTGGATGACCGTGAGGCCAACCACTTCCCCATGCCGGGCGAAGCCAGCGGTCGGGATGAGGTGCTGGTGGGACGGATCCGCACCGACCTGTCGGATCCTTCGGGCCGCAGCCTGTCGCTGTTTATCGCCGGAGATCAGCTGCTGAAGGGCGCGGCGCTCAATGCTGTGCAGATCGCCGAGGCGCTGGTGAGCGCCGGAGAGATCTAGACGGCTTCCTTCATCGCCCGCCGGCGCTCGACCGAGGAGGGAATCCGCATGGCTTCCCGATACTTGGCCACCGTACGGCGGGCGATGTCGACCCCGGCGGCTTTCAGGATTTCGACGATCTGGTCGTCGGAATGGACATCGGCGCCCTGCGCCTCGGCGTCGATCAACTGCCGGATCTTGTGGCGCACGGCCTCGGCCGAATGGGCCTCGCCGCCGGAGGACGAGGCGATCGAGGAGGTGAAGAAGAACTTCAGCTCGAACAGGCCCCGGGGGGTGGCGATGTACTTGTTGGAGGTCACCCGGCTGACCGTCGACTCATGCATGCCGATGGCCTCGGCCACGGTCTTCAGGTTGAGCGGCCGCAGGTGTTCGACCCCATAGGCCAGGAAGCCGTCCTGCTGGCGGACGATCTCGCTGGACACCTTGAGGATGGTCTTGGCCCGCTGATCCAGGCTGCGCACCAGCCAGTTGGCCGTGGCCAGGCAGTCGGCGACAAAGGTCTTTTCCTGGTCGGAGCGTGCGCCGCCGGAAACCTTGGCGTGATAACGCTGATCCACCAGCAGCCGCGGCAGAGTGTCGCCGTTGAGCTCCACCAGCCACAGGCCGCCGGGCCCTTCGCGGACGAAGACGTCCGGCGACACCGGCTGGCTGGGTTCGCCGCCAAAGGCCGCGCCGGGGCGAGGGGTCAGGGCGCGCAGCTCGGCGAGCATGTCGCGCAGGTCCTCCTCGTCGACCCCGCAGGCCCGCTTCAGACCCGCCATGTCCCGGCGGGTGAGCAGGTCGAGATTGTCCAATAGCGCCGACATGGCCGGGTCGCAGCGATCGCGCTCGATCAACTGCAGCCGCAGGCATTCGGCCACGTCCCGGGCGAAGACCCCGGTGGGCTCCAGACCCTGCAGACGGCCAAGCACGTCTTCCACCAGAACCAGGTCGCACCCGAGACGCCCGGCGGTTTCGGCTAGGTCCAGGCGCAGATAGCCGCCCTCGTCCACCCCATCGATGAGCACGGCGGCCACCGCGGCCTGCGCCGGGGTGAAGCCGAGCAGGGCCGCCTGATCGGTCAGAAATTCGGCGAGGCTTTTTTCATGGGCCGCGAGGCCGTCGAGGCCGTCCCCATCGCCTTCGAAGGTCCCGCCCTTGCCGGCCTTGGACCAGTCGATGGCCCCGCCGGCTTCGCCCGCCTCGCTCCCATCGCCAGTGGCCCGTTCGCCCGGCGAGACGTCGTCATGGGTTGCGTCCAGATCACTCTGGGCCGAACCGGCGGCCACCTCGTCCAGGGCCGCCTCGGCCCGGGCCTCGCCAGCGCCGTCAATGGCCTCAGGGGCGGGCTCGGCCTCGCCTTCGTCCCGGGCCAGCAGGGGATTGCGCTCCAGCTCACCCTCGACATAGGCGTCCAGCTCAAGGTTCGACAGTTGCAGCAGCTTGATCGCCTGCTGCAGCTGGGGGGTGATGACCAACCCCTGCCCCTGACGGATCTCGAGTCGCGCGCTGAGCGCCAAGTTCAGCCCTCCTGGCCTGCTTCTTGCTGGCAAGGCTAGACGGCGATCCCACACCGATTGGTTAACTCCGGGCGGTCAGCGCAAATTCAGGCGCGAGGTTTCGGACCTGCCCCTCCCCGTGCTAGGCGCGAGGTCCAAGAAAACGGATTCAATAAGGGAAGACGCCATGTCTGATTCTGCGCCCCTGCGCCCCGAAACCCTGGTCATCCATGCGGGCGCCGCCCCCGACCCGGTGACCAAGGCGCGGATCACGCCGATCTACCAGACCACCTCCTATGTCTTTGACGATTCAGACCACGCCGCGGCGCTGTTCAATCTGGAGGCGGCCGGCAACATCTATTCCCGTCTGGGCAACCCCACCTCGGGCGTGCTCGAGGCCCGCCTGGCCACCCTGGAAGGAGGCGTGGCGGCCCTGGCCGTGGCCAGCGGCCATGCGGCCCAGCTGCTGGTCTTCCACACCCTGATGGAGCCCGGCTGCAATATTGTCGCCTCGCGCAAGCTCTATGGCGGTTCGATCACCCAGCTCAGCCAGAGCTTCAAGCGCATGGGCTGGGGGGTGACCTTCGTCGAGGAGCTTGAGCCCGAGGCCTTCGCCCGCGCCATCAACGACAAGACCCGGGCGGTCTTCATCGAGTCGATCGCCAATCCCGGCGGGGTGGTGATGGACATCGCCGGCATCGCCGAGGTCGCCCATGCCGCCGGCGTCCCCTTGGTGGTCGATAACACCCTCGCCACCCCCTATCTCTGCCGGCCCCTGGATCATGGGGCGGACATCGTCGTCCACTCCCTGACCAAGTTCCTGGGCGGCCACGGCAACTCCATCGGCGGGGCGATCGTCGATGGCGGCAAGTTCGACTGGACGAGCGGCCGCTGGCCCAACCTCAGCGCCCCCAATCCCAGCTATCACGGCAAGGTCTTCACCGAGGCCTTCGGACCGGCCGCCTTCGTGGTGGCCTGCCGGGCGCTGGGCCTGCGCGACCTGGGTCCCGCCATCTCGCCGTTCAACGCCTTCATGATTCTCACCGGGATCGAGACCCTGGCGCTTAGGATGGAGCGCCACTGCGCCAACGCCCAGACCGTCGCCGAGTGGCTCAAGGCCCACCCCAAGGTCGCCTGGGTGTCCTATGCGGGCCTCACCGACGATCCCAGCCATGAGCGGGCCAAGCGCTATGCGCCGAAGGGCGCGGGGGCGGTCTTCACATTCGGCCTCAAGGATGGCTACGCCGCGGGCGTCAAACTGGTGAGCGCGGTCAAGCTGTTCTCGCACCTGGCCAATATCGGCGACACCCGCAGCCTGATCATCCACCCGGCCTCGACCACCCATCGCCAGCTGGAAGAGGGCGACCAGATCGCCGCCGGCGCCGGTCCCGACGTGGTCCGCCTGTCGGTGGGCCTGGAGCATGTGGACGACATCATCGCCGACCTGGACCAGGCCCTGGCCGGGCTCTGAGCCAGAGGCGCACCGCCACCACCGTCACCCTCGGGCTTGACCCGAGGGGCCATGCACACAGCCGCTCGCCGGTGTTCATGGATGGTCGGATCAGGTCCGACCATGACGGAGGATGGGGATGGTCGTGGGCCGGGCGCCGCCCAAGCCTCGTCAGCCCCCGAAACGGTCGCCCAGATAGACCCGGCGGACTTCGGGATTGTCGATGATCTCCGAGGGCGAACCCTCGAACAGCAGTTCGCCGGCATGGATGATCGAGGCGCGATCGATGATGTCCAGGGTCTCACGGACATTGTGGTCGGTGATCAGGATGCCGATCCCCCGGGCCTTCAGATAGGCGATGACCTCGCGGATATCGGCGATGGCCAGGGGGTCGATCCCGGCGAAGGGTTCGTCCAGCAGCATGAAGGATGGCTCGCTGGCCAGGGCCCGGGCGATCTCCACCCTGCGCCGCTCGCCCCCGGAGAGCGAGATCGCCGGGGCGTCGCGCAGGTGCTCGATGTGCAGCTCTTCCAGAAGCTGGTTGACCGTCGCGCGGGCCTTGGCGCCGTCCCGTTCACGCAGTTCGACCACGGCCATGACGTTCTGGGCCACGGTCATGCCGCGGAAGATGGAGGTCTCCTGCGGCAGATAGCCCAGGCCCATGCGGGCGCGCTGATACATGGGCTGGGCGGTGATGTTCTCGCCATCCAGATAAATGGCCCCGTAGTCGGCGGTGATCAGGCCGGTGATCATATAAAAACAGGTGGTCTTGCCCGCCCCGTTCGGACCCAGTAGCCCCGCCACCTCGCCCCGGGCCAGGCTCAGGGAGACGCCCTTCACCACCGGACGCCCACGGTAGGACTTGCCGATATTGTCGACCACCAGCCCGGTGGTGCGGCTGAGGCTGTCGGCGGTCGCCGCCTGGGGTTTGTCGAGCACCGCGTTCCCTCAGGGCTTGGGCGCAGGTTGGCCCTGCGTCTGGTTCGGGTAGAAGACACCGCGCACCCGACCGGGCGTTCCGGCGCCCCGGGCGCTGGTCTCCATCCGGGCCTGTCCCGTCGCCACCTGAATCACCAGCCGCTCGCCGCGCAGCACGTTCTGGCCCTGGGCGGCGACCACATCGCCGGTCATGGTGATGGTGTCGCTGGCCGCGTCATAGACCGCCGCATTGGCCCGCACCCGCTGGTTGGGCGTCACGTAGTAGACCGACCCCTGGGCGTCGAGGCCCTGGAGCGCGCCGCAGGTCGACTCCGCACCCGTGCGGGCTGGGCGCGCGGCGGCATAGCGGATCGTCAACACATCGGCCCGCAACCGGGACCCATCCTGGAGCGCCTCGGCCGATCCCCGCCAGATGGCCTGGCAGCGGGCGTTGATCACCTCCAGCTCGTCGGCGGTGATATCCACGGGCGCGTTGGAGCCCGCAGCCAGTTGGGCCTGGGCCGGACCGAGGGGGGCGACCATCAGCGCAGCGCCCGCCAACAGGGCCGGAAGGCGAAGGCCGCCTGAAGGAGGAAACTTCATCTCAAGACGCCTTGTTTTCGCATCATCGCGGCGCGTTCGGGGTGAGGACGCCGCTCACGCCGCCCTTGAAGACCATGCGCTGCCCGTTGTCGTACACGCCATAGGACTTTGCACGAATTTCTCCAAGGGGTCCGGCGCCGGTGATCAGGCCTTCGCCCTCCAGCACGCCGGTGGACGTGTCGAACACCGCGCTGCCGGTGTCGAAGGAGGCGTCCTGGTCGTTCAGGCTCACATCGCCTTGCAACCGCAGGACGCCGTCACCCTCATGGAAGACGCCGGACTGGGCCGATAGCCGCATGGGGCTCAACCCCTCGCCGTCCAGAACCATGGCCGGACGGTCCAGGACCACCCGCTGGTAGTCGTTCTCATCGCGGACCGCGCTGTTGGCGGAGATGATGAAGGACCGGCCCTGGTCGTCGCGGCCCATGAAGCGGGGATTGACCAGCCGGATTGGCGCATCGGCCTCTTCCGGCGCAGCGGCCGCCCCCGAAACCGTGTTGTAGACCACCATCGCGGTCAGGCCGATCACGATCACCCCGATGATGACCGGCAAGATCACCCGCAGCCGCCGGATCAGGCGCGAACGGCCACGCCAGCGGGCCATGGCCAGGGCCGAGGCCGGCCCGCGGGCCTCATATGCCAGGGCGCTCACCAACGCCTCATGTGTGCGCGAAGATGTCGGACTCCTCCCACCCGGCCACATCCAGCAGGGCTCGGTGGGGCAGGAAGTCGAAGCAGGCCCGCGCCAGGGCGTCTCGCCCCTCCCGGACCAGCATGGCGTCGAGGCGGGTGCGCACGGCGTGCAGGTGCAGCACGTCCGAGGCGGCATAGGCCACCTGGTCCTCCGAGAGCGCCGCCGCTCCCCAATCAGAGCTTTGCTGGGCCTTGGACAGATCCACGCCGACCATTTCCCGGGTCACGTCCTTCAGCCCGTGCCGGTCGGTATAGGTCCGGGCGAGCTTGGAGGCGATCTTGGTGCAATAGACGGGCGCGGTCATCACCCCCAGATGGAGATGGAACATGGCGATGTCGAATCGCCCGAAGTGAAAAATCTTGGTCACCGCGGGGTTGGTCAGCAGGGCCTTCAGATTGGGGGCGTCATAGGTCGCCCGGTCCAGCTGGACCAGATGGGCGTCCCCGTCGCCGGCCGATATCTGCACCACGCAGAGCGGATCGCGCCCCAGGCGCAGGCCCATGGTCTCGGAGTCGACGGCCACGGCGTCCACCCCCTGGAAGAGGTCGGCGGGCAGGTCGCCCTTATGAAGGTGGTTGGCCAAGACCGCTTGCTCCGCAGATGGCGCGGGCCTCGCCGCGCGGCTTTGGGGTGTCCAGCGGGGAGCTTGAGGACGGCCACCCCGAGGAGACCTTAGAATGGGGTGGTGCCCAGGAGAGGACTCGAACCTCCAC